>NZ_JAKKSC010000030.1:0-61097 GCF_025653705.1 Shewanella sp. SM87
GGTCCACCCCAATCAACTGAGTTTTCGAGATGCGGCGAGTTATATCATCTTCAAGTTGACACAACTGTCATCACAAACACCGGGGAATGTCCCGAGAGACGTATTGGATATAGAACGAAATGCACGGCAATTTAAGCTGGATGGTAAACGGGAAAGGGCATATCCACGAGTTCTTAAAATGAGCAAAAACAAGTTCCCGGTTAGACCAAAGAAAAATGCCGTTCACTCTTAAGTGAACGGCATTAGCCATTGGCGGTTTTTTTATGCTGACAAGTTTTATGGTTACTTCATTTGGCTTAACACTAACACTGGCTTGTCGTCGCTGTTAAGTAAGGTAAGTCGGCCTTGCACTAATTTTGCTTTGGTAACTAATGGCATAGCTTGCATCACTTTGTGCTCTTGCTGCATTAGGGCATCCACGCAGGCTTTCATTGTGCTACCGGCAGGAGATAGCTTAAGCTCTTCGCCTTGCTGAGTATATTGACCGAAAAAGTTATTGCAGCTGTTGTTGCCGTGTAATTTACCTTCGGCCTCAAAGGTGATTTGCGCTGGGCTGTAATCGATAGTCGGTTGGCCTTGAACCATTTCAATGTGCCAGTTGCCTTCTAATGGAATGGTATCATTTGGGGCTATATCGGCACTTTGGCAGGCTGTGATGCCTAAGAGTAATGCACCTAAGATGAATGTTTTTTTTAACATCGTTGCGGTTCCTTTTTCCATGATTATGGCCATAGTGTGACAAGTTTTTCGTAAGATCTAAAGGGGTTTATATGACAGGCTCATTTAAAAGTACTCTGAATTTGTTGAAGTTTTTACATTGGTTAGGTGTATTGATGCTAGTTTGTGGATTTGGGTTTTATATGTTGACGCAATGGAGTCTAGAGATAAGCGGCATGTTATTGATCTCAAGTCTGATTGGTTTAGGGTTGGTCTTAATGTCGCCCTATCCTGTGGTGCTGTTTATCCAATGGGCGAAGCGCCAAGATGAGCATTCCAAGTAATTTTGTACTGCCTAATTAAGCCTAAATTTCATTAAATCAAAGCTCTGCCGAATCTGCGGCTGGATTATCGTACAAGCTTGAGTCAATGATGGGTTCTACTGGTGTGTCTGCGGCTTGTGGTACAGGTGGGCGCATTGAATCGAGTTTGCCCCGCGCGAGTTCCATCATAGGTGCAAGCTTAGCGCTGGATTCTGGAGTGAAGAAACTGTAACTCGCATCGAGTTTAAGCTGATGGTTTTGTTGTTCTAGCTGCTTTTCTACTCGCTTCATAATATGTAGAACATCCCGTTCACCATCCACAAAGGCCAGTACCACAAATTGAGTGTTGTTGTAGTGGGCGGCAACGTCAGCGGTTCTTATCGTATCTTGGATCAACTTGCCTAACAGCCTGTGGTGATTATCTTCGAGGGGGATGGGCGTGTTATCCGTGCTCAGTAATTCAAAGAAGATGATGCCTGCATGGGCACCAAAGCGGCGGCCTAAATTGAGCTGTCTTGGCGCCATCATCAAGAAGCCGTAATGGTTGAGCATGCCGGTTTCTTGGTCGCGCATCGAAAGGGATTCAATTCTATGGTTCTGACACAGCAGAGATAATTCCTGTTGCAGTAAAATCTGAAATGGTTCGAGCATAGCGGCATTGACTAGTGGCTCTGTTATATGCGGGTTGAGTACACACAGGGCACCAAATTGGCTACCATCCGGCCAAGCGATAGGACGTGAGAGAATATGCTGAATACCATCAAAATCCCTTGGTAAATCCTCTAACATAAAGCTGCCGAGGTTTTGATATAAACCATCAGGTTGGCTGTTTTGTATCTGTTTGAAGAGTTCGAGTTCTGGTGGATATAAAGTGCCTGCGGTAAATTGCGGTGTTTCAGTGATTGAACTGACGATGATCTCAAACCCTGCACTGATTTTTTGGAATATGAAAACTGTGTTGGCGTTGTAATAGCTTTTGATGAGCTCACATTGGTGCATCCAGCGAGTGAGATTCACTTGTTGATTGTCGCTATCAAGTAAACTCAAGTTGGGATTAATGGTTTCGGGCAACATACAAACGCCTAACTATGGCTAAATATCCATTAAGTTTGCGAAATAAAAGGATATTTAGCAAATCAAAGCCCTAAATAATACCCTGTTCTAGCTGTGCCTATTAACCCAACCGAGTATACTGGCGGGCTGAAATTGGGCCCAAAGCCGAAATAATGCTGTGAGAATACTGTGAAAATTAGACTAGCCTTACCTCAAGATGTTGATTTCTTAGCGATGCTAGAGAAAAAACATCTTAATGATGAATTAGCTTCCGCCAGTATGGGGTTACAAGGGCAAGCTTTTTCCCACGGTGAACTGAGCGAATTAGTGCTGCACCATTGGATTGTAGTGGCACTGGTTGAGCAGCAGATCGTCGGTTATGTGATTGCAGGCCGTTGGGGATTTTTCGAACATTGGCCCATTTACCGCACTTTGTTGAATCGTTTGGGGCAACTCGATTGGGATGGACCTAAATTAACTAAGGCCAATTCTTGCCAATACGGGCCGATTTGGGTGCAGCAAGCCTACCGTGGGCAAGGGATTTTCGAGGCATTAGTCCGTGAAATTCGTCGCCAAGTTGCTCCGCATTTTAGCTATATGCTGACCTTTATTGCTGAAGATAATGAACGTTCCTTTGCCGCTCACTCTGGTAAAGCGCACATGCAGGTGGTGGATTTTTTCACCGTTTCGGCAAGGGATTATTATTTAATGGCGGCAAAGACCCAAGCTTAGTTGTTCGACGATAGAAATTAAGGATTCAATCTCTACTGTGTAAATAACCTGAGTTCAGGTTAAATAACGGAGATAAATACATGAAAGTACAATTTGTTGAGTCACTATTAACGGCCTATGCCGAAGTCAATTTATCGGCTTGGGACAACTTGAGATTGGTCCTATCTGAGTGCGCTCACCATGAATATGAGGCGAGGGGATTTGAAGTCGAGTTTGTTTCCGATTCAGGGCAAGCGCAGCATTATTGGGTACAAGTGGGGAACATTTGGCTCGATTGTGGCCGAACCAATGCCTATTCTGCGACGATAACGCAACTGAGCGATGCGCAAGTCAGCCGCACGAATACGAAAAAGGCGCTAGAGTGCGCCATTTTATCCCAAGAGCAGATTGGTCTACTGTGCATGCAAAACGCCCATTTCGACCATTGCTAAGTGCGCTTATTCAGCCAGTTTCTCAATCGCTTTTTTGATCAATACTTCTTCATCAGAAAGATGCGCTGAGGGGTAGTGGTGACTGTACCTATGATCTCAAACCCTTGTTTTTCATAAAATACAGGGGCTTGAATCGATAAGGTATTCACTTGAGCGACCAAGCAACCCCGTTGCTTCGTCTCAGCTTCGGCAAGCGCCATGAGTTTGCACCCAAGCCCTGTACCTCTGGTTTGGTCATCAACCCAGACAACATTGATTAAGAAGTTTTTTATAGATAGTCCGTCCACCCACACCACCAATCAACTTGCCAGTTTCATCGCGTGCTATGACAGTCAAAGGCACTGATTTCTCGGGTCCTAAGAGCCCAGCAGCCCAGCATTATATTGCCGAACGCAGTCTATCAGCGCATCCACAATCGCGGTATTTTCTTCACTCATAACTTCAAAGTTCATGTCAAAAACTCTTTCTGGAATGTGATTACTTTATAAACGTAAATGTTATTTCTGTTGTATTCAACTTTTGATTGATCTCACTAATGTTAATCATTATCATTCGCGAAATCATTTATAGGTTACATTTGTAAACTAAGTTTACTAAACAGGAGAGGTTTATGTTATTTCGTCAAACTTGCTTGGCAGTTGCCATTACCGCTGTATTTGCGGGTAATTTTGTCCAAGCCGAAGAGGCTCCCGACAGAAAAATGGAAGTTATGGTTGTTACTGCCTCTGGATATGAACAGAAATTGGTTGATGCACCTGCCAGTATTTCTGTTATCACCCAAGAAGATTTGATGATAAAACCTTATACCACTCTCCTAGATGCAGTGCGTGACTTGGAAGGGGTTGATATTGGTGAAACCCGTGATAAAACAGGGCAAGGTACCATCAGTCTACGCGGTATGGGATCTGACTATACCTTAATCCTTGTCGATGGTAAGCGTCAGAATAACCATGGTGATATTTATCCAAACAGTTTTGGTGGCAATCAATTTGGTCATGTACCACCACTTGATGCTATTGATCGAATTGAAGTTATTCGTGGGCCAGCATCAACGTTATACGGTGCAGATGCTCTAGGTGGTGTGGTGAACATCATCACTAAAAAAGTGGGCGACGAATGGTCTGGCTCTATCACTCACAGCCGAACTCATCAAACCAATGATGCCTATGGTGAAGATATCACTACCGATTTCAGCGTGATGGGTCCCCTCATTAAAGGCGTTCTTGGGTTATCTATTCATGGCAGTATCTATGATCGAATGGGGTCTACACCAGAGTACGCACCAGTAGATTATCCTAATGGAGAAGTACGCACTCGTTCACTCGGTTTTGGTGGTGGCGGTAAAACCGTCGATAACGAAAATCATATGTTAGGTGGTAGTTTAAGTTGGACGTTAAATGAACATCACAAAATTTGGTTTGATTTAGATTCCTCATCTCAAGATTATGATAATACACCACTGATCAATGATAACGGTGAACGCGAGTATCCGCTTGGTACTGTTGATAATATCGATAGTCTCTGGATTGCCAGTAACTTCTGTAAAGGCGGCGTAGGTTCCCGTGAGGCTGCTTGTCTAGCCAGCGGTGGTGAATGGGCAAGACGCTCAAATCCGCGAGCGGGTTACAGCGAGACTCAAAAATTTACCCGTGATGCTTGGGCGTTAACCCATGAAGGTGCTTGGGATTTTGGTACAAGCTTTGTGTCACTATCCTATGTCGACACACAAAATAATGGCCGCACACTGCCATTTACCACTGCTGAGCGAGTATTACTACTGCAGATGATTGATGGTAAAGGGGATTACACCGGCATGACTGAAGCCGAACGTAAAGCGATTGCTGAATCCACTTTCCTGCCTAGACCTAAACGCGAAATGGCAAGTAATCAATATACGCTTGATATGAAACTCGATATTCCATTTGAAGCTGCTGGAAATCATGTCGCAGTGACGGGCGCACAGGTGATTCGTGGTGAGTTGAAAGACGGTGTATTTGGTATGGAAGAAGGTACGCCGGGTGCAGTACAAGAACATAATATGTGGTCTGTTTTTGCTGAAGATACATGGAGCATGACTTCTGATTTATCTGTTACTGCGGGTTTACGTCATGATGATCATGAAATATTTGGCAACCAACTCAGCCCACGTCTATACGGTGTTTACACCATTAATAATGAGTGGACAGTAAAAGGTGGGGTGAGCACAGGTTTTAAAACACCTAAAACCACACAATTGTATGATGGTGTCGTTGGCTTTGGTGGCCAAGGAACCTCACCGCAATTTGGTAACCCAGATCTCGAAGCTGAAACCAGTGTGTCCAGCGAAGTCGCCTTGTATTGGTCTCATCCAGATGGCCATAATTTTAACGTCACTATCTTTAAAAATGACTTTGACGATAAGATTGCTTCACAACCCTGTGGTAAAGGTACGAGCATAGAATGTTCCGATGCGGGTGAATATGCTGATTTAGGTTATGCAGTCAGTAGCAAAACAGTCAACATAGATAAAGTTACTATTCAAGGTGCTGAGCTCGCGGGACGTTGGGAAATTCTAGATGCCTTAACGTTAAATGCTAATTATACCTACACAGATAGCGAGCAGAAAAGCGGTGCAGAGCAAGGTCGTCCACTCGGCAACAGTGCCAAGCATATGGCAAACGCGACATTAAAATGGGAGTTGACCGACTCATTTAACGTATTCTTGACCTCAGAATACCGTGCTAAACGTTATCGCTCTTGGGATATCATTAATGATGCTGCACTTTACTATAAGGGTTATAACGTGTTCCATCTTGGTGGTTCTTATCAGGCGAGTGAGTTTGTCACCTTCAACATGCGAGTAAATAACTTGTTTGATAAAGATTTTACTTCATACGATATTGTCTTCACCGAATGTAGTGACACTAGCACCACTTGTGTCTCTGACGATAATGGCCAAAATGGATACACAGCATCTTACGTTGATGATTTCAATAACAAAGATAAGGCCCGTAACTTCTGGGTTGGTATGAATGTACGTTTCTAAACTAATACTCTGTGCATTAGTCATTATTTGATATTCATGGGCGATAGATAAAAATGAGAGTTACCCGTTTGATAAAGGTATCCACTATCAATTAAACAATAGGGTAACTCTCATTACTCATTACTCATTACTCATTACTCATTACTCATTACTCATTACTCATTACTCATTACTCATTACTCAGTGCACCTGCACTGTGCTGGTGAGYCYGCACTATCGAGCCATCAATAAAGACCCATTCCGTGTCGGCCATTTTCGCTAAAGCTTTGAATAAATAGGCCTGAATGTCTTTTTAGAGCATAAATAAAACCGTCTAAAGACCGTACTCCAATGGCTCAACTCTTTGGGTAAATCTTGCTAAGGGATACCTGTTAGAAGGCGGTAAAGAATGCCTTCGAATATTTGTCTATGTTCAGGTTTATCATAAACATGGCCTGTGCTGTTCATTAAATGAAATAGCGTTTCCCTGCGTGCATTGGTTAGCATCAGTATTGGTATGCTGTCTAAAAATCATCCTCGAAAGCTCAATAGACCCTAGATGAAGTCAGAAAAATTAAAGGTGCTAGCGTATAAGCCTACAGAATGAGCCATTGCCCGTTTGGGTAAGTACCAATATAACCAAAGGGGATTCTTCCACAGAGATACCAAGATAGGCGTTCACTCGTAAAGGCTGAAAGTTTAACGTCAGCTAGGAGCAGTGTTGCGAGCGTATTAGCGTCATCGGATGTCAGCGCGCATATTTCTGCAACGGGAATAATTTTCCAAGTGGAGAGGTAAGCTGACTTAGAAATTTCATCGACTTCGCTGTCAGAAATCCAAGCATGCACATCATTTACTACTGCCTTTGTTTTTAACGAATTTGCCAAGTCATGGTCTGTTACACACAGGCTTTCATAGTGGATTTCGTAAGGTGTTTCAAAAAAGGCTTCAGGATCGGATTCAAGAAAAGCGGCGATCTCCTCTAATGTACCGTATGTCTTTGCAGTTTCCTCTGGCAGACCTACGTTGGCTGCCCATGCACAAGATTGAAGTTGCTGTAATAAGATGGCGTTATCGGTCATGGGGTCTGTGCACTCTAATGGTCTGTGTATATGCTGCTTTTATTTTGCCATATTTGTAATCTAACTAAATGTCAGACATAAAAAAACCGCTGGGTAGCGGTTTTTCATGGGTCTTAAGTGTAAAAATTGAAATGAATTAAGACTATAGACCCGCGTCAGCGCGCAATATTTCGGCTTTATCAGTTGCTTCCCATGGGAATTCGCTGCGACCAAAGTGGCCATAAGCGGCGGTCGCTTGATAAATTGGACGTGCTAAATCTAGCATGGCCGTTAAACCGTATGGGCGCAGTTCAAAGTGTTGACGTACTAACTTGATCAGCACTTCTTCAGACACCTTACCGGTACCGAAGGTCTCGATGCTGATAGAGGTAGGCTCTGCCACACCAATAGCGTAAGACACTTGGATTTCACAGCGATCAGCAAGACCTGCTGCAACGATGTTTTTTGCTACATAACGGGCAGCATATGCCGCGCTACGATCCACTTTTGATGGATCTTTACCAGAGAATGCGCCACCACCATGACGGGCCATGCCGCCGTAGGTGTCAACGATGATCTTACGACCCGTTAAGCCGCAATCGCCTACTGGACCACCGATAACAAAACGGCCAGTTGGGTTGATAAAGAACTTAGTATCTTTGTTTAACCATTGAGCCGGTAATACTGGCTTGATAATGGTTTCCATCACGCCTTCAATTAAGTCGGCTTGTGAAACGTCATCTCTGTGCTGAGTCGATAACACAACTGCATCGATACCGATAATTTTGCCATCATCATAGGCAAAAGTGACTTGGCTTTTCGCATCTGGGCGTAACCAAGGTAGCGTGCCATTTTTACGCACTTCAGACTGACGTTTCACTAATGCGTGGGCATAGGTGATAGGTGCAGGCATCAGAATGTCGGTTTCGTTGTTGGCATAGCCAAACATTAACCCTTGATCGCCAGCACCTTGCTCTGCAGGGTCTGCGCGGTCTACACCTTGATTGATGTCGGGTGATTGCTTACCAATGGCGTTTAATACTGCGCACGAGTCTGCATCAAACCCCATATCTGAATGGGTATAACCAATTTCACGCACCGTTTTACGGGTGATTTCTTCAATATCAACCCAGGCAGAGGTAGTGACTTCACCACCCACTAATACCATGCCGGTTTTGACATAAGTTTCACACGCTACGCGTGCTTTTGGATCTTGAGCCAGAATTGCATCTAGCACAGCATCAGAAATCTGATCTGCAATCTTATCGGGATGACCTTCTGATACCGACTCAGAAGTAAACAAGTGCTTTGCCATAGTAGGAAAATCTCGTCGTTAGCATTCAAACGTGTAGAAGCATCTACATCTAGACGGCTATTTTAGTTTAAATCCGATTGCCGATCACCCCCGATAATAAAAAATCCTCTCAGATTGTGACCTGAAAACGACTACGCTCTGTCATAAATAGGTTATTTTACTTATATTTCATAGCATTAAGTTTACTATGTTTTTGAGAAATTTATTTCTCCATTACAAGTGATCCTTGCTATGCCCTCTCAAGTAAACGCCAGCAAAGTGACTGGCTTGTTTCTGCGACTTGTATACCCAAGCGACCTGAATCCTGCATCTTCAGGTTGTTTGGGTACATATTCGCCCATCTTTTGCTGAGTGAATGGTAATTTTAGTTTGCGTCACACTGGCATGTAGGGGAAAATATGCATCCAAATTGCCCGCTAGACCCCACAAACAAGCAGGAGAGAGCATGTCTTCCCGTAAAGTACTCGCAAACGCAATCCGTGCGTTAAGTATGGATGCAGTTCAAAAAGCAAATTCAGGCCATCCCGGCGCCCCAATGGGTATGGCAGATATTGCTGAAGTGCTGTGGAATGATTTCCTTAAGCACAACCCGAACAATCCGAAATGGGTAGATAGAGATCGTTTTATCCTCTCTAACGGTCACGGTTCAATGCTGATTTACTCTTTACTTCACCTGACTGGTTATGAATTACCAATTGAAGAGCTAAAACAGTTCCGTCAATTGCATTCTAAAACCCCGGGTCACCCAGAATACGGTTACACCCCAGGTGTTGAAACCACAACGGGTCCACTCGGTGCGGGCATCAGCAACGCTGTCGGTATGGCGATTGCTGAGAAAACCTTAGCGGCACAGTTTAACCGTGATGGTCACGATATCGTTGATCACTACACTTACTGCTTCCTCGGCGATGGCTGTTTGATGGAAGGCATTTCCCACGAAGCCTGTTCATTAGCCGGTACTTTAGGTTTAGGTAAACTGGTCGCATTTTGGGATGACAACGGTATTTCTATCGATGGCCATGTTGAAGGCTGGTTCACCGATGATACGCCAAAACGTTTTGAAGCTTACGGCTGGCATGTGATTGCCGGTGTTGACGGTCACGATAGCGCGGCAATCCGTGCTGCTATCGAAGCGGCTAAAGCCGTTACCGATAAACCAACCATGATTTGCTGCAAAACCATTATCGGTTTTGGTTCACCCAACAAATCTGGCAGCCACGATTGTCACGGCGCGCCACTAGGCGATGCAGAAATCGCAGCCGCCCGTGAATTCCTTGGCTGGCCACATGCACCATTTGAAATCCCTGCTGACGTTTATGCCGGTTGGGATGCCAAAGAAGCCGGTGCGGCCCGTGAAGCAGCGTGGAACGAGAAGTTTGCAGCATATCGCGCTGCTCACCCAGAACTGGCTGCTGAATATGAGCGTCGCGTTCTGAAAGGTGAATTACCGGCTGATTTCGAAGAAAAAGCGCAGGCATTCGTACAAGCATCACAGGACAAAGCCGAAGGCATTGCGAGCCGTAAAGCCTCACAAAATGCTATCGGTGCATTTGGCGCTATGTTGCCTGAACTGTTAGGCGGCTCTGCTGACTTAGCGGGTTCTAACTTGACACTGTGGTCAGGTTCTAAAGGTATTCAAGACGATCCAGCTGGTAACTACATTTACTACGGCGTGCGTGAATTCGGCATGAGCGGCATTATGAACGGTGCTTCGCTGCATGGTGGTTTCATCAATTACGGCGCAACTTTCATGATGTTCATGGAATATGCTCGTAACGCAGTTCGTATGTCGGCGCTGATGGGCATTCAAAACATCTTCGTTTATACCCATGACTCTATCGGTCAAGGTGAAGATGGCCCAACGCATCAGCCAGTTGAGCAATTAGCTAACCTGCGTATGACGCCAAATATGGCCGTATGGCGTCCATGTGATGCGGCAGAAACGGCAGTTTCTTGGAAAGCTGCGATTGAGCGCCGTAATGCACCTACGTCACTGATCTTCAGCCGTCAAAACCTGAAAGCGCAAGCGCGTACCGCTGAGCAATTAGCTAATGTGGCTAAAGGTGCTTATGTACTGCAAGACTGTGCGGGTACACCAGAGCTGATCCTGATCGCAACTGGTAGCGAAGTACAATTGGCAATGGATGCAGCCGCTGCACTAACTGAGCAAGGTAAACACGTTCGCGTAGTTTCTATGCCATCGACAACTGAGTTCGATAAGCAAGATGCCGCGTATAAAGAATCTGTATTACCACGTGCAGTGACTAAACGTGTGGCTATTGAAGCGGCGCATACCGATTTCTGGTACAAGTACGTCGGGTTTGAAGGCACAGTTGTGGGCATGACCACATTTGGTGAGTCTGCGCCGGGTAACGTGCTATTGAATCACTTCGGTTTCACCGTTGAAAATGTGCTGAATGCTGCAAAATCATTGGGCTAATCGCTCAAGGGATTAGATTCAATACAAAAGGTTAAACTTTTTAAGTGTTAATCTGTATAATGCGGCCTGCAATCGTTTGCAGGCCGTTTTTGTATTAAGAGGAAATTGAGACCTCAATGATCCGAGTCGCTATCAATGGTTATGGCCGTATCGGCCGCTCTATTCTCCGAGCTTTATATGAGTCTGGAAAACGGCAGCAAATGCAGATTGTCGCGATTAATGAATTAGCTAAACCTGAAGCCATTATTCATCTGACCCAGTACGACACCACCCACGGTCGGTTTGCGCACAAAGTGAAGCTTGTTGATGATCATATGCTGATTGGCGACGATGCGATAAAAATTCTCCACGAGCCCGATCCGGCAAAACTCCCTTGGCACGAGATGGACATAGATATTGTCTATGAAGCCACAGGCGTATTAGTCGATCGTCAAAGCTGCGAAGCCCATATTCACGCCGGCGCTAAACAAGTGCTGATAAGTCATCCATCCTCAGCTGATGTCGATGGCACGATTGTCTATGGGGTGAACCACGATTTACTCCGCGCCGAACACACAGTCGTTTCCAACGCTTCTTGCACCACTAACTGTATCGTGCCTGTGATCGATGTGCTCGACCGCCACTTCGGCGTTAAAAGCGGTGCGATTACCACTATCCATTCGGCGATGAATGATCAGCAAGTGATTGATGCTTACCATGATGATTTGCGTCGTACCCGCGCCGCTGGTCAATCGATTATCCCTGTCGACACTAAGCTTGCCCGCGGTATTGAGCGGATCTTGCCGCACATGAAAAATAAGTTTGAAGCGATTTCGGTGCGCGTGCCCACCATCAACGTGACCGCCATCGATTTGTCCGTGACCTTAGAAAAAACCGTCGATATTGCCACAGTCAATCAGGTGCTTGAATCAGCCGCCAATGGGCGATTTAACGGCATCTTAGGCTATACTGATGAGCCCTTAGTCTCATGTGATTTCAACCATGATCCGCGCTCCAGTATTGTCGATGGTACCCAGACCCGCGTGAGCGCCGGTCAGTTGGTGAAGTTACTCCTGTGGTGCGATAACGAGTGGGGTTTTGCCAATCGTATGTTAGATACGAGTTTGGCGATGATCGCGGCCAAGCGAGGCTGATAAAAGTAGATTATTCACTTGTGGGTCACTGAATTTATGCCAATTCGACGGGATGTCGAGCGCCGAGCGGCAGTCAATTCATACCGGCTATGTGTGAAACAGTTTGTTTTTTGATTATAAAAGGAAGCGTTACCATGGCAATTATCAATATGTCAGATCTGGATCTACAAGGTAAGCGCGTGCTTATCCGCGAAGATCTCAATGTCCCTGTCAGCAACGGCGTCGTCACCAGTGACGCACGTCTGCGCGCCTCTCTACCGACTATCGAGTTGGCCCTTGAAAAAGGTGCGGCTGTGATGGTGATGTCGCATTTAGGTCGTCCGACCGAAGGCGAATACAATGCTGAATATTCTCTGCAACCTGTGGTCGATTATTTGGCAAAAGCCCTGTCTTCTCCTGTGCGTTTAGCGACCGACTATTTAGATGGCGTTGACGTTGCCGTGGGTGAAGTGGTTGTGTTCGAAAACGTGCGTTTCAACGTGGGTGAAGGCAAGAACAACGAAGCCTTATCGAAAAAAATGGCGGCGCTGTGTGATGTCTATGTGATGGACGCCTTCGGTACTGCACATCGTGCCCAAGCATCGACCCATGGCGTGGGCATGTTTGCCCCAATCGCCTGTGCCGGTCCATTACTGGCGCAAGAATTAGATGCCTTAGGTAAAGCGTTAGATAACCCTGCGCGTCCAATGGTGGCTATTGTCGGTGGCTCTAAAGTGTCGACTAAGCTGACCGTGCTAGAAAGTCTTTCAGGCATAGTCGATCAGTTAGTGGTTGGCGGCGGTATTGCCAATACTTTCATTGCGGCGGCGGGCTACAATGTCGGTAAATCGCTGTATGAAGCGGATTTGATCGACGAAGCTAAGCGTTTAGTGGCTAATGCTAAGAGCCGTGGCGCCGATATTCCTGTGCCGACCGATGTGGTCGTTGCGGGCGAGTTTAGCCCAACAGCAGCGGCAACGTTAAAATCGGTTAGCGAAGTCGCTGATGGCGAAATGATTTTCGATATTGGTCCAGATAGTGCTGAAGCACTGGCTAAAATCATCGAATCTGCTGGTACTATCGTGTGGAACGGCCCTGTGGGCGTGTTCGAATTCGACCAATTCGGTGAAGGTACTAAGCGTATCGCCCAAGCGATTGCTGATTCAAAAGCGTTCTCTATCGCAGGCGGTGGTGACACTTTGGCTGCGGTTGATAAGTACGGTATTGCCGATAAAGTGTCTTATATTTCGACTGGCGGCGGTGCTTTCCTCGAGTTCCTCGAAGGTAAAGAATTACCGGCTGTGGCTATGTTAGAAAAGCGCGGCGCTTAATCATTAAGTTTTAAACACGCGGCGCATAAGACGCTGCGATAAGCTCTGATAACATCAAAGCTTTGATAAAAAGTAAAAAATTATAAAAAAACCGCCCGTATTCATCTAAGGTACTTAATTTAAGTTGTTTATTTAAGGTACAGAGTTGAATGCGGGTATAAAAATCCATCCAAACGATAGCGACCTCGGTGATAGATATCACCCTATTATTGGAGTTAAAAAATGGCGTTAATTTCCCTACGACAACTACTTGATCACGCAGCAGAACATGGATACGGTGTGCCTGCGTTTAACGTTAACAACTTAGAGCAGATGCGTGCCATCATGCAGGCCGCTGAAGCAACAGACAGCCCAGTGATAGTGCAAGCTTCTGCTGGCGCGCGTAAATACGCTCGCCCACAGTTCTTAAAATATTTGATGGCAGCGGCTCTTGAGCAGTACCCAGATATTCCTGTGTGTATTCACCAAGACCACGGTACCGATCCTGATATTTGTCAGCGTTCTATCCAATTAGGCATGTCATCAGTCATGATGGACGGCTCTTTGATGGCTGACGGCAAAACGCCTGCATCGTACGAGTACAACGTTGATGTTACCCGTCGTACAGTGGCATTTGCCCATGCGTGTGGTGTGTCAGTTGAAGGTGAAATCGGCTGTTTAGGCAGCTTAGAAACTGGCCAAGCTGGCGAAGAAGATGGTGTTGGTGCATCAGGTATTTTAAGTCACGATCAAATGCTGACTAGCCCTGAAGAAGCGGCGCGTTTCGTTGCCGATACCCATGTTGATGCACTCGCGATTGCTATCGGTACTAGCCATGGTGCATATAAGTTCAGTCGTAAACCGACAGGCGATGTACTGCGTATCGACCGCATCAAAGAAATTCATGCGCGTATTCCTAATACTCACTTAGTGATGCACGGTTCATCTTCTGTGCCACAAGAGTGGCTAAAAATCATCAACCAATATGGTGGTCAGATCCCAGAAACCTACGGTGTACCATTAGAAGAAATCGTAGAAGGTATCAAACACGGTGTACGTAAAGTCAACATTGATACCGACTTACGTTTAGCATCAACGGGTGCCGTTCGTAAATTCTTAGCTGAACACCCAAGTGAATTTGATCCACGTAAATTCCTGAAAGCATCAATGGAAGCCATGGCCGATATCTGTACGGTTCGCTATGAAGCTTTCGGCTGTGCAGGTCAAGCATCTAAGATTAAGCCATTGTCTTTACAAGCAATGTATAAAGCGTACCAGTCTGGCGCGTTAGATCCTAAGATCAATATGTAAGCGTTATCGCTGAGATAAAAACCCGCTAAAGCGGGTTTTTTTATACTTAAAATAGCTGCAATTTTCATTTTTTAATCGTAAATGTTAATATCGCGCAGATTTTCAGGGGAAAATACTAACCCTTATTAATATGTGCTTATTCAGCATCGCTGGGACGAACAGATATTTATAGGGATTGGATTTAACGGAACAGGAACGGATAAACATGAAGAAAGTACTGACCGCAGCACTATTAATGACTGCACCTTTTATGGCGACAGCTGGGGCCGATTTTGTAAAAGGCGATGAGACATTCGCAGGTGAAGCTGAACTTGGTGCAACCTTAACCACAGGTAACACTGAAACCTCATCATTCAAAGGACGTTTAAATCTTAAGCATGAGCTTGGCGATTGGGAGAATCAGTACTTACTCGAAGGTTTATATAAAGAGGATACAGGTTCTGTTACCGCGAAACGCTATTTAGCGGGCGCACAAGGTAACTACAAGATGACAGATCGTAGCTACTTGTTTGCTAACGGTAATTATGAAGTTGATCCGTTCACAGGTTATGATTACACGCTATCTGGCGCAGCGGGTTATGGTTATAGATTCTATGATACTAGTAAGACCTTTTTAGATGTCGAAGTCGGTCCAGGTTATATCTATCAGCGTCTTGATACAGAGCAAGCACTTATCGAAGGCCATGACACCAATGACAGCGTCGTTGCTCACGGTGTGATCAACTTTGAAACCGAAATCACTGACACCTCTAAATTCCAACAACGTTTCGTTGCAGATTACGGTGATAAGCTCGATGCCCGCTCTGAAACTTCGTTAACGGCGAATATTATCGGCGCATTAGCAATGAAGTTTGCCATTATTGTGCGCTACAACAGCGAGCCGTTGGATAATAAGAAAAGTACAGATACAGAAACCAATATGACCTTGTTATATTCCTTCTAATGCTGTGACACTGATTTAGAAACTAAAAAGCACCTTTGAGGTGCTTTTTTATTGGCTCTTTTTAGACTAAGTTAAATGTTTCTTTATTAGTTATCGCTGTAGTTATACAAAAATTAATGTTTTAAACGCCTTTGGTTATAGGGTAATGCATAGAAAGTTGCGTTTTATCAACATTTACTATGCCGAAGCTATGGTAATTTTCGACTAATTTCCTACGTAGAGATGAACTTTAATGAAATTACAGCGGTTGTTTAAAGGCAGTGGAATGGCGTTATGGAGTCTATTCTGCGTTGCAATATTGAGCGGATTCTCACCTGCAGCATGGGCTATGACAGAAGGGATAGAACGGCTTAATTTAACCGCATCGAGTGTGGGTTATGTTGCCGTCTTTGTGTTTGTACTTGCATACATAATGGTGATGGCTGAGGAGTCGTTACATTTACGCAAGTCGAAACCTGTGCTGGTCGCAGCAGGGATTATCTGGGGCATGATAGGTTTTGTGTATGTACAAAATGGTATGTCTGAAGTGTCGGAAGCAGCATTCAAACATAACTTGCTTGAATATGCTGAGCTTCTACTCTTCTTACTCGTGGCGATGACTTATATCAATGCTATGGAAGAGCGAAATTTATTTGATGCCATTCGTGGTTGGCTTGTTGGCCGTGGGTTTAGTCTAAGAACCGTATTTTGGTTGACGGGGTTTATGGCGTTCTTTATCTCACCCGTGGCAGATAATTTAACGACTGCACTATTGATGTGTGCCGTGGTGATGAAAGTGGGGGCAGGGCAACGCAAGTTTATCACCCTAGCCTGTATCAACATTGTTGTTGCGGCTAATGCGGGTGGCGCGTTTAGCCCGTTTGGTGATATCACGACCTTAATGGTGTGGCAAAAAGGATTAGTGCACTTTAGCGATTTCTTCCATCTGTTTATTCCTGCTTTAGTGAACTTTGCATTACCCGCTGCCATTATGAGTGTGTTTATTCCACATTTCGTGCCAGAGCCAGAAAAAGAGCATGTTTATACTAAGCCGGGTGCTAAGCGAATTGTTGCGTTGTTTTTACTCACAATCGCTACGGCAGTGTGTGCTCATTCCTTCTTAGGTATGCCGCCTGTATTGGGTATGATGACGGGATTAGGTTTCTTACAATTCTTTGGTTTTTATCTGCGTAAAACCTTCAATCGTTCCGTTGCCCGCGAACGTGCAAAGGCTGAATTGCGTCAGGACGAGCAGCGTCTTCAGCAGCTTGGTAGTGTGGTGCCCTTCGATGTGTTTAGCAGGATCTCCCGTGCTGAATGGGATACCCTGTTGTTCTTTTATGGTGTAGTGCTATGTGTGGGTGGCCTTGGCTTTATGGGGTACTTGAGCTTAGTATCTGAGGCTTTGTATTCCAATTGGGATACGACTTATGCCAACGTGGCTATCGGTCTGTTGTCTTCTGTTGTTGATAATATTCCGGTGATGTTTGCTGTGTTGACGATGAACCCTGAGATGGCCTTAGGCCAATGGTTACTGGTAACGTTAACCGCAGGAGTTGGGGGCAGTTTATTGTCAATTGGCAGTGCTGCAGGGGTCGCGTTAATGGGACAAGCTAGGGGGATTTACACCTTTGGTGCCCATTTGCGTTGGACACCTGTCATTGCGCTGGGTTATATCGCGAGCATTTTAGTACATATGTGGCTCAATGCTGCGATGTTCTAAATAAAAGT
This sequence comes from Shewanella sp. SM87, assembly GCF_025653705.1. Taxonomy (NCBI): domain Bacteria; kingdom Pseudomonadati; phylum Pseudomonadota; class Gammaproteobacteria; order Alteromonadales; family Shewanellaceae; genus Shewanella; species Shewanella sp. SM87. The sequence continues at coordinate 17,403 of NZ_JAKKSC010000030.1, forward strand.
ACTGCTCATTCACCTTTTGGGCTGTATTGGTGTTTGTGAGTCGTTTTGTAGCGGATAATATCGCGAATTATTTAGCGAACAACATCGAGCTAACAAAATTCAATCGCATAACGTCTAGATATCAATGAATAAAATAGAGGCATCCGATGGATGCCTCTATTTGTTTGGATATGTCATGGGAAGGATTATTGCGGTAGAACTTGGATTAAATCCAGCTCGTTATTGGCTTTTGCACCGTAGATCTGAATCGCGACTTTAATTTGTGCCACTGAACCACTTGGATCCTGCTGAGCCCAATCTAAGCCAGCTATCTCAAATTGATATTGACCGCTTGTGACTTCGGTTAATTTACCGCTGCATTCTCCAAGACTTTGGCAACGATAATTTTGGGTAACATGCCAGTGTTTCCATGCCTTCGGATTCGAGGATTCCTTGGCTTTGTCGGGGAACCCAAAATAGTAAATATCATAGGTTTTTGCTGCAGTGATCGCTTCTTGTTGCGCATTCGTCAGTGAAAATTGAATTGTCCCTGTACTCGAGTCAAATTGCTCAAGCTTGAGATTTATTTGCGTTGCTTCATCAATGTTTACTGCATTTTCGACGGGAGGTGGCTGCGGCGTTTCAGGCTCAGTGTTATTGCTGTCACTGCCACATCCTACGAGCATTAATGTCGCGAGGGTCAATGTGAGTAATGGGTATTTCATCACAGTCTCCTTAATTGAAATGCCCTGTATGGCAAGTGGTGCATTCCATGTCTGTCTTTACACTTGCCGCTGAGCCTAGTGTGCTAGTGCTACCATGACAAGTTTGGCAATCTTGCGCATCTGGTGTTGGCTTACTACCAACAAGGGTGCCGATATTCTCCCCTTGATAGGCACGATTCAATACATCTACTAGGTAATAAGCCATAGACGCGGATAAGCGGTAGCAGCGTTCACCTTTTTTCGCGAATGGTAAGCCAGAAGCCTTTGACCAGTTACTGATAGATGAGTGACATAACACGCTCTTGGCTTTTGATGAACTGCCCACAAGAGCCGTTTTTTCTGCTGTCGAGCCAATACCAGTAACAAATTCAGGTGAAGATAAAGGGAGCGTTGTATTTTCGTAGTAGCGGAAGGTATTAGCTATCACGGCGTTATTGTGACCATTAATGTCATCTAAAATATTCACTAACATGCCTATCGCATTAAGATTACCGCAGAGCGTGCCTTGACCCGTTACCCCTGCAAAACCATAGGCGGCTAATGCCGTTGGAATTGTTTTGAACTTGTCTGCATCGGCACTATTAGATTGGGCTAGCATAGTCACAACGGCATGAAAAACTTGGTGCATACAACCACCACCCGTTTCATAGGCCAGTTTTGCTGTTGCCATTGCATCAAGTGGAACGTATTTAAGTTTCTCACCTATCGCTAATTGATATTGACCATCGGCATTCGTTGCCGCGAGAACCGATGTTCCCATGAGTGTTGCACCTGCCGCAGCGGTGCTAATACCAATAATACGGGTTAATGCTTGACGTCTATTTATGCTCATTATGTATTTCCTCTATGTAGGATTACTTCTATTTATCAAATGCTAAAGATAAATTGATGGCGTAAATTCTAAGCATGCTTGAGATAAATATTGTGATTTACGCCGGAGGATATTTGCCTTTTACATGAGCGGTAAATAGCGTCACTACAATAGAATTAACCGACTTAAATTATGTATTTTAATTAACTAAACAGATTGCAAAGTGCTCATCGTCCCGATTTTTGTTATATTTATGTAAATTTATGCCGAATTTACCATGTGCTAAATGGCATTTATTCCTGTGAGTTAACGCATGTTTTTGCCTAATAGCGCTGAACTTGGGGGTCGTCTCACGAAAATTAACTATTTGCTGACTTGGGTTAGCAAGATCACATTAATCATTAGTTAGTTTGCATAGACTTAACTTTGTGTTTTTATGGAGTTGAGTGGATGTTGATGCAATTGGGAGACTGCAGGTTTGATCGGGAACGAGGCATACTGATTGAGTTGTCTCGCGATGAATCTTGGCATCTTCCTCGAGCCGAGTTACAAGTACTTAATTTGCTTGTTGAGCATCAAGGTAAGTTGGTTTCTAAGCACATGCTGAAGACGGGGGATGGAAAGCATCCGCCGCTAACTGATACCTCTGTGGCCCGTGCTGTTTTTATGCTTCGCAGCTTTCTTGGACCTCAATATGAGGGCTTGATTGAAACCGTGAAAGGCCAAGGTTATTTACTCCAACCATCTAATGGGACTGAGTTTAGAGGTGTTAATTACCTCAGATTGCACACAGTGCCTTTGTGGAGTGCCTTAGTGTTATTCGGGTTTATGTTAGCGTTTTCGGTGTTTTATTTGAATCATACGGATCACAGCAAGCCAACCCAAGCACTTATGACCTCAATATTACCTTTGGCTTCAGGCCAGCAAGTACGATTACACTTATTTGCTGATTCCAATACTAATAACACCTTACTCTTCGAATTAGGTGAGCGCTTAAGTGCAGGATTAATCGCCTGCGGTCAAAGTGATTGGGCTGATGTTTATGCTTCTTTGTCCCATGATAAACAAGTGCTTAATATTACTTTTCGAGGCGAAAAACTCGGTCAGTCAGTGATCCGTAATATTAAAATCAGTGATTTCACTCGACCGAAAACCTTCATCGATGCTGCTTGGCTGCAGGAGGTTAACATCTGTGGCTAAATGGCTAAAGTGGACGATTAATATTGTTATCTTGTCGGCATTGATTATGGCCTGCGGTGTGATATACAAACAGTCGGCTACCAATCAGACGATGATTTTAAATTGCAGCTCTGAATTATTCGACCGCCATTCTAGTGCCAATCCTAGCGGCAGCTCGAGTGTTAGCAGTGACGGTAAATTTTACCTACTCGTGGATGTTTTGATTGCCGCTGACAATACGCAGATCAATTATCGTTACTTTAATATTGACGGTACGAGTGCGGGCAATATTTTAATGCAAGGCAAAGTCGACAGTATTGAGGCCAATAGCATGACCTATAAAGTTACCGTTAAAACGAAAACGGAATCTGAAATTGAAAAGCAAAAAAATTGGCCAGAACATATGAAATATCTATCCTATATCAGCAGCTTACATTTTAATGACTCAGAAATGCACAATCTCAGTATCGAGGTGTTAGATATGGATGACACCAAAGATTATGCCGTGGTCCTTTTTCAGCCTAGCAATACCATTTGTGGATGCAGAATCGTAAATAGTCGAATTTAATCAGTGAATTTGAGTTTATTTCAGTTAAGATTAGTGCTCATTGATTTGTGATTACTGTGGTGAGTCTCCAGTGAGGGATTCATGAAAAGGGTGTTGTGTCTAAGATACGTGTAAAGCAAGAAGAATCCCTGTCGATTAAGTTCAGCCATCAGATGGAAAAGGGCGATAATCGTCAGCTTGATCTCTATTTCTTTTTACCTAAGGAAATGGGCATAGGCTCGCGCACGCTCAATGAAGAAGAATACTACTACAGCTCAATAGTTGGACGTCGCTCATACTATTCAGAAGGCTTGCACTTACCTCTGGTGCAGGGGCGTTTTGCCAGTTTAAATCGACGTACTGTTGAAGAGTTCAGGTTGTACCTAAATCTCTTCGCCTATCAGTTTGCGGTTGCGGTTGAAAACGATGTTAAAGAACTCAATCAAATCACAGATGTAACCCATTTTTATTTTGCCCTCGACGAATTACGCGAACAAATTGCCCAGTTGCTGAAAAAGTTTCGTCGTAACGAACCAGGTGATCCCAAATGGAAATCTTACTTTGAAAATGCTGATAACTACTTGTCTTGGTTTTGTGAGCAGCAGTTACTCAAAGTGCTCGCTTATGCCACTCGTACCAGTGATTTCAACGATATTTTAGAGCGGGTACTCACGCTATGTCGTAATGAATGTGCCTATCGTGATGAGCATAAGTACAACTCTGCGCAAACTAAGCAAGATCCTAACCGTATCTCTAACAAGATGTTGTTGTTGCGCCGTTTAATCCAACAAGGTGTGGTACTCAAAGAAGAGTTAAAGCCTTTAGGGATTGGCCTTAAAAAGTTTACGACAGGACTGGCAACCGCGTTAGTGATGTTGGTGGTGTCTGCGTTGATAATTCAAGCGCAGGGCGCCTTTAGTGGTTTTACTATTGCGCTAGTGCTGACCTTGGCCGTGATCTACGGTTTTAGGGAAATCTTTAAGGACGATGTGCGCAATGCCATGTGGCGATTTATTCAGCGGGGTCGACCACGTTGGAGCCGCATTTTACGGGATACTACGAGTCAGGCGGTTATCGCTAAGCAGTTGGTATGGCTTGAGTTTATGCGTCAGCAAGATCTACCTGAAAAAGTCAGTGACATTCTAAAGCACAGACATAGTCAAAATAAGGTCGATGCGGAAATTCTGCACTATAAAATCGCCACTAAGGTGAATCAGAGTGAATTCCAAGCGGGATATTCGACTATTCAAGAGCAAGTGAGCTTTAGCTTAGTGCCTTTTGCCCGTTATTTAGAACGGGGTAAAGCGAAGATTTATAAGGAAGTTGAGGGCAAAATTAGTTATGAATCGGTTGAGCGGCGCTATCAAGTCAACCTGATTTTAGTGTTGCGTGATGGGCGCGAAGCCCCGCAGTATATCCGCTATAAAATCACCATGAACCGCTCGGCAATCATAGAAATTACCCAGAGTCAGTTGCCTGACTCAGTTAATGCACCCGAATCTACGATTGATGACGAGTAAAGGCTTGACCGATATTTTGATCGTTATTTTGCTTCGCCCGTTTTAGGGCGATTTCGGCATTATTCAAATATTGCTCTAATGTCTGGCCTTCTTGATAACCCGCAATACCAATACTAATACCTTCCCCTAAGCCATTACCATTGAGCTTTTCCATCATATTGAGGGCAAAGTTGTGCGCATGGGTGGCGTCTGTGTCAGGTAACATCACAATGAGCTTCCCTAGCTGCCAATGCAGAATTTGATAATTAGCTGGAATTTCAAGCAATAATTGCACTTCTATTTCTTGCTGACGATTTGCCAGTTGGTCGATATCACTCATGTGGCTTAGCATGCCCTCTGGATTGATATCCATTAACAGTAAGCTTGAACTGAGACGGCTTGGTGGCGGCAGAGAGTTAAAGTAACGTTCTAAATCTGCCAAATTCAGCAGAATAGTACTGCGATGGGGTACAAGGTTACGCTTCTCTGTGCCTCGACCACGCTCGGCGGCTTGCTCTAAAGTGCAGACGATATAATCAATCTCACCATCGGCGGCCACATGGCCCTTCAATGTGGCTTGCAAACAATTGGAATGCGCCTGTTTAGGTGAGCATAGAATTTGCCCTTGCCACTGACCTTGCATGGCTATCTGAGCGCTGATCCTCTGCCATTGATTGCCTAAATCATTCGCGAGTAATGACGCTAAATCTTGATTTAAATCGCCATTGAGTTGCATTAACGCATCGAATACAGGATTGATTTTAATCAGTTTACCGTTAGCATCTGTGAGGGCTGTCGCGACTGTGTTATCGCATAAAAGCTCACTGAGAAAAGCATTTTGTTTGCTGCTGATTAACTCACTGATGTCCTCAAGGGTGATTAATAGATGTGGTGAGCCTCGGCTCGCCCTTGGTGCTTGGCGGATATGAACGCGTAAAGTAGGGCCATCAATACTCTCTAGACTGATTTCACCAGACCATTGACCGGTTTTATGTACCTGCTCCATTAACTCCGTGTAGGTTTTATCATCGAGGCATAAGGTACGCTGTAGGCTTCGGTCTGTCAGTTCATCTAATGGTACTAAGGTCGCTTGTGCCGCTTTAGTATTGGCACTGATGACTCTGGCATTTTCGTTTACCATCATAAAGCCGATGTCACTATTAAATAAGCCATTAGCAACATCAATACTGTATTGGCGTGAACGCTGTTGTAAGCGATACATGTGGCTGAGTAGTACAACCCAAGCGGCTAAAACCGTTAATATTAACGATGCCACAATGACAATGTTTTGCCATTGTGAGAAACGAGCAGCTATGTCTGAGTTGCGCACATAGGAGAGTAAAAAATATTCTCTGTGAGTCTCAGGTTGGGCAGTTAGTTCGATTTTAAGGTAAACATAAGTGGCTTCTTCACCGTGGAATTGTCCAAAGTTGCTCATGGACATATCGCGCCACAGGGCCGGATAGCTCTGTCTTAAACTTGCTCCTAAGGTCTCTGGCATATTGCTTAGAGGGGCGAGATCGCTCGCGCCAGCATAGAGTAATCCTTGAGTATCAAGCACTAACATAGGGGACTTATTGCTCGAAAAGGCTGGTTTTATGGCCTCCAGCATTTTTACCATAGAGTTGTACGTCACCAGATAACCGATAGAACTCTGATCGGGCTTCTCGAGCCACGCCATTTGATACATATAAGGTTCAAGCATGCCGTCTATCGGAACAAATTCCAGCGGTGAGGTATAAACTTCTTTGCCACCCATGCTCCGACTCGCTCCAAGTAAGGTCGGTGGTAAGGCATCTTTATTGAAATTAGGGGGAGTTGAGAATTTATAGTTACCTTGGGGATCGTACAGTGCAATGCCGAGTAACTCAGGAATATGTTTTACTAGATCTTGCCAGTTTTCCTGCAATTTAAGTTGTTGCTTGGCGGTAGGATTGCTTAAGTATTGTTTTAGCAGTTCCCCATTGGCGAAAATTTGGGTTCGAAATTGCTGAAAAGACACTTTATCTGCGATCAATGAGCCTATGGTTTGCAGTTCACTGTATCTTTGCGTTGCCCACTCTTCTTGCAGGCGTCGTTCACCTAACGTAATGATTAAGTGAGTTAAAATAATCATGCCAATCACCAGCATAGAAAGCTGGCTTGCAATAGCGAGTAAGCGTTGATGCGACCAATAGATCCCTTGAGTTAAAGAGAGCAGTGGCGCAGCGGGATACGTGCTTGGGTTATTCTTCAGCATGAACCGATTATGAGTGGGTGAACTGTTAATTTCGCTATGTTAACACGAAAGAATTGTTACGACAGTGCCAAGTTACTCAGCAAGATTCCTTGAGTAAAAGTTAAGACGATTCACACATGTACCACTCACGTAATCGACAGTGTTATCTGCTTGGGTGTTTGAGTCGATTTTGGCTGTATTAGAATGCCGTTTAGCCTAAGGCGCCTAATATGCGATGCTTGAATTCGCAGCCGTAGGACTCAACTTGTTCACGACAGATGTCGATATCAACCCCCGCTAATCCTTCGATGGCTGAAACTTGTACCGTTTCAATATAGTGTGGCGCTAATGCGATGAAAGCATGTACGGCGGCATAAGAACCGGCGAGTTTGGGGCGACAATGTTCCATATAGGCGGCTTCATTATCCGCATTAAGGGAAATGGATAAACTATCAACGCAGTTAGCCAGTTCTGGCAAAATATTGCGCCTATGGACTAAATTACCTAAACCATCGGTATTAATGCGTACTCGCCCGCCTCTTTGTTTAATTTCTTTCGCCACCGCCAGCAAGGTTGGAAGATTTAAGGTTGGTTCACCATAGCCACAAAACACATATTCTTCGAAGTCTTTAACATCGCCAAGCAGTGGAATAATTTCTTCGGGCTTAGGTTGGTGACACAGTGCCAGTTGATATTCGTGGATCTGTTTACTGCCATTATGTTTTGGACAAAACGCGCAGCGCAGGGTACAGCGACCTGTAATATTAAGGTAGCGACTGCGACGAATATCATAGACAAGCGTTTCAGTCGCACAGGTTTCATTTGTGCAAACTTCATCTGTTATATGACCGTTCGCTAGGGTTTCTGTGGTTATAACTTGTGGTTTATCAATACTTTGCTTGTGCAGATGCTCAGACATAATGATGGGTTTCATTCTAACGATAGCTGACGACTTAAACACAGTGTAGCGAAAGCCTGATGCGATAACTGTCAACTAGATCGCAACTTGAAAGCTCAAGCCACTCGCGGCAGACTCAAAATGACATAGATGATTGAGAGGTTATTGACTCGCACTGAGGATTAAAAAGAGAGCCTAAGCTCTCTTTTTAAGGTTCAAGATATTGATTAACTGCTTCTAGTTAACTTCCTATAGATAGTCTTTTTTATAGTCAGTGGGGACTGGCGGCTCTAAATGCTCAGGTGTAAAGTCCACTTCATGGTCTTTTTTAGGCTGCCACCACCAATGGAAGAAGCGGCTGCTAGTGCGCTTAACGTCGTCGAGTATGATGTACAGCAAGGGTACTAAAATTAGCGTCACAACGGTCGAGAACAGGATACCGAAGGCGAGGGATGTCGCCATAGGGATCACAATTTGCGCCTGCAAACTACGTTCGAGAATAATAGGCACTAAGCCGACGAAGGTGGTGAGTGACGTCAGGATGATCGCCCTAAAACGATAACAGCCTGAATCGACCGCCGCCTGCCTGACCGATTGCCCTTGCTCCCGCGCACGGTTCACAAAGTCCACCAAAATCAAGGAGTCGTTCACCACCACACCTGCTAATGCCACTATGCCGCAGAGACTTAACACGCTCATCGCGAGTCCCTGAATTAAGTGACCAAACAGAGCGCCGATAATCCCGAAGGGGATCACAGACATGATGATTAACGGCTGACTGTAGGATTTAAGTGGCACGGCCATCAAAGCATAAATGGTGAACAGCGCAAAGAAGAAGCCTTGCATCAAACCGACCATGGCATTCTGTTCATCCAAACTGCCACCGTCCAGTGCAGTTTGGATTTTAGGGTACTTGGCCTGCAATTGTGGCAGGTAATCTTTTTGGATTTCTTGCACTACTTTTGAAGGTTCAACGATGTTTTTGTTGGCATTTGCCGTGATGGTAATCGCTCGCTTGCCGTCAACACGGGTAATTGAGGCGTAGGATTCACCTTTTTCAATTTGTGCCACGGTCGAGAAGGGAACCGAAGTGCCCGTTGGCGTGCGGATCAGCATATTTTCAAGATAACCCACAGTGCGGCGCTGCTCTAATGGATAGCGCACCATTACCTTGATTTCTTCTTTATTACGTAAAATACGTTGGGCTTCATAACCATAGAAACCGTAACGCACTTGGCGGGCTAAATCGGAAAGGGTCAAGCCTAGGGCTTCTGCCTCTGGACGTATCTTCAGGCGAATTTCATGGCTGCCCGAGGAGAAGTTGTCGGCAATATCGTACACGCCTTCATAGCTGGCGAGTTTTTGCTTCAACTCTTTAGAGGCTGCGGACAGCTCATCGAGGTCACTCGAGGTCAATCTGAAGGAAATATCGCCGCCGGCATCGTTGGTGCTCGCGTTAAAACTGAGTTTTTTAACCGACAAAAGCTCAGGCAATTGTTCACGCCACGCGGCAGCAATCGTCACGCCATCGACTTCACGGTCTTCCCCTTTCGTCAGTTCGGCAAAAATAAAGGCAGAGGTACGGGAGCTCATATTGATAAAGCTGTGCTTCACCACTTGATAACCGTTATCTTTCTCCATTTTTTCGTTCATCTTGTACAGGGCTTCTTCTATGCTCTGTACTACTTTTAAGGTGTTTCCTTCGGAGCTGCCTTCATCCATCTCAAGTTCAACTTGAATAAAGTCTGAGGGAATGTCTGGGAAAAATACCCAGCGCACTTTGCCACTGGCGACTAAGGCAATAGACAGAATTAATACACCGATAAAGGCCGCGACCACGTTGTATCTGTGTTTGATACAGCGCTCGAGGAAGTTGCGATAACTGTGGTGAATAAAGTATTGCACTCTGTCGTTAAAATTGGCTTTTAGGTGGCCAAAGAATCCCTTTGGTGCGCCAGGTTTTTTAAACTTCATGTGCGCTAAATGCGCTGGCAGAATGAATTTAGACTCTACCAGTGAGAAGGCTAAACAGAGGATGACCACCATACCGATGGATTTCCAGATAATCCCCATAGGGCCAGAAACCATTAACATGGGAATAAATGCCGCAATTGTGGTTAAGACCCCGAAGGTCGCGGGCATCGCCACTTTTTGCGCGCCGCGGATCACGTTCTCAACCGAGTGACCGTGGCGTTCGACCTCTGTGTAGGCACTCTCGCCGATGACTATGGCATCATCCACCACTATTCCGAGCACCAAGATAAAAGCGAATAGGGTCAACATGTTGATCGTCATGGAGAAAGGTTCGAGCGGCATGACCAACATAGTGCCGAGGAAACACACGGGTATCCCCATCATGACCCAAAATGCTAACTTCAGATCGAGGAACATGGCTAAGATGATAAACACCAACAAGGCACCGTAAAACATGTTCGACATCATCATGTCTAAGCGGCCCTGGAGATAGTGGGTCATATCACCCCAAGTATCGAGTTGAGCGTTCGCTGGCAGTGTGGCGCGGCGCTGCTCTACGTACTGTTTGACTTGGTCTGCAATGTCTAAGGCGTTTTGATCATCAATGCTGGTAACTTCAATAATCGCAGCGGGTTTGCCGTTAAAGCGGGTATATTCCAAACGTTCTTCAAAATCATCTTTGATGGTCGCCACTTGTGGCAGCATCACGCGGCTACCGTCTGCGCGAGTTGTGACGACTATATTGGCAAAGTCATCGCCCGTGTAGGCTTGGCCTTTGGTGCGCAATAGAATATCGCCATCTTGAGCACGAATAGAGCCACCTGGTAAGTCTAAGGAGGAGTTTTGCACTGCTAATGCGACTTGTGAGAAGGTCAAGCCGTACTCTCGTAACTTATTCTCAGAAACTTCAATACCGATTTCATAATCGCGCACCCCTGTGACTTTCGCACGGGTTACCGCGGGGAGTTGGGTTAAATCGTCACGAACCGATTTAGCCAATTCTTTCATATCGTGGAGTGTCATATCGCCATAAACAGACACCCAAATGACGTTATTCTCAGGTTTGATTTGAGAGATATTCGGTTTTTCGATGTTCACTGGGAAGGTTGAAATTGCATCTAACCGCAGTTTGGCTTCATCGAGAATGGTCTGCACTTCGTAACCGTCTTCAACTTCAACGGTAATCGAGCCAACGCCTTCGCTAGCCACAGAAGTCACTTTCTTGATGCCGTTGATATCTTGGATGGCTTCTTCAATCTTGATGTTGATGCCTTCTTCGATTTCCTGTGGCGCCGCACCCGGATAGGCGACGGAAATATTTAATAAATTGAGTTCGAAAGAAGGAAAAACCTCTTTATTAATCAAAATACTGCTGAACAGGCCGCCGATGAGCAGAACACACATTAATAAGTTCGCGGCCACACTGTTGCGGGCGAACCAAGCTAAGATCCCTTTTTGAGTGTCCATTATTTGACTCCAGCGGCCGCAAGACTCGATTCAGGAGTATTTTCTTTTGGTGTCTCAGTGGGCAATGCCGCTTCTCCTAAGATTTTGACCATTTGCCCATTTGCCATACTGTTGAAGTGGGTCGTAGCGACGCGTTCACCCGTTTTTAGACTGTCTTTGATGAACACATTTTCTAAATCACTACGAACCACATTTACTTGGCGCATTTAAATGATATTTTTGTCGTTGACTAGGGCGACTTGGTCGTTACGAACCACATGGTGGGGTAATTTAACTATGCCATCGACAGTGCGGCCCTTGATGACTGCATTGACGAAGCTACCGTATTTAAGTGGTAAGCTACCTGGCACTTTATTCGCGCGCAGATAGGGATCTTTGATTTCTGCGACTAAATACACCATGCGATTTTCGGCATCGATAACACCTTCACTGCGGATAATATTGCCTTCCCAAGTATTTTCTTTGCCCGCCAAAGAGGCGCTAAGCGTGACTTGGGTATCGGGATTATCGACAGACTCTAGATAGGCTAAATCATCATTAGAAATGGGTAAGCGGATTTCGGCAACGCGAGTATCGTAGAGCTCACCTAGATTAGTGCCTAAGCTAACGTATTGACCTAAATCGACATTTCTAACTTTGATTATGCCGTCAAAGGGCGCACGAATAACTGTGCGCTCAAGGTTACGTTGGGCACGCGCCAGTGCTGCCTGCGCATATTTTACGTTAGCTTGTTCTTTTTTGAGTTGCGGGATACGTAGACCTAACTCAGGGGGCAAGCCCTTATCGTAGCCTTTGAATTCGATTTTAGCGACTTCACCACGGGCTATTTCTTCGTTCAGTGCGGCGGTGGCTTGGGCCAGCGTCGCTTCGGCTTGCATTAAGTCAGCCTCGTAATCTGAGGGCTCGATTTGCGCTAATTGTTCGCCTTTCTTGACTATGCCACCTGCAACAAAATGAGGGGAGATAGTGAGCATTCTGCCTTGAACTTCGGTTACGAGTTGTGTTTTATACTTTGGGGTAACCACGCCGTAGGAAGGTAAGTTTAGCGATACTGTTTGCTGAGTCACTTGCGTGACATCAACGATAGGAATGGGCATCTCTTCAGGTTTTTGTTCTGGCGCCTCCTTCGTTTGCATTAATAAGGCTGCGCCAAAGACAAACAGCAGCAGAATAAGAAAAGGAGACAGTCTCCTCAGTAGGGTCTTCATCATATAATGGTTAAATCCATGCTAATCGCGTAATGGGGTTAAAGTAGCAGAGTCGGCCACGCCAATAAATTTATTTTTGTAAATTAAATGTTTCTAAAAGTGATGCCGCGACAGATATGCTCATCATGCATCGATATTTGGGCGAAAATTAGAGCAGAAAGGTGATGAAAGGTTCAGTTAGGTAATTGGAATATATTGAAATAAGAATGAATACGTATTGGGGTTAACTGCTCTAAATCCGCCGCATTTCATTCTATATAATTAAACATAGCAGGATATTTTTAGTAAAATCACCCACGTAAGTTATATTTTGGTAATAAAAAAGCCGCATATAGCGGCTTTAGTTTGGTGAATTTAAGCGGGTGTTACTTTTTCTTACGGGCGATTTTACTCGCTTTCTTTGCCGCTTCTTTCTTGCTCGTTTTCTTCGCAGCTTCTTTCGCTTTCACTTTGGCTTTTTTCTTACCCGGTGTGCGCGCTTCTTTATTCTTTGGACGCAGCTCTTCGATCACGCGGCGTTTCAACGGTTGCTCGATATAACGCTCGATTTTACCGACGATACGCATGTCGTGGGCTTCGGCAAGCGAAATCGCGGTACCTTTTGCGCCAGCGCGGCCAGTACGGCCAATGCGGTGGATATAAGTGTCGGCAGAACGTGGCATATCGAAGTTGATCACATGAGTGATATCGTCGATATCAATACCGCGTGCAGCCACATCGGTCGCCAACAAGACATTGACTTCACCTTTAGTAAAGCGACTCAAGGCTTGGAAGCGTTTCTTCTGTTCCATATCGCCACGCATAAAGGCGCAGGGAATACCGACTTTCAGTAACTGGCCTTCTAGGCTAGAAACGATGTCGCGGGTTTTCACAAATACGATAGTCCGTTTGACATCTTCTTGGCGTAGCAAATGGCACAACAGCGCAAATTTATGCTCTTTATCATCGGCTAAGTGGATCCATTGGTGGATCTTGGCTTTTTCACTGCGAGGGGCTTCAACATCGATTTCAATCGGGTCGTTTAACACTTCACGGGCAAAACGTTGTACACCGCCGCCTTCTAAGGTGGCAGAGAACAGCATGTTCTGTTTGCGGCCTTGGGCCTCAATAGCAATGGCTTGCACCACAGAAGAGAAGCCCATGTCTAACATGCGATCGGCTTCGTCGATAATTAAGATATCGACTTCTTGTGCATTGAAATTGCCTTTGTCTAAATATTCCATCAGGCGGCCTGGGGTCGCGACCAGAATATCGACGTTGCCTGCTAAGGCTTCTTCCTGTGGTCCATAAGGAACGCCGCCAGTAACGATAGCAATATCTAAACCTTGGCCCGTGGCTAGGTGACTCGCATAACGGTGGATTTGGCTAGCTAACTCACGGGTTGGCGTGAGGATTAGCACTCTTGCTTGTCCAGCAAAACGACGGGGAAAGTCGATCAAATGTTGTAGCGACGGCAGTAAAAAGCTCGCTGTTTTACCTGTTCCTGTCGGGGCGCGCGCAAGAATATCTCTTTGCTCTAGGGCGTAAGGAATCGTTTCTTGCTGAATCGTTGTGGGTGAATGATGCCCCATGGCATTAAGCGACTCTAATAAGCTAGGGTCAAGCTGGAAATCTTCAAATTGCATGCGCAGCGTCTCGACGGATAATAGCGAAGCATTATAAAGGTTATGGCGGTTAACTTAAATAACTTATCTAGATCTCCTGTGTTTATCTTCTGTGTCAGTAAAGTTTTATGGTAATTGGCATAAGTTAATTACTTTTAGGTCAATGTATTAGCATTTAATTTGTGGAGAATTGGACCTTTCGTTAAATTTGCCAAACTTAGCTAGCTTTACTTAAGGTGTCAGGATTGGACTCGATATCAGTATTTAAGGTAAAAATCTTGGATCAATTGCACCATGGTTTGTGTGTATTGGCCTGAACTTTCACGAATAGTGATATCACTGAGCTTTGGAGTCATTTGTGGATGAGTCTTGTGGGCGAGCACGCAGAGCACTCGATTAGCACTTTTTCCTACAATGCTGATAAGGTTGGTTATTTCAATAAAATTGAGCTGAGAGTGCGTTAGTATTTCGTCGAAACGGGCCATACTCTGCATTGGTAATATGAGACTTGCCTTTCCTTGCGGTGCTAGGCACACATGAATGGCATCGAGTAGTGCGGTAAAGCTTAAGCTATCTGTGTGACGGGCCATAGCGCGCTGGGATTGTATCGCTTGCGTGCCTTGCTCAAAATAGGGGGGATTACAAATTATGTGATCAAAATACCCTTGATACTCAGTTTGTTGGCAAAAGTCTTGGATGCTGCAATTAACTAAGGTCAGTCGATTAGCCCAAGGACTATTGTGGAAGTTATGTTGGCAAGCATGGGCGGCATTGGTGTCTAATTCGACACTGGTGATATGTGCTTGACTGCGCTGAGCTGCCATTAAACTGAGTAAGCCGCTGCCTGCGCCTATATCTAAGATTGATGTCGCGGTGGTCAGTTGTGCCCATGCCCCAAGGACGACGCTGTCTGTGCCTACGGCCATGCCGCAATTCATGTCATCGATATGAAATTGTTTAAAAGTGAATGCCATGGGGAGTTAATTTTGCCGTTCTAAAGTGATTTAGGCCCAATATTGGGCGCGCAATATTCTAATTCTAGCCCTCGTTTTTAGCTAATGTTTTTAAACAGTCGCATCTGTCCTAGCTGTATGAATGTGTGTCGCCAAATCATTTACTATTTTACGTGGTAATACTGATTTCACTTAATTAACGCTTTAATTTATTGCCTTAGAAACCTTTTATTAGCAGTTAATTAGCATTATTTAGCTTTTTTTGCCTGAACGGACTTGTTGTCTTGTATTGATGCTTTAAGTCTGGTATTAGTTTCGCCCCCATTTTTAATCACTTTTAAGATTAACGGATAGGTAAACGAGTTTGTTGGTGAATTAGTCGTCAGTTAGGCTACATAAACGTTCGCCATCGTTTATAAACTCGGCAGATATCGAACATATTTACCACGGAATTGTGTAAACATAGATTTGCACTCCGGATGGGCTTTGTTTTAGCTATGGCTAATCGACACATAATCACTTAAGTTTGTAAAAAAACAATAAGACAAGATGGGGCTTCCAGTGCAAGACAATCAGATGAGTATCGGAGATACATTAGGCTTAGGTTTTATGACCTTTGCGTTCTTTTTAGGTGCGGGAAACCTAATTTTTCCACCATTCGCGGGTATGTTAGCGGGCGAAAATATGCCCCTCGCCATGTTGGGTTTTTTGATTACCGCCGTAGGTTTACCTTTAGTTGGACTGATTGCTGTCGCTAAGGCTCAAGGTAAGGTTATGGCTATGCTGCCAGTATTTGCAGCAACGACATTGGCCGTCGCGATTTACATTATTATCGGCCCTGCTTTTGCTGCGCCGCGTACGGGATTAGTGGCTTACGAGATTGGCGCTAAGCCATTTATCGATGACACTACGGCAACGTTTTTGCTGGGCAGTTTGGAATTAAACCTGACGCAACTGCTATACACATTAGGTTTCTTCGCTGTCACTATGTTGCTGGCGCTTTTCCCTGGTAAGTTGCTCGATAGCGTAGGTAAAGTATTAACGCCTATTTTATTGATTTTGTTGGTCGGATTAGCCGTTTCAGTGCTGTTTTTACCTGCATCCGAAGTGGGCCAAGCTGTGGGGGATTACCAACAGCATCCGCTGACCAAAGGTATTTTGGAAGGCTATAACACTATGGATACGTTAGCATCCTTGATGTTTGGTATGTTGATTATTGATATCCTGCGTAAAAAGGGCATTGACCAACCGAGTGATCAAACTAAGTATCTCATTCGTGCAGCCTTTATCGCCGCCGCTGGTTTAACTTTTGTGTATGTGTCCTTGTTCTTTTTAGGTGCAACCGCCGGCGATATCGCCATCGGTGCTAAAAATGGCGGCGAAATATTAACAAATTACGTGACCCGTGAGTTTGGTGAACTAGGCTCAGTCTTGTTGTCATCAGTCGTGACTTTAGCTTGTTTAACCACTGCGGTTGGGCTGGTGAGTGCGTGTTCTGAGTTCTTTAATGAGCTGATGCCTAAACTGTCTTACCGTTTCCTCGTGATCTTTTTAAGCTTGATATGCGCTGTGATTGCGAACGTGGGCCTAAGTCAGTTGATTGCTATTAGTATTCCCGTATTAATGACGATTTATCCTGTGGCTATTGCTCTTGTGGTTGTGACTTTCCTGACCGCTTATTTTGCGAATCCACAGTTTGCACATCGTGCAGTACTGAGCGTGGCACTGTTTTTCGGCATCTTCGATGGTCTTAAAGTGGCAGCGAAAAGTTTGACTGACGCTGATGGTCAAGCCATGAATGGCTTAGCACAGGTTTTTATCCATATAGTGAATGTTATGTCTCCAGTGTTATCTAAGCTGCCACTCTATGAAGAAGGTATGGCTTGGTTATTGCCGACCATTGCGACGATTGCACTGTGTTTAGTATTCGGCCGTGGCCGTGGTCAAACGGCTGCAGCCTAGGCTTTGCATTTGAGTTCTCGTCTTTATGCTTAACTCAGTTAAGCTTATGCAGGCTTAGACATATTTAAATTAATATCAACGGCGTATCATTTGATTACGCCGTTTTTTTATGGAGTATTTGTGCCTAAAACTTATATGCCAGATCCACTTATCGATGCTTTTCTTGATGATCTTTGGTCAAGCAAGGGATTGAGTGATAACACGCTATCGGCCTATCGTACCGATTTACGCCATTTTGATCGTTATCAAGGTCAGCAAGGTGTGACGTTACTCGCGGTTTCTCAGGCCGATGTTAGGGCATATCTGGCCTTTAGAGTTGAGCAGAATTTTGCGCGTACCAGTAGCGCTCGGCTGCTCAGCAGCTTACGGCGTTTCTATACTTATCTGGTGCAGACCAAGCAGATTTCAGCTGATCCTATGGCCTTAGTAGAGTCACCTAAGTTAACGCGCCATTTGCCGGATTCTCTGAGTGAGTCGCAGGTTGACCGTTTACTGTCTGAGCCCAATGTGGATGATGCCGTCGAATGCCGTGACAAGGCAATGCTAGAGCTTTTGTATGCAACTGGCCTCAGGGTGAGTGAACTTGTCGGCTTGACCATGGAGCAAATGAGTTTGCGCCAAGGCTTAGTACGTATTGTGGGCAAGGGTGGCAAAGAGCGTCTTGTGCCGCTGGGGGAATTGGCTATTACCGAAGTGGAGGGCTACATGAAATTTGCTCGCCAAGAGTTGCTCGGTAATAAACAATCTGATGTGGTATTTCCGTCGAAACGCGGGCAGATGATGACGCGGCAAACTTTTTGGCATCGGATTAAACTTTATGCTCTGCGTGCGGGGATTGAAACTGCATTATCACCGCACACTTTACGCCATGCTTTTGCCACTCATTTGCTCAATCACGGTGCCGATCTGCGGGTTGTCCAACTGTTATTAGGTCACAGCGACTTATCGACGACACAGATTTATACCCATGTAGCACGGGCAAGATTGCAGGAATTGCATCAACAGCATCATCCTAGAGGCTAAAAAAGGATTTAGTTACAGCATAAATTTGCTTTCCGCGCGGCTTGTCTGTAACTTTTTGCCCCTATACAGGGTCTATTGAATATCTCGAGTTAGAACGGCCCCAATATCTCGTTGTAGCGACACAATTTATAGGATGTCCCATGAAGTTGACCCCAGCATTATCCTTAGTTTTTGCCCTCCTAGTTGCACCACTTGCCAGCGCTGCCACTGCGACGTCTCCCGATACCGCTGCGATTAAGCAAAAACTCGGTGAGATGTTAGATGTTGAAGTCATTTCTATGCAGGACTCACCAATTGAGGGCTTGTATCAAGCCATGACCAACCGCGGCGTGCTCTATATTAGCCGTGATGGTTCAAAACTATTCCACGGTAGTGTGTATGATATCGATAAGGGCATGAAAAACTTAACCGAAGCCGCATTAGCGGGTCCGCGTTTAGAAATGATGAAGCCGCTTGAAGAGAATATGCTTGTCTATAAAGCGAAAAACGAAAAACACGTGGTCACTGTATTTACCGATGTTAGCTGTGGTTATTGCCGTAAATTGCATAGCCAAATGTCTGACTACAATAAACTTGGTATTACAGTGCGTTACTTAGCCTTCCCGCGCGCGGGTGTGCCGTCAGCTAATGCCGACGAGATGCAAGCTATCTGGTGTGCTAAAGATCCATTAAAAGCCATGACTGATGCTAAAGCGGGCAGCAAAGTTGCCGCGGCAACATGTGATGCTAAAATTGCCGAGCAATATGCTTTAGGCACAACCTTTGGTGTCAATGGTACACCTGCAATCGTATTAGAAGATGGCAATATGATCCCTGGTTATCAACCGCCTGAAGACTTATTGCGCACCTTAGAGGCACGTCAGTAACAGTCTAAAATGTAAAATTTATCCCACGAAAGGTGAGCTTAAGGCTCACCTTTTTGTTATCTTATTGCCACGATTTCATGAGAGTTTGAGTCCCTTGATCCATAAGATAGTCCGTCGCCCAACCGTTGATGATAGCCATTTACCTGCTCATCTTTCGCCGCTATTGAAGCAGCTTTACGCTCGCCGTGGTGCGCTCACCCACGAATGCGAACTTGTCCTTAAGGGTCTATTAAGACCTGAAACCATGAAGGGCCTGCCTGAAGCTGCGGCGCTTATTGCCGATGCCATGCAGGCGAATAAGTCGATTCTGATCGTGGGTGACTTTGACGCAGACGGCGCCACATCGACCAGTGTGTGTATGTTGGCGCTGCGGATGATGGGCGCGGTGAGAGTGGATTATTTGATCCCCAATCGCTTCGATTACGGCTACGGCTTAAGCCCTGAAATTGTTGCAGTTGCGGCTTCCAAACAGGCTGAGCTACTCATCACAGTTGATAATGGTATTTCATCAATTGACGGTGTTGCGGCGGCCAAAGCCTTTGGTATGCAAGTGGTGATTACCGACCATCATTTACCCGGCCATGAGTTACCCGCTGCCGATGCGATAGTGAACCCTAACCAACCGGGCTGTCCATTTGCCAGTAAATCGATAGCGGGTGTCGGCGTGGCCTTTTATTTGATGACGGCATTAAGGGCTGAATTACGGACGCGAAACTGGTATCAAACCCATGGTATTTCTGAGCCTAATTTAGGCACATTACTCGATATCGTTGCCCTTGGCACCGTTGCCGATGTGGTGTCACTCGATGCCAATAATCGTATTTTGGTTGAAGCAGGTTTGCAGCGCGTGCGAGCCGGGCGTTGCCGTGTGGGGATTACTGCGTTGCTTGAAGTGGCGAAGCGAAATCCGGCGCGCATTGTCGCATCTGACTTTGGTTTTGCCGTAGGCCCTAGACTGAATGCCGCAGGGCGACTAGATGAAATGGCACTTGGGGTTGAAACCTTACTCTGCGAAGACATGATGTATGCACGGCGCATGGCGGCAGAGCTTGACGGATTGAATCAAGAACGTCGTGAGCTGGAAGTCGGCATGCAGCAGGAAGCCTTAAAAAGCCTAGAGCACTTAAAGCTTAACGAAGCCGAGTTGCCTTGGGGGATTGCCTTATTTCAAGAGGATTGGCATCAAGGCGTGATCGGGATTTTGGCCTCGCGCATTAAAGACAAATACCATAGACCCGTGATTGCCTTTGCCGATGCGGGCAATGGTGAAATTAAAGGCTCGGCGCGTTCGATCAAAGGCTTGCATATGCGCGACTTATTGGAGTTAGTGAACACTCGCCATCCGGGACTGATTATCAAATTTGGTGGTCATGCAATGGCGGCGGGTTTATCGCTCAAAGCGGGCAGTTTTGCTACTTTTGCCAAAGCCTATGATGATGCGGTGCGTGAGCAGCTTAAACCTGAGTTGTTAACGGGTGAGCTTTGGTCCGATGGCGAGCTCACTCCCGCAGAGTTGAATCTTGAAATGGCTCAGTTACTGCGCAATGCGGGGCCTTGGGGACAAGCTTTCGAAGAGCCGTTATTCGATGGTTACTTTACGATAGTGCAACAACGTCTTGTCGGTGAGCGCCACCTTAAGCTCGTACTTGAAACCCAATGCGGCACTGTGATGCTCGATGCGATTGCTTTTAATGTGGATTTGTACACTTGGCCAGATGCGACGATTAATCATGCCCGTGTTGTGTATAAACTCGATGTGAATGAGTATCGCGGCAATTTTTCGCTGCAACTTATGGTTGAGCAAATCGAAGCTATGTAAGATGACAAGGAGTTAAGTTGAAATCATTATCCGATAAAAAAATTCGCCAGCTACTTAAGCGTTTTGCTTGGATATATGTTATCTGCTTAAGTGTACCGTTTATCTCAACCTTACTCACTACTAAGGCTCAGGGGCAAATGCTGCTTATGGGGATTTGGCCCGCAGCCTCCTTGTTTTACTTTCTCGCTTACCGTTATTTAGCTAAATCCTTTAAGTATGAAATCAATCGCCACTTAGCCTTTAGTTATCATGGCGGTGGCACTTTAGCGGGGGCTTTGTATTCGTTAGCTAAAGTGGTGTTATTAGCGATGGCATTTATGATATTTATGAGTGCCAATAACACCTGAACTGACGTTAACGGAAAATTTCGGAGAAAGGAAAATGCTGCAGGAAACAGGATACAGAGTCAGTACAGATCAAGCTGAAATGAATCTTGAGGTTATCCATGGCTTTATTAGTAATAGCTATTGGGCGCAGGGCATGCCAAAGGCGCTGCTACAAAAAGCGTTAGCCAATAGCCTGTGTTTTGGGGTATTTGATAAGGACAATCAACAAGTGGCTTTTGGCCGCTTAATCACAGATAAAGCCACTTTTGCCTATCTTGCCGATGTGTTTGTACTTGAGTCGCACCGTGGCTTAGGCTTAAGTAAGTTGATGATGACATCAATTATGGAACATCCTGAATTACAAGGTTTAAGACGGATAATGTTAGCCACCCGCGATGCCCATGGACTCTACGCCCAGTTTGGTTTCAACGCGGTCGATCCCCCTGAAATGCTCATGCAAATTAGGCCTGCTAAGCCTTATCAATACCTTAGTTAACATCAAAAAAATAGCCAGCATTTGCTGGCTATTTTTGCGTTAGCTTTGATGTCTGTTGACGAAGCCTTAAGCGGCTTTGGTCGCGGCGGTTTCTTCATCGCTGTGGCGAATTAAGTAATCAAATGCGCCCAGTGATGCGGTCGCGCCGCTGCCCATGGCAATGATAATTTGCTTGAAAGGTGAGTTAGTGACATCACCTGCGGCAAAAATACCTGGGACTGAGGTTTGCCCGCGCTCATCGACTATGATCTCGCCCCTTGGGGTTAAATCGATCGTGCCCTTCAACCATTCCGCATTCGGTACTAGCCCAATCTGCACGAAGATACCTGCAAGTGCGACATGGTGACTCTCGCCAGTGGCTCTGTCTGTGTAGTTCAGGCCATTAACCCGAGTACCATCGCCAGTCACTTCAGTGGTCATGGCTTGGGTAATGATTTTAATGTTACCCATAGAAGCCGCTTTACGTTGCAGTACATCGTCGGCGCGCAGGGTTTTATCAAATTCCAGCACAGTCACATGTTCTACTATGTTCGCAAGATCGATAGCCGCTTCGATACCTGAGTTACCGCCGCCGATCACCGCCACACGCTTGCCCTTAAATAACGGGCCATCACAATGTGGGCAGTATGCGACGCCTTTGCCACGGTATTCTTTCTCGCCGGGGACGTTCATCTCACGCCAGCGGGCACCTGTGGCTAACAATACGGTACGGCTACGTAATTTAGCGCCGCTTGCCAGTTCAAGCTCGAACAAGCCATCTGTTGATAACGACACTGCCTTTTGGTTGTCCATGATGTCGACTTCGTAGTCTCTTACATGGGCTTCAAGGTTTGCTACTAGTTTTGGACCTTCGGTCGCTTTGACCGAAATAAAGTTCTCGATACCGACGGTTTCAGCCACTTGTCCGCCAAACTTGTCGGCAACAATACCGGTGCGAAGTCCTTTACGTGCTGCATAAATAGCGGCTGCTGCGCCGGCTGGGCCGCCGCCGACGACTAAGACTTCGAATGGCGCTTTTTCATTAATTTCATCGGCCTTACGGCTTGCGGCATTGGTATCCAGTTTATTGAGGATCTCGCCAATGCTGATACGGCCAGCTGCAAACACTTCGCCATTTAAGTAGACAGAAGGCACAGCCATAATGTTTTTGCTGGTTACTTCTTCTTGGAACAGGGCACCATCGATCATCACGTTGGTGATATTCGGGTTAATGGCCGCCATCATGTTCAGTGCCTGTACTACGTCTGGGCAGTTTTGGCAGGTCAGTGAGACGTAAGTTTCAAAGGCATATTTGCCTGGCAGATTGCGGATCTGCTCAATAATATCATCGCTGAGTTTGATTGGGTGTCCACCCGTGTGCAGTAATGCCAGCACGAGTGAGGTAAATTCGTGACCCATAGGCAGACCAGCAAAGCTGATTTGCGTATTAATCTCTGGGTTAATCACTGTCATCGCCGGGATGCGTTCGCCCTGAACTTCTTTCAGGCTCACCAGAGAAGATAGGCTGACAATGTCTTGCGCTAAGCTTTTTAATTCTTGAGACTTTCTACTTTCATCTGCAGACACGACAAGTTCAACTGGTCTCTTGAGGTTTTGCAGATAGGTTTGCAGTTGATTTTTTAAATTCGCATCTAACATGTGATGACTCCAAAATCGCGTAAAAGGGAGAAAAAGGGGGCCAGTCTAGGCCCTTGCAGGGGCGGGCTTAATCCTTTGCTGCGTGGCGCTACAACTGTGTCGGCTGTAACGCCAATCAGCTTGGGACGCTAGACTGGCGGGGTTGACGCTTTGCAGGCTAAATTAGATTTTGCCAACGAGGTCTAAAGACGGTGCTAATGTTTCGTCACCTGGTTGCCATTTAGCTGGGCAAACTTCGCCATCGTGAGTAGCAACATATTGAGCTGCTTGAATTTTACGAACTAGCTCTTGAGCGCTACGGCCGATGCCTAAATCGTGAACTTCGCTGACCTTGATTTGGCCTTCTGGGTTAATCACGAAAGTACCACGCAGTGCTAAACCGTCTTCTTCAATCATCACGCCGAAGTTACGGCTGATAGTGCCTGTTGGGTCAGCCAGCATTGGGAAGTTGATCTTTTTGATGGTGTCTGACGTGTCATGCCATGCTTTGTGAGTGAAGTGTGTGTCAGTTGATACTGAGTAAACTTCAACGCCCATTCCTTGCAGTTTTTCGTAGTGATCAGCCATGTCGCCTAATTCAGTTGGGCAAACAAAGGTAAAATCTGCTGGGTAGAAGAAGACAACAGACCATTTACCTAACAGGTCTTGTTCAGTTACTGGAACGAACTCACCATTGTGGAATGCAGTGGCTTTGAATGGTTTGATTGTGCTGTTGATAATTGATTGAGTCATTTTATGCTTCCATTTAGTTGATGATGGCTTAAGTTCATAACGAGGACATTTGCTTGCGTCCTGTCGATGTGAAGCATATTACCGACTCGATTAAAATTAAGATAACGGATAAAAACTATTATCTTAATCGGTTTAGTAGAATGATGATGCGATTAGGTCGGACTCAATCGGTTTTTCTGCGACGGCTGCGGGTTTGGCGTGATTGGGTGTAGTTTGGATTTAGCCGGCTGGTTTTTGTTGATTGAGATAAGATAAATTTCGAGCATAAAAAAGGGATATCAATGATATCCCTTAAAGTGTAAATACAATTAAAACAAGATACTGAGGTTCTAGGTTCTAGGTTCTAGGTTCTAGGTTCTAGGTTCTAGGTTCTAGTTCTGTGCTTTGGGTTGAGTTAACCAAGTGCTGAGTAAGCGCACGCCGTAACCTGTTGCCCCCGCAGGCACAACAGCGGTATCGGTGGCGGTTAAGGCATTGCCCGCGATATCGAGATGTGCCCAAGGCTGTTCGCCCGCAAAGCGTTTTAAGAACATGGCCGCAGAGGAAGCGCCAGCGCTGCCTTCTTTACCTGTGTTTGTGAGATCCGCGATAGTGGATTTAAGCTCATCCGCATAGGCTTGATCTAACGGTAAGCGCCAGACCTTTTCGCCAACCTGTTGACCTGCATAAGTTAGCTGCTGCACTAAAGGCTCAGAATCGGTAAACAAGCCTGCGTAAACATTGCCTAACGCACTCACTTTTGAGCCAGTCAGTGTCGCAACATCGATAATCACTGATGGCTTATAATTTTCTCTGGCATACCAGAGGCCATCGGCCAGCACTAGGCGACCTTCGGCGTCGGTATTGAGCACTTCAACGGTGAGACCTTGGGCGGTTTTAATCACATCACCAGGGATCATTGCATGACCCGATACCATGTTCTCCGCCATTGGCATAATTGCTACTACGTTGACTGGCGCTTTTTGAATCGCCATGGCTTTAATAGTGCCAAGCACAGTGGCTGCACCTGCCATATCTGACTTCATCCGCGCGATTGAAGTACCTGTCGCCTTAATATTGTAACCACCCGAGTCGAAGGTGATACCTTTACCGACCAGTGCGATTGGCGCGTCTTTGCTACCAGGCCAATGGGCGACCACTAACTTAGGTGGGCGCTCGCTGCCTTTACCTACAGCAGCTAAGGCGCCCAGTTGTAGACGTTCGATATCTTTGGCTTCTAATACCGTGACTTTAACGCCGAGGGATTTAAGTTTTCTGGCTTCGTTAGCAAAGCTGTCGGGATACATAATGTCTGCAGGTGCGTTTGTCAGATCGCGCGCTAAAAACACACCCGCTTCAACCGCTTGCAGATTTTTATGGTGTTTTTGGTTGCGACTTAAATCATCGACAGCGATTTGGTAATTCTTCTCGGCACGGGGGCTCGCTTTGAACTGAGTATAACGATAACTGCGTAGTTCAATTCCGTGGGCAAGCTCAGAGGCAAATAGCGGCGCGGCAGTTAAGCCTTGGGTGAGTACACGCACTGTGGCTTGGGGAACCGTATCGAGTTTGGCCGCAACATTGCCACCGATGGTATTAATGTCACCGGGCGTTAAGTTTTTTGCATCGCCAATGCCGACCAGTAAGACCCGTTTAGCATCAATTTCGCTGGGTACCAAAATCTCGAGGATTTCCCCCCGTTTGCCGGAAAAAATATTATCCGCCGTTGCTAGGTTTAATTGATCTTGGGTCGACTGAGGTAAAAAGTCGATCCCATAGGTAGTAGAATCAGCGCTTTGGAATAGCACTAATGTATCTGAATTCAGTGAGCTACGAGTGTCAAAACTAAAACTTTCGGCGTTAGCATTGAGAGAGTTAAGGCACGCCAGAGCCATAACGCTTAACATAAATTTGTGCTTATTTTTCATGGTGACAGCTCATATCATGGAAGTGTGAGAAGAATATCAAAGCTCAGCCTTAGGGTTAACTAATTTACGCTATTTTGCTGATATTAGTATTAAATCCAAGGCCCAAAGCGTGTCAATGATCGATCAAGGGCAAAACCCAATTGTTGCGATAAAGATTGAGCACTACTTTTAAGGGCCGAGGTGCCTAAAAGCTGTGGCGATTGGCTCGCAAAAATCACCCAATTACCGCCGCCTGTGAGACAAGCGTTCACATGGGCAAAGTGTTGTTGTAAGTCGGCTAACAACTCGCGATTTTGGCTATGTTCTTTCCAGCAGTTCAGCACTAAATACCCATTGGGTTTGATGAGGTTAGTGCACTGCTCAAGGAATATTGGCGAAAGCTGCCCTGTTTCAACGCCTTTGGCTGTATAAATATCGGCAAAAATTACATCCACTTTTTTATGATCGCCAGCAGCTAAAAAGGCAATAGCATCATCATTGATAAGATTGAGCTTTTTACCTATCGGCAGTTGAAAATAGCGCTTAGCTAACTCAATCACCGCGGGGCGTAATTCCACCGCTGTTAACTTTATTGCCGCGTCGAAATTGCGCAGTGAGTGAATAATCGAGCCGCCGCCTAAACCTAAAACAATAGCGCTCTTGGGCTTACAAAACAGTAAAACCAACAACATGGCTTGCACATAAGTGTGCTGGGGAATATGGGGCGCCGCCTTGAGGATCTTACTCTGCTCATCGTTATCCCCAAAGGACAGGATCCGTGAGTCGTCATAATCGATTACACGAATCGGGCCTAGTGCGTCTTGGGTTTCATGTAAGAGGGTAGAATCGGCCATATTGGATTAATTACTCGATTTAGCTGTTTGGCTTGTTTGCACGGGCTATAACTGCTCGCGCAAAAAAGTTAGAATTCAGACAGTTTTAGTTAATTGAGCCGCTATTATGACAAATCAAATCCTGCTTGCCTGTATTTATCTTGCAGTGTTTATCTTTTTACAGCGCGCCTTAACCCATTGGGTTAGAAAACTCGCGCAAATGAAGCAAGTGAGTGTTGCACGGACCAGTTTAGTGACCCGTTTTATTTCCTATGTGATGTTTTTTATTACTCTGTCATTGATGGCGGTCTCGCTCGGACTGGGCTATCAGGATGTGTCGCTATTTGTGTCATCCGCCTTTGCAGTGATGGGCGTAGCATTGGTTGCTCAATGGTCGATATTGAGTAATTTAACCGCTGGCGTGCTGATCTTTTTCGTGTTTCCCTACCGTATCGGTGAACGTATTAGAGTGGTTGATAAGGATGAAGATATTAGCGGAGTGATCATCGAAATCGCTTTATTCCATGTGCTTATTCACCGCGACAATGGCGATACCATTACTTATCCCAATAACCTCATGCTGCAAAAGGCAGTGTTAAAGCTCGCCGATCAAACTCCCTTAGCCGAACGTCAGGCGTTACTCGAAGGCAAGAAGAAGTTTGATCCTGAGTAACAAAGGATATAGATACATGGTCATTGAAGAAGAGGTTGGCAAATTGATTGATACTGAACTTTATAGTTCATTACTCGTCTATGCAAAAAAGAATAGCAAAGTAAATGTGAATGAATGTGATCTACCTAAAGTGTTATTAGCCTATGATGCACAAAAAATAAACGCCGCCGAATTTTCTATTTTAGAGATGGAGAAGATAGTGTCATCGAACATGCCACTATTTACTCGTTTCTTCGATAAAAAGATTGATACTTTTATTGATGCACCAGATGAGCAAGAGAGCAATGATGATGTTATCGCAACACTGCCTTTTTATAAAAATTTCTTGGTGATATACATTATTGAGTTCTGCCTCTTAATTGAAAAACAAGATGAACTAGAACGTTACCTTAAAAAAATAAGAGTCCCAGGCAGCAAAAAATATTCACGAAAATTAAAGGAGATAATGACTGCTTTGTAATTGAGAACAGTCAGAGTTATACGTGTACATAATTTTTAACAAACTTGATAGATCTGGCCATAGTTGGCAACCTTAGTTATTTGGAGTTCGCATGTTTGTAAAGTCAATAACCATTTTTCCTTTTGGTGATATTTCAGGAAAAGGTCAATCAAAAATCTGGGAAAGGAAATTAGATATACCTTATTTAGGGGATGGCTTTCTCATACGTATTTGGGGGACAAAAGAGGGACCAACAGTATCCCAATGTGAGGCATTCGATAAACTCATCAATAATGCCGAGCAGATTAGAAAAGATGCAACCACTAGGATTATTCACTTTCTTACCTCTTCAGACATTGTTCCTGCAGAAATCCAACTCACCTCATCCAATGTTTGGACATTTTTGTTGCCATGCTTGATCGAAGTTAATGCAAATAATGAATACAGCCTTGGTGTTGGTAAGCTAGGTTCAAATGCCATTTCCATTGGATATGATATTTCTTGGGGTGAAGGTTTTCCCCTTTTGCAGATAGGTGTTTTAGATGGCTTTATCGATGAAATATATTCTGAATAGTGATTATCTGCTTTTTACTAGTAGTTTAATATATGAAAGGATGAATCACTAAAACCATAATATTAGTTAAGGTTTTAGTGATTCATTTGATTTTAAAAAGTTAGATCGTTAGGTGTATTTTAGATAATTACTGAACGCTATTTTAACGAGGCGATAAAGGCTTCAGACTTTTGGCGGTAGGATTCTTCAAATGCAATGATAGCAGCTATGATACCAGAGCCCAAAAGCACTTGTAGAGAGGGGATAAGAGTAGCTATGCCCACTGTCGACCAAAAGTTAAGGCTAAATCCACGTGTCATCCAAAACTGACTCGCTAGGCCAATTAATGAAAGCACGACGGCTAATAACGAAACAACGGTTGTTACTCGGGTAATCATTAATAGTAATGCTAAGTTTTTTGAGGATAAATTTTTATAGGGTTTCATTTTTACTCTTTCCTTAAGTATTTAATATTTTTGTATGTTTAATTTATAAACTAGTGAAGCACTCTTTGAAAAAAAGCTACCGCTTGCAGGTACATTTGCAGTGCGAGTGCGGGATCATAGCGTTCGCCTTCATCACGCATAAAGGCGTGTTGGGCGTTGACTTCAAGCCAAGTGAAGTTACGGTTCAGCGCCATTAATTGCTGGTGGATTAGAACACGGCCTTCTGCTGATACGTGGGGATCTTGCTTGCCGAACACTAACACTAATTCCCCTTGAATATCACCGCTGCGGCTCAGTGAGTCATTACCGTAAGCGCAGGGTAGGGTGTTGGAATGAATGTCGGTTGGATAGAGGCAAAATGCACCTAAAATAGCGGGATTGAGTGCGGCACGGTAGGCTAAGTGGCCGCCGATACACACGCCCATAGAGCCAACTTTGCCATTGCAGTAAGTTTGTTGAGTGGCAAAATCGATCAGTGCTTGGGTATCGCTATCGTGGTGTTCTAGGGGTTTGGCAAATTTATCGGCGTTACCTTTATCTTTACCCGATTCATCATAGGCCAGCACAGTGCCTAAAGGATTCAGTTCATGGAACACTTCGGGTACTAACACCACAAAACCGTGGCCAGCAAGAATAGTGGCGGTGCGGGCGATGGGCGCAGTTTGCTGAAATATCTCGGAATAAAAGATGATACTTGGGAATATTCCCTGTGCATCTGGGCGATAGATATAGGTGCGCATTAGCCCTGAAGGTGTGGAGATATCCTGAATTTCCTGAGTCACTAACATATTTATATTCCTCTATGAGGCTTCAAACGTTGAAGCCTCACTTTAGCAGTCAGGATTTTATCTGTCAGTTAAAACAATTCGTTACCTGAGAGTTCACCGGCACATAGTGCTTTTATATTGCTTAAGGTCGTTTTGGCAATGGCGCCTAGGGCTTCTTCGGTGAGGAAGGCTTGGTGACCCGTGAAAATCACGTTATGGCAGGCTGATAAACGACGGAATACATCGTCTTGAATAATTTCATTCGATTTGTCTTCGAAGAACAGGCCCTTTTCGTTTTCATATACATCGAGCCCAAGCGAGCCGATTTGCCCCAGTTTTAATGCTTCCATTGCGTCGAAAGCATTGAGTAAACCACCGCGACTGGTGTTGATCACCATGACACCGGGTTTCATCTTGGCGAAGCTGGCTTGGTTTAGTAAGTGACGGTTATCCGCGGTCAACGGGCAATGCAAGCTGATGATATCGCTGTTGGCATAAATAGAGTCGAGATCTTGATATTCCACATTCAGCGCGACAACCGCTGGATTGATAAAGGGATCGAAGGCAATGACTTTACAGCCAAAACCGAGCAATACCTTGATGGTTGCTACGCCGATTTTACCTGTACCAATCACGCCGACGGTTTTGCCGAACATGTTAAAGCCGACTAAGCCTTCGAGGGAGAAGTTGGCATCGCGGGTGCGTTGGTAAGCTTTGTGGATTTTTCGATTCAGTGTCAACATCAGTGCGACTGTATGTTCGGCCACGGATTCAGGAGAATAAGCTGGTACGTTAACGACTTGCATGCCTAAGCGTTTAGCGGCAACTAAATCGACGTTGTTAAAGCCAGCGCAGCGCATGGCGATAATTTTTGTGCCACCCTTAGCGAGTTCGACCAGAACTTCTTCACAGAGTGAATCGTTGACGAAGGCACAGACAATTTCAAAACCTTCGGCAAGCTTCACTGTTTGCATGCAGAGGCGATAATCGAAGTACTCAATTTGTGCACCAAACGCAGCATTTGTGCGGTTAAAGTGCTGCATGTCGTAATGTTTTGCGCTAAAAAATCCAATTCTCATTTCAGTCACCTAACGGGTTTGCTGATGTAATTATCTGGCAAAGAGTGTAAGTGAGTTAGGGCTTTTTGTCCTTAGCCTTAGAAAATTCCCCGTTAAAAGAGTGAGCTTTATCATCAATTGGGAATAAAAAAAGCGAGCCCCTGACGGCTCGCTTATTGATTGACTGCTTTTACTTGAAGTGTTCAAGCTAGGGCTCTCATATTGAAAGTCGTACTATATGAGCTGAGGGTTAGTCCTTTAACCCTCCGTTATTGCATTTTACTTTTTGTCTTTAGCGTATTTAGCTGCAGATGCACCCGCGATACGGCCATAAGTAACGATATCGGAAATAGCATTACCACCTAAGCGGTTAGCACCGTGAACGCCACCTGTGACTTCACCTGCTGCATATAAACCATCAATAGGCTTGCCCGTTTTTTCACTCTTCACTTCGGCTTTAGTATCGATCACAACACCACCCATAGTGTGGTGAACTGCTGGCGCGATTTCGAGAGCGTAGAAAGGTGCAACAACTAATTCACGTGGTAAATCAGGACGTTCAAATTGAGCATCTTTACCTGATTTAACAAAGCCATTATAAGCTTTCACTGTTTTAGCGAGTTCGGCTGCTGGAATATCTAACTGTTTAGCCAGATCTTCAATTGTTTTGCCTTCTTTAACAATGTTCAGGTGCACATAGCCTTCGATGGCTTTTAAGCTCTTACGGATAGAGTCATCGAATACCAAATAAGCACTTTCGCCTTTTTGTTGCAGAATCGCGGCAGACGCTTTGTCACGGGTGGTGATTTCGTTCATAAAGCGGTTACCTTCACGGTTAACCACGATCGCACCGTTACCACGTACCGCTTCGGTGATCATTACACCACCAGCAGGTGAATAAGTTGGGTGAGCTTGAATAAACTCTAAGTCGCGAGTTGCTGCACCCGCTTGTAATGCCACGTCTAAGCCATCACCTGTAGCACCTGGGTGGTTAGTCGCTTTAAAGCCTTTTAACTTAGGATCGTACTTAGCTACACGATCGTTATTTTTCGCAAAACCACCCGCTGCGATAACGACAGCGTCAGCTTTGACAACGTAATAACCTGTGTATTCACCCTTCACCAATACGCCGATAATTTTACCGCTCGCATCTTCAAGAATACGTACTACACGGCTGTTTAAGCGGATGTCAGTACCACGTTTCACTGCATTGTCCCATAGAACTTGTGCTACGTGTGCACCCACGCCAGCGCCGCCTGTTGGACGGTGACTACGGTTAACACTTGCGCCACCCATTCGACCTACGTCAGTCATATCGGCACCCATAGAGGTTAACCAATCGATAGAGTCTGATGAGTTGTTGGCTAAGGTTTTGACTAATTCAGGATCGTTAATATTGCGACCACCTTTCATGGTGTCGTCGATCATGATTTGTTTCTTGTCTGCGATACCTAGTTTAGCCTGTGGCTTAGTTTCTGCAGCGTTCATACCGCCAGCAGCAAGTTTAGTGTTTCCGCCTGGGATAGGTTCTTTTTCAAGCAGGATAACTTTAGCGCCTGCATCACGGGCTGAAACGGCTGCAGCAAGACCTGCACCACCTGAACCTATGATCACGACATCAGTGGTTTCTTTTGCGCCAGCGGCAATGGCTTTATCTTGAGCAGCTTTGTCTGCATCAACAGGCACAAACTTACGTTCCCACTTACCACCGTAAGGCATATCGAAGCCGAAGCTGTGACAAGCATCGCAATAGGTGACTGATTTTTCATGACCTTTATGGCAGCTAGTACAAGCAATTTCGCCAATTAGGTGAGATTTATGGGGTGATACTTTATCTTTAGGTGCAGCGGCGGCCAGTTCTTTTAAATCACCGTGGCAGCTAACACACTGAGCATTTTCATGGGTAAGGTTGTCGTTGGTGACGCCACCTTTGTCTGATACGTGGCAGCTGTCGCAGCTACCCATTTCACCGTGAAAATCGGCTAGCACTTCTGGTGCTGCATAGGCAGTACCTGCCATAGCGCCAGAGATCAGCATGGCTAGTGCTGTTTTTTGAATCTTTCTTGTGAACATGATAGTTCCTCCGCCGTACATTCATCTACTTAATAAGGGTTATTCATCGTGGCGTGATATTTATTTTTTACGCAGCTCACGCACTGTTAGAGCATTCTCCATTTGCAAATTTAGCACTATCTAAAGAGGTATATGTGTGTTCAGATCACATAACCTTTGTTACAGCGAAAATAACATATTTAAAATGTGCAATCGGATGGGAAATATTAATGAAGTTGAGACTAATCACTGCTTCAATACGGTATAATATGCGTTAGTTAACATATTGAATGGATTGATTTTAACTTTATAAAATAAAAATGGTATGAATTATGGTTTTGGTAGCGTGTTTTATCTATTTGTATTTTATAGATATTATAATTTAATCTTGTATATTGAGGTGATGGCTTATTTATTTTTATGTATTCTATAAATAATGTTATTTCAAAAGCCTTTATTGTATAAAATTATATTATCATTTTAATTAAATGTTACGCAATTGATTCTTAAGGGGTTGTAATGCACAAACAAGGCATATCTGAAAAACGTTTTTGGTTTCAACGTTTGAGTAAAACCAGTTTAAGGGCATTACATATTTTAGGGATCGTTGGTGTTGGTGGTGGCATTTTATTAGATGTAAATAAAGTGCAATGGTTGAGTTATTGGTATCTCGCGATGACGACGGGCAGCATATTAATGTTGTGGGAAATCGCACGGGATTGGCGCTGGCTGATCCAGCTTAAGGGAGTGTTAACTTTAGTAAAAATAGGCTTGCTTGGCCTGTTTGTGCCGCTGGCTCATTACAAGCCTGAGCTGTTAATCGTGATACTTTTTTTGTCAGTTATCGTGTCCCATGGTCCTGCAGGGCTCAGGCATTATTCTATTGTGCATCGTCGGCAAATTGACTCGAAAAAAGAAATTAAGGGCTAATTGATATGTCTGTAACCCATACGTCAACTTTAACGCCTGCCGCGTTAATCACAGAGTTCGCTTGGCCTAATCCATCTGTGTATAACTTAGACTTGAGTTGTTTTGATGGACTTAAGGTACTCGATCTCGCTTGCGGTTCTGGGCGTAATGGTTTGTGGTTTTTAGCGCAGGGGGCTGAGGTGACTTTTATCGATCGAGATTTGTCAGCCATGTCACACATTGATCAGGCTAATGCTTACAAATTACAAAGGGATTTAGAAGCTGAGGCAGGACCATTATTGCCGGTTGAAGAGTACGATATTGTCTTAGTATTTAATTATCTGCATCGCCCATTACTGCCACAAATTGCTAAGGCGGTTAAGAGCACAGGCCTTATCGTCTATGAAACCTTTACAACGCAACAGGCGCAGATAGGTAGGCCACGCAACCCAGATTTCTTACTTACTGAAAATGAACTCAAATCAGTGTTTGCTAACTGGCAATCTTTACATTACTTTGAAGGTCGATTATGTGATCCGCAGTCCACTCAAAGCAGTTATAAAGCCCAGTTGATTGCGCGAAAACCTACAACGTAAATTTATTGATTGAGACTCAGAGGTCGTAGGATGTTTCCCTATCCAGAGCAATATCGCATTGCAACGCCGCCGTTGACGACCGCCTTTATGGTGGCGTGGGCTTTATTCAGTCACAGCTTATTTTCCGATGCAAACCCTGTCGCACTCTATCCGCTGTTAGCGCTATTTCCTTTGGTGATTGGATTACACTTATATTTGATTTTGTTAGCAAAAGGAATGGGGCGACTCGATCAGTGTTTCTATGCCTTAGTGCATATCCCACTGGCATTTGTGGTGTGGACATTCACTATTATGCACGTGAATGGTAACGCTTTTTCTTAAATTCGCCTGACGTTTTAGAGAAAATAACAAAAAAAAAGCGCCCTGATAATCAGAGCGCTTTTTTTTGATTTTGTATTGCTAACAATTAGGCCGTAGTGTTGATGTTGTGGCCTGCATTGCCTACGGGTTTTGGCGCCGCAGCTGCAATTAAATCTACCGCGATTTTACCTTCGGCTTTTTGCTGCTCTTTTGCTAACTGAGCAACCTTAACGCCAATTGCACCATTTTCTAGATTTGGTGCGATAGCTTGGGTATTCAGTGAAATTGACATAACTAACCTCGATTGTAAGCTGGATCCCTTTATCGGCAAACCCACGGTTAACTTTAGTCGTTACACATGAATTTGCCAATCTGCAATTATTTTGCCTTGGCCGTGAACAGTTTGCGGCCGATGACAATTATTGCTGTAACGCCTAGTGAGCCTAAGATCAATCCGAGTGCCAGACTCACATTTTGCAGTGCTGTTGGGTCAATAACCAGTGCGATACCCATACCCAACATCATCACGCCTGACATAAGTTTCAGGGTTTGGCCTTCTTTTTCGGTCAACTTACGTTTGCCTAAGGTCGCACTGAAAACGATAACAATAATAGCCAGCGGGATCACATATACAATATTGTATAAAACCAAATACATATAGCGTTCAATGTCAGGCAGATTGTGCATAGATAGCACACTGGTGTAGATCATTGGGAAGCCTGCGGTGCAAAGTAACTCATAGGCATTGGCGAGGATAGCTAATACGGTAGAACCTATGAGTAACGCGCCTAAGTTACTGGAATTGGATAGTTTCCCCATGCGTTTTATTAGACTCGTACGATTTTCTGCCGACATTGATAGTGTTACTTCTCCCTTAGTAAAGAAGTAATCTTTGATATTGATAACTCCAGCGATCAAAGCTAAACAACCCGCCGCTAAAATGATCATACCGCCATCACTGCCTGCCCCCAGCAGTTGGAAGATGTTTAGCCATGCCGTCATAAACAGGAAATAGATAAAGCCGGAGAAGAATACGAAAATCCCGCCGACGAGTAACATGCGGCTGCGACTCTTGGCATTAACCATTATCGATAGTAAAAATAGCAATACAAAGAAGGCACAAGGGTTAAAAGCATCGACACCTGCGAGCACTAAGGTGAGTAACGGCAGAGACATAGTCTCAGGTGTCACTACTCCCACTAAAGGTAATTCAACGGGTTGAACTTCTGGCTCTGCAACGGGCTCGCTTAAGCTGGTGGCATCACAGGTGCCTTCGCCAGTATCTGTGCCACAAGTGCCAAAGAGCGGTGCATCTGTTTGAGCGCTTGTGGTTGTGCTGGTGGCTCCTTTGGTGGGGAGGTCAGCGTCGCTCAGTTTACCGCCAAGGGATAAATAACAATTCTTCAGTCGATTGACTAAAAATTCACCCGTTACCGCTTCACTTGAATATCCCACAATGGCCTTTTCACAACTTGCCATATAGGGTACTGAGCGTGCTTCAGTACTGGTTTTGGAGGCGATATTTTGCCAAATATCCTGTACGCCGGGATCTGACACCCTATGGGATTCGAGTTCTATCCAAGGGTATTTTTGCGGTAATGAATCAATGAAGGGATGGGCCTCTGCACAGTGCGGACAGGTTTTTGACCAAAAGAAATACAGCTTAATTTTGAGTTCACCCTGAGCATTCACATAATGCCACGTTCGATCCGCTGAGCTTGAGGGTGTTGTCTCGGCCCAGCTCGGGATAGAAAAGGCAAAGAGGAATAATAGCGAGCAAAAGAGAGATAATTTCGATAGATATTTTGTCATAGCGCCTCCCACAGAGAGTGGGTTTAAGTATCGTCAAACGGTTCGATTATCTCTTACTCTACTTAAATCAATCATTTTGATTAAATTAGATATTAAGAAGTGTTAGTTAACTCGCGAATAATAATTTTTTGGGAACTGAAACCAGTTTATCTCCCTGTGAAATGGTGTGATGCACACTCATTCTCAGCTTGAGCTGTTATTGGCTAATAAAGAATAAAGCACCCGAGGGTGCTCTATTTCTGACGTTATCAACAGGTGTCGATGATGGGTTATGGTTAGCCTAACGTTACGCCATTTACGCTAAGTTTCACGTCGATATTATTGCGCGTGGCGTTCGAGTACGGACAAACTTGATGTGCGTGACGCACTAGGGCTTCTGCGGCTTCTTGCGGTAAATCTAAGCTGACTTCTAAGGCAACCGCTAATGCAAAACCACCGACGTCATTGGCACCAATCCCAACAACTGCACTGACTGGCGCTTCGGTAATATCCACTTTGCCGATTTTTGCGACGTGCAGAATGGCGTTTGAGAAACAGGCGGCATAACCTGCGGCAAACAGTTGTTCAGGATTCGTGGCAAGACCGCTACCGCCCATGGCTTTTGGATAGGCTAAAGCGACATCCAGTAAACCATCATCAGTGCTGACTTGACCTTGACGCCCCGCTTTTGCTGTGGCACGTGTTTCATAAAGTGTTTTCATAGTATTAGACCTTTTAAGATTAAGGATTAAGTAAATTGATTTAAATTGCGCGCAATTCAATTGTGATAAACTATAATTCGATCTTTGGTGTGAATGCAAGTATATTGTGCGCAATATATTTAATTTGTTGGATCTTCCTATGGCAACAACTCAACCCAACACCCGTGTTAATACTGTCGATATGGCCGAAAATACCAGCACAGAGAATGCCTTATGTCTTGAGAATCAAGTGTGCTTCTCACTTTATAGTGCTGCAAATGCTATGGTGCGTGCCTATCGGCCTTTGTTGGACAAATTAGATCTAACTTATCCGCAGTACTTAGTCATGCTAGTGCTATGGGAAGAGCAGGGGATTAGTGTCAAAACCTTAGGCGATAAACTTTTCCTCGATTCAGGCACGTTAACGCCATTGCTGAAGCGACTAGAATCTAAAGGATTAGTGACTCGCGGTCGTAGTGAACAGGATGAACGCGTGAGAGTGCTGGCCTTAACGCCTGCAGGACTTTCCCTCAAAACACAGGCAAGTGAAATTCCCCATTTGATGCGCTGTAAAGTCGGCGGCGAGGCGAGCGAACTAAAAGCCTTAAAGACTATGTGCGATCAAGCACTTAAGCAATTACATGCCAGTATTGATTAAACTCTTATCGTCGAGATTTGATCTAAGATTAACTTATTGACATATTAACGCTTATTAGCGGTTCGACTGAGTGTAATGGGTTGTATGCTTGAGGCTCAGCGGGTCAGTCGTCTATTGAAGGTAGCGAGAGTAAGTTATGGCCTGTTTCGATGTAGCCATTATTGGCGGTGGGATCAGCGGTGTCGGCATTGCCCAATATGCAGCAGCAGCGGGCTATTCCACCTTGCTGATTGAAAAGGGCGAAATTGGCGGCCAAACCTCAGCGAATTCCAGCAAGCTTATCCACGGTGGTTTACGCTATTTAGAAACCGGACAAATTAATTTAGTCCGCAAATCATTGCTTGAAAGGCGACATTTACTCAATCTTGCGCCATCACTTGTTAAAGCTGTGCCATTTTATATTCCCGTGTACGACAACAGTCAGCGCAGTCCTTGGACCATTCGCGCAGGACTGAGTATGTATGCACTGCTGAGTGAATTTGATCCTTTAGGCCAATTTGTGTCAGTACCCGCTGTGCATTGGCATCGTTTCAAGGGATTAAAACTCTCTGGATTAAAAGCCGTATTTCAGTATTGGGATGCGCAGACCGACGATAAACTATTAACTCAAGCGGTGGCGCGTAGCGCACAGGCACTGGGTGCTGAAGTCTATGCCGAGGCTGAATTTCTTGAGTTGGAACACAAGCGCGAGACCTGTGAGCTGAGTTTTAGCCACAGGGGCGAGGCCCATAGTGCCGAGGCGCGTCTAGTTATCAATGCCGCTGGTCCTTGGGTGAATGAGGTGTTGAGTAAAGTGTTGCCCCCACTTGCGGGTGTTGAACTCGATTGGGTGCAAGGCGCCCATGTGTTACTGGATATTCCTGCGCCCGATGGCATCTTGTACTTAGAGTCATGCTTCGATAAACGGGTAATATTTGTGATGCCTTGGTATGGTCAAACCTTAGTCGGCACCACAGAAACTGAATTAACCTCTTTAGATAAGCCGCCTGAGGCGACCGAATCTGAAATTAATTATCTGCTGGGGATCTACAAACATTATTTCCCACTAACGCCGGATATTGATGAGCTCAAGGCGCTAATAACCAAAACTTTCTGTGGTATTCGGGTCTTGCCTAAGCAAAATAGCCAAGCCTTTGAGCGACCGCGAGATACCTTAATGCAAACATCGATTTCCCATCCGCGAATACTCAGTTTATATGGCGGTAAGTTAACGACGTTTCGCAGTACCTCAGCCGAAGTGCTTGAATGGATTGAAAAGGCCATAGGTAAGCGGCAGTCTATTGCTGATGTTGATAAACTCACCCTATCTTGAGTGCGCCGTGAATTATGCACTTGATGCTGATTTGAATATGCTTCAAGGTGATTTTTACCTGTAAAACCGCTACAGTGTGGCGCTTTTTTACTGATATCTAGGATCTGCCGTGAATGCTGCTATTGTAAATACCGCCAAGCAATGTGGTTATTTTAACCAAGGTCAGTGCCTTTCTTGCCGGCATATACAACAGCCTATGGTGCAGCAAGTGGCGGTTAAGACTCAAATTTTACAGCAACTACTCGCGCCTTTTATCCCAGCTAATTTGCCCGATATTTTTCAGCCGCCGGTAATTGGCGAGGACAGCGGCTTTCGTAATAAAGCTAAAATGGTGGCCTTAGGCGCCGCCCATGCGCCTGTGTTGGGGATTGTGAGCCCAAGTGGCGAGGCGGTAGATCTTTGCGACTGCCTTTTATATCCATCTGATATGCAA
This sequence comes from Shewanella sp. SM87, assembly GCF_025653705.1. Classification (NCBI taxonomy): domain Bacteria; kingdom Pseudomonadati; phylum Pseudomonadota; class Gammaproteobacteria; order Alteromonadales; family Shewanellaceae; genus Shewanella; species Shewanella sp. SM87. The sequence continues at coordinate 56,734 of NZ_JAKKSC010000030.1, forward strand.
GATTTATTACATCGCTTAACACGCTTTGTGCAGCAGGCTGGACTTCCTCCTTATCGGGTAGATAGAGCCAAGGGTGAACTTAAATTTATTCTGCTGACCCGCAGTCAAGTGCGTGGTGAATATCTACTGCGGTTTGTACTGCGGTCCACCAATAGTATCGAACGTATCGAACGTGAATTACCTGCATTATTAGCTGAATATCCGCAAATTAAAGTGGTGTCAGTCAATATCCAACCGGTTCATATGGCAATACTTGAGGGTGATGAAGAGATTTTCTTAACTGAGAATACTAGGCTTGAAGAACGTTTTAATCATGTGCCTTTGTTCATTCGGCCTAAGAGCTTTTTCCAAACCAATCCACACGTTGCGGCGCAGTTATATCAAACGGCCCGTGAATGGGTTGCCGAGTTTTCACCTCATTCGTTATGGGATCTTTTCTGTGGTGTAGGCGGTTTCGGACTGCACTGTGCATCCAAAGACATTACCCTCACAGGGATTGAAATTGAAGCTGAAGCGATTGCCTGCGCGCAAATGTCAGCGCAAATGATGGGGCTCGAAAACGTGCAATTTATGGCGCTCGATTCCACCGACTTTGCTAAGGGTAAAAGCGCTGCCGATAAGCCGGATTTGATCATAGTTAATCCGCCGAGGCGCGGTATTGGCGAGGCGCTATGCCAGTCTTTAAGCGAGTTTGCCCCTAAGGCCATTCTCTATTCAAGCTGTAATCCGCAAACCTTAGCGAAAGATCTCGAACATATTCAAGGCTATCACTTAACCAAAGTGCAGCTATTTGATTTATTCCCCCACACGGATCACTTCGAAGTACTAGTCATGTTGGTGAAGGATTAATTTTTAGCTCATCAATTTATCACTAAGCATTTGTACTTATTCGTTTTACGATTCTTGAAATCCGCTCAAACTATCTTAAGGACTCTACCATGTGGAGTCTTTGCAATACTTTTATCTGCGCTGCTCGCGTGAAACTTCATCAAAGTGTCTTTTTAGTGGCATAATCTTCAGCACTTTATGCATTAATGGGCGGCGATTTATGCTACAGATTTTCCTACGCTTTTTTACCTTGGGCTTGATGAGTTTTGGCGGGCCTGCGGCGCACATTGGTTATTTTCGCCAGACCTTCGTAAATGAACTCGGTTGGCTCGATGATAAGCGTTACGCCAGTCTGGTTGCCTTAAGCCAATTTATGCCGGGGCCAGGGTCGAGCCAAGTGGGCTTTGCCATTGGTTATCAAAGAGGCGGGTTTGTTGGCGCGCTTGCTGCTTTTGCCGGTTTTACACTACCTTCCTTTATTTTGATGTACTTACTGGCAGTAACAACGTCGGCTTGGCTCGCTAATCATTATGTTCAAGGGATGATTTACGGGCTTAAATTAATGGCCGTCGTTGTGGTTGCCGATGCCGTTCTCGCCATGTTTAAACAGTTCTGCCAACGCAAATCCGCACGCCTATTAATGTTAGTCAGTGCCGCGGCAATTTTGATTGCGCCATCTATGTGGACGCAAATCCTTTTGTTACTTGGCGCCGCCACTATCGGCATCTATAAATTGAGTGCGAGCCAAGATGACACAGTAGCGCTGGCACCGATTCGATTGAATTACTTCTATTTGTTGCTCTTTTTCGTGTTGCTCATCGGCAGTTTTTTTATCGTGGATTTAGGATCTGAAGCTTGGATCTTCGGTGAGTTTTATCGCGTAGGGAGCTTAGTATTTGGTGGTGGTCATGTAGTGCTACCTCTGTTGGAAACTGCGGTGGGTGATACCATAGGTGGCGATCGTTTTCTGACAGGTTATGCCTTTGCCCAAGCAGTGCCAGGACCTATGTTTACCTTTGCGACCTTTTTAGGCGCTGAAGTGATGTTAGATAAGCCCTTCATGGGAGCTTGCATCGCAACCGCAGCTATTTTCTTACCCGGTTTTTTACTTATGCTGGTGGGGTTGCAAAGTTGGCATGCGATTGCCGCAAGACCAAAAATTGCTGGCGCGATAGCGGGAGTGAATGCCTGTGTTGTTGGCTTACTTGCCGCAGCACTTTATCAACCCGTGTTTTCTCAGGCGGTATTCTCAGGTAAAGATATGGCCTTGGTATTGCTCGGTTTTGGTGCATTAAAGTTATTTAAACCACCCATGCTACAACTGGTATTAGGCTTTAGTGTATGTGGTGTGCTGCTTAATATGCTTTGAACTGAGTCGTTATTAATCGAATGTTTATTGAGCAAGATTAAGATTTTGTTACTTTAAGCGCATAGAAATACAACAATCTTAGCTATACTCCGAAGATACAAGTTGTAATCCTTTGGAGCATTCAAGTATGTCTAAGTTGAGTTTGCGCAATAAATTATTATTGCTATCGCTGTTTCCTTTGATCCTCGCATTATTGGTGTTGATGTCGGTTTCTTATTATGTCGAGCAAAATGCGCTTGCCGATGAGGTGGTTACCTTTAGATCTAAGCTCGTCGGTGAACGTAAACAACAAATTAAAGAAGCTACCGAAATTGCCGCTGGTATAGTGAATTACCAATTATCGTTAAAAGAACAAGGGAATGTGAATCAAGCGCTAAGAGACATACGTTTTGGCAGTGCGGGTTATTTCTTCATGTATGACTCTCAAGGGAAAAATATTTTCCATGCCCTAATACCGAGTTTAGAAGGGCAAAATAAAATGGATATGACAGATCCTCGCGGCACCAAAATTATCGTCGGTCTGCTCGATGCCGCTAAACGTGGCGATGGTAGTTTCTCCTATTACTATCAAAAACCTAATACTAATGAACAGATTGAAAAAATCAGTTACGCCATGATGATCCCTGGTACTGACTGGATGTTAGGTACTGGGGCATATATCGATGATATTGAAGCTGTTGTTGAAGATTATCGTGAGACAGTGACTGAGCAAATGGCTGAAAAATCCTTCGCGATTTTGCTGATAGCGCTTTTCCTTACGGGTATTACTGGCTTTATCATTATGATTGCCGCCCACCGTATGGTCGTGCCAATCAAGAATATGGCCGATAACTTAAATGATATTGCTAAGGGCGAAGGAGATTTAACCAAACGACTTACCGTAAAAGGTGAAGACGAAATTGCCCAACTTGGGCGCTCCTTTAACCTCTTTGTCGATAAACTTCAGCATATTATCGGCGATGTCGCGACCGCGACGGCTAAAGTAAAAACGGCAGCCAATGCGATTCATGATCAAACTAAAGTCATGTCGAGCCAGTTGGTGAGTCATAACAATGAAACCGATCAGGTGGTGACTGCAATCACTGAGATGTCCTCCACTGCGAACGAAGTGGCTAAGAATACCACTCAAGTAGCCGAAGCGACTCATGCTGCTACTGGTGATGTGGCGAATGCACAGCGTTGTGTTGATGCTTCGCTTGAGGAGATTGCGTCTTTAATGTCGCAAATCAACAATGCGGCAGGCAGTATAAAATCACTCAGCGAGCAATCACAGAAGATCAACAGCGTGCTTTCTGTCATTGGCGGTATTGCCGAGCAAACTAACCTATTGGCATTAAACGCCGCCATCGAAGCGGCCCGTGCTGGTGAACAGGGTCGTGGATTTGCTGTGGTCGCCGACGAGGTGCGTAATTTAGCCAGTCGAACTCAAGCCAGCACGTTAGAAATCAACGAGATGTTATCGGCACTGCATAAGCTAGTGACCCAAGCCGTGAAAGCCATGGAAGAGAGTCAGCAAAGCTGTGTACGTTCGGTGGATTCTTCTCGTACGATTTCCGATAGTTTAGGCTCAGTCACTTCAGCGGTAACGGCGATTAATGATATGAGTACCCAAATTGCGGCCGCGGCGACAGAGCAAAGCTCAGTAACCGAAGAAATTAACCGTAACGTGTATGCCATCCAAGAGATTGTAAACGAGTTGCTTCATTCCAGCGAAGATGCCGCTAGGATCAGTATGACAGTCTCGGAAGAAGGCATTAACTTGGGCAAGTTAGTGGGCCAGTTTAAGATTTAGTGTGACAGTTTAAGATTTAATTGCAGTAATCTTGATTAAAAACGGGAGACTTAAGGTCTCCCGTTTTTATTTGGCTTATTTACCTTTTTGAAGAGCACTTAATCCATTTACTTTAGTCAATCCAGCCTAGGGTCTGTTGATCTTTCGAGAGTAATTTTTAGACAGCATGGCAAGACGTTATAATTTGCTTCGCCAAAAGTAACCATAACCTCAAGCCATGCCAAGACTTATGCTAACCGATGCACGCTGGGAAAAGCTATTTCATTTAATGAAAAGCACAGGCCGTGTTTATGACAAACCTGAACATAGACAAACATTCGAAGGTATTCTTTACCGCCTTAGAACAGGTATCCCTTGGCGAGATTTACCTAAAGA
>NZ_JAKKSC010000004.1:0-250454 GCF_025653705.1 Shewanella sp. SM87
GTATGATGATGGTCATCACTTCGCTCATCGTCATACGGCCAGGGCGTTGACGCTTGCGTGTACCATCGGTTAACAGCGTTTTTTCCCATTCTGGAATGAAAACAGCGCAAAAATCATCGACATCGCAAAACACTTCCACTAATTTATGCATAGGCCCTCCGGTGTGATGGGGTTTCTCTTGGTCGAAAGATCCGATCACTTGGAGGGCTATTAGTTCAACATTTCTTATCCCGAGTTCAGGTTAATTAAGCAACATCAACGAACAACAAATCAAATTTGTGCTTTTAACTACAACGAACTCTAGTTATTAGCTTAACAAATCGCCAGTATGACAGTGAACTCGACCTTAGCGGATTTTCAGCGTTAATTTATTTTCTAAGCTGCCTGTAAGGCAGTGAACCAGTTGTGCGAAGAAGTTGAACTTGATTCAATTTTCTAAGCTGCCTGTAAGGCAGTGAACCAGTTGTGCGAAGAAGTTGAACTTGATTCAATTTTCTAAGCTGCCTGTAAGGCAGTGAACCCTTTCTGGTGACTCGGTAAAGTCGGCCATGATTTCTAAGCTGCCTGTAAGGCAGTGAACTTGTAGGTCGCCATGTGGCCTTGCATTTCTTTTTTCTAAGCTGCCTGTAAGGCAGTGAACTTGTAGGTCGCCATGTGGCCTTGCATTCCTTTTTTCTAAGCTGCCTGTAAGGCAGTGAACTCAGCAACACGGTTTACAAACTCTGTTGGCACTTTCTAAGCTGCCTGTAAGGCAGTGAACGAAATACAAGCTTTAGCACCCGGAGATAGAGTTTTCTAAGCTGCCTGTAAGGCAGTGAACACATCATGCAATATTTGGATGATCTCGCACTATTTCTAAGCTGCCTGTAAGGCAGTGAACAAAACTGGCGTTCGCGCAACACTTGAGCCACATTTCTAAGCTGCCTGTAAGGCAGTGAACGGTATGGGTATCAATCGCCCATTGATGTGATCTTTCTAAGCTGCCTGTAAGGCAGTGAACAACATCACTATCTCACTGCAGGCGCGGATCATTTTCTAAGCTGCCTGTAAGGCAGTGAACAGAGTGTGAAGGTTAATACCTGGCTAAGTTGCTTTCTAAGCTGCCTGTAAGGCAGTGAACTTGCGGCGAACCACTCCTCAATCCCTTTACTTTTTCTAAGCTGCCTGTAAGGCAGTGAACTGGGTATGGCGACTGATGTTGAGATTTATTTATTTCTAAGCTGCCTGTAAGGCAGTGAACATCAACCACAACAACGCGGCTAAGGCCGCAGATTTCTAAGCTGCCTGTAAGGCAGTGAACTTTATCGTAAATGGCTTGGTGTGACGTAAGAATTTCTAAGCTGCCTGTAAGGCAGTGAACTTATTACCATTGCGGCCTTATCGTTCGGTGTTTTTCTAAGCTGCCTGTAAGGCAGTGAACGATCGGTGAGGTATGTCTGTGAGCATTGCGCTTTTCTAAGCTGCCTGTAAGGCAGTGAACGATATGTGTTATGTGCTAGTCGCTGAAGTAGTTTTCTAAGCTGCCTGTAAGGCAGTGAACTTTTGTGTCAAACCGCGACAGCGGGTGGTTACTTTCTAAGCTGCCTGTAAGGCAGTGAACCCTGTGCCGACGCGCTCTTACCGAGCGGATTCTTTCTAAGCTGCCTGTAAGGCAGTGAACTGAAGGCAACTACGACTGGTGTGTACAATTTATTTCTAAGCTGCCTGTAAGGCAGTGAACTCGACTACAACAAGCTTAGATTTACACTGAGTTTTCTAAGCTGCCTGTAAGGCAGTGAACTCTTCGATCGCTAACACTAAACGCTGCGGGTCTTTCTAAGCTGCCTGTAAGGCAGTGAACAGCGCTCAAAAAGCGTGGGGTTTTCCGTGATATTTCTAAGCTGCCTGTAAGGCAGTGAACAGCGCTCAAAAAGCGTGGGGTTTTCCGTGATATTTCTAAGCTGCCTGTAAGGCAGTGAACAAAAGTGCTCGTTGAAGCTGTTCGAGGCCAAATTTCTAAGCTGCCTGTAAGGCAGTGAACGACCTAAAGCGGCTCAAAGCCTTTGAACGACGTTTCTAAGCTGCCTGTAAGGCAGTGAACACTGAGCCCGTGGCGACGCGCATTGGGCTGTCTTTCTAAGCTGCCTGTAAGGCAGTGAACATCAAGTTGTGCAGGACGTCGCGCCTGTATTTTTTCTAAGCTGCCTGTAAGGCAGTGAACGGGTTCGACTACATAGGGGCGCTGTTCGCCACTTTCTAAGCTGCCTGTAAGGCAGTGAACGACGTTTCAGTTTTTCGAGATCGGCTTTAGTATTTCTAAGCTGCCTGTAAGGCAGTGAACATTTCTAAGCGCGGTTCATCGCGATATAGGCGTTTCTAAGCTGCCTGTAAGGCAGTGAACAATTCGCAAATGGCGGTGTGTTATGAGTAAATTTTCTAAGCTGCCTGTAAGGCAGTGAACACTCAGTATTAAATGCACAAATGACTCCTGTATTTCTAAGCTGCCTGTAAGGCAGTGAACATGCCCCGCTAATCTGGTGCCTTGGATATTCTTTTCTAAGCTGCCTGTAAGGCAGTGAACTTATTAAGGGGATTTATCCCCTTGATGTGAGCTTTCTAAGCTGCCTGTAAGGCAGTGAACAAAAAAATCCAACTCTAGAAAGCTGCCAGGGTTTTCTAAGCTGCCTGTAAGGCAGTGAACCTAAAGGATTAATAGGAACAAGCGGTTCTATTTTTCTAAGCTGCCTGTAAGGCAGTGAACTAACAGGAAATGTATACCTTGGTTTACAGCGATTTCTAAGCTGCCTGTAAGGCAGTGAACATTTTTTCCATACGAAGAGTATCTTATGTCACTTTCTAAGCTGCCTGTAAGGCAGTGAACGCTGACAAAGGGAATGCTGTGGAACGAGCTAATTTCTAAGCTGCCTGTAAGGCAGTGAACCTGCATTTGCCGAACTAGAAACCAACGAGTGATTTCTAAGCTGCCTGTAAGGCAGTGAACAATAGACTAAATCAATAAAAATAAGTTACAACAGGCAGTTAGGATAAAAATTACTTTTTTACCTTATTAAAAACCACCCATTGTAACTTATTGTATTTAAATTATATTTTTAAAGAGCAAAAAATAAAGGGTTAAAACTTAACTTTTTCGTTCAATTTAAAAGTGCGGTACGGTACCCAATACTGACTGTCCATTCACTTTGGCACTCAAACCATAACAATCGAAGCCCCCATTTTGTGATATGCTTTGTTGCTGCATCTGAATAAACAGCGGGAACTTGCTGCTTTTATCTGGGGATCGTTGCTTTGTTTGCTGGCTATGCAAGTAAATAAAGGGCAAAGAGCACAATGCTGTCGGCTTGCTTTGTTGTAAATCCGCTAAGCATTCCACCAGCGGTTTACCGGATTTTTCTGCCCATAGTGCGGCTTTTTGCTGCATATCCCGCTCAATACGTTCAGGCGATTTAACCTGCTTGCGTACAAAGCTTACGTAAGTTACATCGCTTGGTACGGGTTTGATCCCTTTGATGTGCACATAGTCTTCATATCGAGTTAACCACTGATGAATTGCCAGCTTTTCCAGTGTCGCTTGCTCTTTTGCAAACAGGCGCAACTTACTGCCCAGCGGAAACTTCGCTTGACGATAATCAGGAAAAGCAACTGCAACGAGCGATTGATTGCTACTCACTTTGTGCTCCACCAAGGCAATGTGGACTTGTTGAAAGACGTTTTGCCAAAGAAAGCCCAAGGCAATGTCAGCATCTGGCAGTAAAGTGATCTCTTGGTAGTAGTTCATCACTGCCACCTATTTGTCACTTTCGCCAAATACACCGCCACGCACTAATACCGCCATGACGTAATGCTCATCTTCTTCACGGGGCAAGCTTTCACCACGCGCCCATTTATCAAAGAAAGTGTAAAAATCTTGCTTATCTTTCGGGGTACGAAATGCCTTTCCTAAATTGGTGACAGCGCCATAGGGTTCAATCGCAATGGCTCCAGCACTTTGCTCCTCTGATGCGTAATCTGGGTACCAAGTATCAATTGATCGCAGTGCGTTACCAATTTTTTGTGAGTGCATCGCAGCATGCTCATTAACTGCATACAGGATTTTACTTTTCTTGGTTTTGCTGTTGCCTTTATCGAGCACTAACTCTTCACTAGGGTAAACTTCTTGGGCTTTACCCACCTTAGCGTAGCAGTCAATTTGCAGCATCAAATGATCCGTTTCGCTGGCCAGTGCCTGAGCAATTCTGTCAGCCAAACTATTGATGTGTGAATCATTATGATCAAAGTGTCGAGTACTGAATTGTTTAGCATTAAAAGTCCACGCCTGCTCTGCCCCTTTGTTCAATGCCTTGATTTGCACTTCAATTTCTTCTGCGCCAACGCGGTTGCGCCATAGAAAACGGGCATTGGCAAGGTTGGTGGCATAGCGTTTCGCCAATTCGAAACAGCCATATTTGGTAATGTACTGCGAAACCGCAGCACTGTAACTCTGTTTGAACAGCGCATTGTTACACGCCGAAGGTTGGACAAGCCCCCCTAATACTTTGAGTGTGAAATGTAGCTTCAAAGTATCTTGATCCTGCCCCAAAGCACAGGCATCCACTCGTTGTAAGTTTGCTTTTTCAACTTCCGCATTCAGCTTAGCAGGATCGTTTTGCACTGCGGCTTTTAAACGGTTGGAAATGGTGCCACGTACCGATTTTTCTTGTAGGGCTAATGGGGTTGCTTGCTCTTTTGTTTCCCACTGGCATCCAAAGAGGTAGCCATCGGATGGGACTAGTTTCTTTTCAAATGCCAATACTGAAGCGATGTCGTTATTTTTAGCCATGAGGTTGTTCCTTATTGATATTCGTTGATAGCGTTAACTTGCTGACAAAGGTAAAGATCGTTTGGTAAATCGGGGTGGTATTGCCAAAGGATGTCATCAAGATGTTTGATTTTGTACGCCATGACAAATTCGCCCAGCGTGACCACACTTTCGGCAAAGCGATGCGGCACTGATGGATCGCGCTGATTTTTTACCTCACCTAATGGTGAAATGCCCTGAAATCCGGTGGCAATGGGCACAATCCAGCCACTCGTCTTGCGCTGGCTATGCCAAACAACGCTTTGGTCTTCAAGCTCACATCTGTGGTGTACGGTGAGATAACCAAGCAGCGCATCTATCGCGTCAGCGCCTTGCTGCATGGTGTCAATCATTAAGTCGCGGCGTTCAATCAGCACATAACCTGGCATTAATTGGCGTAGGGCTTGGGCAGTATCCTCTTCCGTAATCACAGATTTAACTGAGTGCTTCCCAACGGAAAGAACGTCGCCTCCTGCCACTTTCATCGTCGCGATCACTGCTTGTAACTGCTGGGTAAACTCTGGCTGCTGAACTTGATCCTCATTGCCACTCCACTCAATGACAAGGGACACATCTAAATGACAGCGTGCTTCCTCGATAAATGCCGAGCGTGAACCATCCTTATCGAGTGGATTAGCTGTACCGATTATTGAATGAACAAAGTCACCCTCACCTTTATGGGTTTGCACTTTACAGAGATGGCTAACCACAGCGACACTGTGCAGCATGAGCTCAGATAAACCTGCTTGGTTCAGCTTGCGTTCTAAGGCATGCACGAATCCTAACCATGCCGTCATCGCCGGAAAGCCAATGGTCAATGGACTTGAAAGTGCATTGGCGTTATGAATTTTTAGATGCGGAAGAATCAATATATTCATCGCAAGTTCTCCTTATTGCTGGCAACCACATTCTCAATCGCCAGCAGCTCTTGGTCAGCCAATGTGACGGGATTGGCAATAACTTTGCTGCGGGTGTAGTGATTGATTAAGCCACGGGTAATGTGGCGAGTGATTTTATCGAGCCACTCATCTCCCTGATGACGCTGCTCAGCAAACTCTGGATAGAGCCAGATTTTTTGCTCCAAAGGCAACGCACTCGATAATTCACCGGAATATTCTTCAAGAAACAGGCGTACTTGCCACATTTTTTCAATCACCAAATCAACGTATTGCTGAATGCGGTAGTCGCGTCCATCACGGAGATTAATGTTGTTGTGGTCGGTGATAAAAAGTCGATGTAGCGCTTCAAGCACCTCTTTGGCTTGCCAAGCGGTAAAACTCTCTTTGAAAAAGTCCGTTTTCGGTAGGCGGATATCGCGAGGTGTTAACTCCGGCGGTATCGAGGCCAGCAAATGCGCTTTACCTGCGTTTTGGTTATTGAGCACGCTGATATTTTGCGGTTTTGTGCCGCCAAACCCAATCGTGGTTAGGCCAAAGATCTCTTGGTAACCCGCAGGGTGAAATTGACTCGTTTTTTTGCACTCTCTTGCCTCTTTTACCGTATCACCAAATCGAAGGGCATCAAGACGTTTACGTAATTCAAAAAGATGGCCGGAATGAGTTAATAACGACAATAAATGATATTCTCCATCGGCTATCGGGAAATAGACTTGCTTAATCTTCGAGCTGGAAACAGACGCCTGATCGCTATCGACCATTTTTAAAAAGCCATCGCGTAGCGCCTGATATTCACAGCTTGGTATATCAAGCAATTGCCGAGCTAACTCGCTCTCTTGCTCAATATGCAACAGTAAAGAACCTTGGTCGCTCATCTCTAAGCTGAGAAACTTGTATACATCTAATGCCGCCGCGTTACCTAGTGCATCTGGCTCAACACTCACATTACCGGAGCGAAGAAAACCATCTGTCCTAGGTTTGTTCTTAGCAATAATGGACGAGACATAACCATTTTTATTTTTCCGCGCACTCGGATGACTAAAGGTACAAGGATGCGAAGCCACTGAAATTTGCCCCGCCCTTTTGGCCGCATCAGGCAACCAATTGTCTAATAGAAAGTTTTGCTCACACTCCTGTTGTTTTTCCAATACTTCTGTATCAGACATTGCTGCACTGATGTTTTTCTTTAGCCATGCTTCTTTACGCTCCGCAAAAAAGGCGGCTATTGCTGGATCTATCACTTGACATCTCCCTTTTTGATTAATTTTTGTTCAGCTTATAACCACCACAAAACAAGATCAACCATTATTTAATTATTTAAATATAAATTTTGAAAATCCTTTGAAAGAGTTCTACTCATGCTGTAGCCTCTCCCTCGACTGCAAAAATGCAGCTTAGAAAATTATCTAATTGTTTAAGTTGTTCACTACCATGCAGGTAGCTAAAGGCTGGATTTTTCCAGCCTTTATTTTTAGGAAGTTCTGACTAACCCTAGCTGGTCGTTGTAGCTGTATTGCTGATTACCTTCACGGTAGATAAAACTGATTTCGCCATAGCGCACTGACGTGGCAAACTCCAGCTCAGGGCTTGGGCTATATAAACTGACTAACTCACTGTAATCACGCTGTAGCCAGAGCACCTTTTGCTGCGTTGGTGCAAGCGGCAGATGTTCAATATTCAAAGTGCGTTCAATAGGATGTAAGCCGCCCTGTTCTTCACGCAAACAAAACTCAATGCTGCGCGCTTTTTTAACTAAGTAGATTTGTACTGTGGGTTCACTTTTACGAAAGCGTTTGAAGTATTGCGGCAGTGCGGTAAGCCACCAGTAGCCGTGAATATGACCGTGCAGATGTTCATTCCATATTGACTGTGGCGAGCTATTGCGACGATTACGGCTATATCGATCCTGACGACTGGTATTGGCTTGCTGTGGTTTGCCAATTTGATCGGTACCAAGGGTTTTTGCGGTTGCAAAGTGCTCTAAATCCGCCAAATTGTTGCGCGGTTCTAGCACTGCTCGCTTTTGAATACGGACAATCGCGTTGACCGATTGCAACAGAGATTGTTCATCCACCAACTCACATAAATCATGAGTGACGAGCTGAGTGGCGCTGTCTGTTTCGTAACCTGGGTGATTAAAGGCCCGTTCATCTTTCCCTCTAAAGCCCTTGATGTTGTATTGCAACAGCCCAATGTTCGGTTCCAGAATTTCTCCATCACGATGCCTGCGTACACGGCCTGCCATTTGAATAATCGAACGAAAAGATGAGGGCTCAATCACTGCCCAGTCAAAGTCATGGTCACGCCCCACTTCTTCAACCGGGGTTGCAACCAGAATAAAAATCAGATTTTTTGCTTGGCAAGCCGCTAGGTGTTCGCGGATCACGGGATGAGCAAAAGCACTCGGCAGTTCCCCCACTTTCTCTTTGCGTTTGAGCACCTCATCCAAATGCTTTTCTTGCGCATGACGCAGCAACATCACTTGCTGACTATGATAAGCCATGCAGCGCACTTCGGTATCGGCTGGCCAATCACAACTGAGTAGATATTGGGTTAATTCGACGCAAGGTTGAATATTGGCAACACGAACCACGCCAAACGACACCCGTGTTTGGCTTTCTGGTTCTAACGTGTTGTGGTGCTGGTGTTTAGCCAAAATAGCTTGTTTGACTATGTCGAAATACTGTTTATCTAGCGGCTGATCATTTTGTTTAATACATTGAATGATATCGGCCTTTCTCTTCGCGACTTGCTGTTTTAGCTTATCCACACGTTTAGACACAAAGCGTTGTTGGAACGTCTCATAGGCAGCTAAATCAGGATCATCGCAGCCCACCATCTGAACGTCGGCACTAAATTCATCGACATAAACACAATTAATACTGCTGACTCGATCACGGCTGGCGGCAAAGACTGCCCACCCTTGACGATAGGCACTGTATAAACCAAGTGCTAAATCCGGCGGTATGGTGGCCGAGGAAATCATCACTTTACGCCCGAGCATGCCAGCCAAATGCACTAATCGGCCAATCGCAATTAGATCATCGCCGGTGAAATCATCGATCTCATCAATGACTAGGTCGGACGACATTAAACGCAAACAAGGCAGAATATAGCGGCCACCACGTTTGGTTTCCGTTGCGGCCATGATGTGGTCGATGGTGCACACCAGTACAGGGGCATACAGAAGTTTTCGGTCTTTTTCTTTGGTTAAAACGGTCGTGAGCTCCTCTTCAGGTAGCACACCTTGCCAATCGAGAACATCGTTTTCATCTTGAAGACTCTCCAAAGACTCAGAACCAGCGTCAGCTTGTTCGGGTTCAATGTCGTCTTTTTCAACCGCCTTACCCGATTGATGTAACTCAGAAATGGCTTTAGAGCCTATAAGTACTGCCAAGTCGCTCTCTTGCAGTTTGAGACGTTCTTTGTATTCGTCACCGGTTTGCAAAGTGAGTGTGCGCAAGCCAAGTGCCAGAATAAAACGCAGACTTTCACCCTCTTCAGATAACGCCTGCATAATTTTGGCGTTGGCGATGGTTTTGCCACAACCGGTACTGGCCATGTTCACCACAAAATAGCCTTGGCTTTTATCTTCCGTGTGTTCACGCCACTCGTTGATTTTGCGTACCGCTTTGTCTTGCCAACGGAATGCCTTAGGCGTGTTAGCCTTAGGTGCCAGCTCGCTGAGCTCGGTGGCTTTGAGCGGCTCAGTTTCAAAAAACGGCAGTAACTTCACTGTGTTCACCGCGACTTTAGCGACATTCACTAAGTGCTCATCCAGCTTTTGTTTACGCTCTTTGGTGGTTGGATCGGTATTAGCGTACAGCTCTATCGACGTTTGCCATTGATGATCATTGGGTTGTGAAGAATAATAGTGATCACCTAGCATCAGGCACAATCGAGCATGGTGTAGAATCCCCCGCCAACTACCATCATTCATTGCCTGTTCGAGTAAAGGTAGGTGATGTAATAAGTCTTTCGCGCGGCGTTTTAGCTCAGCAAGCCAAATCGAGGAATTAGAGAGCAGCCCTAACGGAAACTCAAAACATTTCAGCAGCAGCGCGTTGTACTCATCAAAGCGGTTTTCATAGCCCCATGCTGGGGTAATTCTGGCTAATAAATCCGCCAACGACGAGTTATCAACTTCTCGTTGTTTATCACACAAGTCTTTCTCTTTGGGTAAAGGCAACCGGTGATGAGAAACGATCAACCAAGCGATCAAAGCTGCGGCTGTCGGTAATTCGGCAAGCGCCTTTTCTCTTGGTAATGCATGGGCGTTAAAGCAAGTTTCATCTATGCCTTTATCAATCAGTGAATTTAGCCAAACCTCATCAAGACGTTCGTGATCTTGACAAGAAATCCATTGGTGGAAGAGCAAACAAGATACCCACTCATGGCGTAGCGGGTCACCTTTATGCTTGATTTTAATTTCTGGATTTAACTTTTCCTGGAAAAGTAAAGATGCTTTACCCCAATCGTGCAGCAAAGCGGCCATGCCAGTGATCACCTTAATCAGTGGTAAATATTTCCAATCGTTTTCATATTCGCTGTTGAGTAAATCTTTTTCTGTACTATTAACAGGCACAATGCCCTGTGCATTAAACTTCTTTTTATTACCCACCACCCATAAAAACTGACTACGCGAACGGGAACGGATCCAGTGGCAACTGACGGCGGTACTGCGGGTGGCGGTTTGGCGAAGCATTTTTTTCACCGTGAGTAACCCTTCTTCAGTGATGAGGGTTTGCCAGGTGTTATCACCAATGCGGTTGGCGAAGGCATCCAGTACACGACGGGTTTTCTGGAGGGCGTTTTTCTCGCATTGGCTAACAAAGGTAACCATCATCGTGGGTTCACCTCACTCTCTTGCTCGATCTTTGGCTTGCTCTCAAGGTGCTTTTCTGGCTTGTTCTCAGGTTCGTTCTCGGACTCTGTCTGGCCTTGCAGAGCAATACTTTTCACCGTATCGAACATAAAATCGAGTGCTTTATGCTCGATAAAAGCTTGCAGTATTTGTTGGCGAAACTCTTGTTCGGTGGCGTTTTCTTTAGCGCAAACAAACGCCCACGGCAGCACGATGGCATCTTTAATTAAATCCGCCACATCGAACACTAAAGCTCCCCTTCGGGTTTTGCCATGCATAACAGCAAAACCATGGGGAATGCCAAGCACCCACAAGCAGCTTGCTGCGAGGCCATAGGCTAAGTAGTTGCCATGATTCAAAAAATCATTGGCTTTGTCAGTGCATTTTTTGTCTGGTTGGTGCTGGCGAGTAAAACCGTCTTTGCCTGTGTTATTGGCGGCATACTTGTATAGCGCTTTGGTGAGCTGCGCTTCCGTAAGCAGCAGTTCGGCAGGTTTGCTGGCAGATTCGGTACGCTGGTGAAAGGTTTCAAGGGATTGTTTTATCACTTCATCTTGCAGATTAAATTTCTCAAGGGTTAGTTCTCGGTCTGATCGCCAAACACGCTGCAAATAATCAATCCGCGCGTTTTGAAATTGCTTCGCGGCAGTTAAGCGTTTTTCATCATCAAACCAGAATGAAAGCCAGCCATGTAAGTATTCTGTCGGGCGATATTCGCTCTGTGGCGTGAACCACTCCACCTCGCAAGCCATGTGCAGTGGCGTGCCACCTCCACCACAAAACCCCACCAATACGCCAGCCTGTGAGAGCATACGCATCGCGGCTTGAGTAATTGAGGTACCGTTGCCGAGCATCAGCACTGTGGTGTTGGCAATCGGAATATTGAAGTAGAGGTTTTCTTTATCGGCTTCGGTCAAATAGAGCACACGGCCATCTTTTTGCATCACACGGCAATATTCCAAGTAATACATATTGGCGCGCTTTGAGTGCAGAATTGTTTTTAAATCAGAAGGTGAAAAATCATCCATAAAAAACCTTAGTGTGCTCTCCGTTTCAAATACATACTACATTCATAAACGCTTACTCACCATAACGTTGTTGTGACACCTAAGTCATATTTAGCAACTAAATCATCTCTAAACGGATATTCATAATCGCTAATTCCATTTAAGACTTAACTTATTAAGTAGTGCATTCAAACTCTTTAAGTTAACAATCTCTTGCTTCTATCCTTTCTAAAATCCACTCCTGAACTTCACTTTCAACCCATGCAACGGCCCTATCGCCTAATGATACTGGTTTGGGAAAGGCTCCTTCTGCGATATATTTGTAGATGGTTGAACGGGCAAGGCCGGTACAGTCGATAACTTCTTTTAGTCTGATTAATCTCATTTTTTTAATCCTCTGGTTTAGTTCAAACCATGAGGAGTGGCGGTTATCTTTAACTGTGAAATTTGGCGGCCTCCAACCTTTTTCACATCTATATCACTGAGATGCAGTAATCCATTACTGTCACATCCCACCAGAAGCGACTGCAACCAGTGGCAAATCTATCTATTTAGAATAAGGAGGCTTTATGCCTATCGCATTTATCGCGGGCTTTATGCTTGGCGTTGGAATTTACCGCAGCTTAAAGGAGAAGCACTATGTTTAGCCTGCTCATCAATAGGCCCGTGGCTGAGTTATTTATTCTCGGCGTGATTGCTGGTTACGACTGGGCGAAAAACAAAGGTATGTAGCCTAGTTTATTCATGTCCTCACAAAGCCAAGGTGCCCACAAGCACCTTGGCTTTTATGTCTGTTTCAAACTTTTTTTAGCTATATATCACTCCAGTGCATAAGCCCATTAACGCTTTCAAGGAGCCTGATATGTCAACAAAACCTATGCACACCAGTACAACTATTCGACCTGTGACGCTATGGCCACCATCGGATGACGTCATCCTAGCCTCTGCCGCCAATATCATTGCCGAACGCTATGTAAAGAAGGACGCCTACACCAACCCTCAAGCCACTAAGGATTTTTTAACTTACAAACTGGGAGGATATGAGCGGGAGGTGTTTGCGGTGATGCTGCTCAATAATCAGCATCAATTACTCGAATTTAAAGAGCTGTTCTTTGGCACTTTAGATGCTGCCAGTGTTTATCCAAGGGAAGTGGTTAAAGCGGTATTTGCCGTCAATGCGGCGACGGTGATTTTTGCCCATAACCATCCCTCCGGTGAGTCTGAACCTTCATCTGCAGATAAGCACATCACCAAACGGTTAACCGATGCATTAGCACTTATCGATGTGCGCGTGCTTGACCATATTGTGGTTGGCCGCACGCCAGTGTCCTTTGCTGAGCGCGGCTTACTCTAGCCAGCGTTAAAACCTGCCACGCCAAATCAAGGAGTCCATCATGATTGAATTTACCGATAGCTTTTCACAGGCCTGTGTTGCTGAGGCCTGCGCCGCCTTTCCCGAACTGCGTAACCGCTTAGCTGTTGAGCTGATTTTGCCGATGTTTGTCCGGCCACTTAATGCCATGGGCCAAGTGATTGGAAAGCCAGTCGTTGCACCACACCGCGAGCTACATAAAACCGTATTATTTGTTTTTCACCGCGATGTGGTTGAGCACTTGCCCAAGGAGATTAGCTTTTGCCGCTATGTTTGCCCCTGTGACACTTATGGTGTGCCTATGGGTGAATGGCAACGGGTGATCAACGGCGTGTACTTTAACCATGGCAGCAATGAACAGCCCAATTGGAGCGTGCATACCTAATATACCTAATTTTACAAACCGTTACCTAAACGTCATCCACTCCATTAACCACTTGTATTTACCACTGCTTTAGCTCGCCAGCTAACAAGCAACCCACTCCCTAAAGTTCTTTTCAACCATTGAGGTCAATATGACAACTCTTAAACTTTTCGATATTGAGCACGCCTGGGGTCTACCTCGTAAGGTGTCTCCTCGCTTTGGTGCGAGGCTGATTTTACGTGGTCTGCATTTGGATTATCTCAATGACCGAGCTAACTTTGTCGGTGAGTTTCCACCTGAAGTACGCGAACGCTTCAATCACGCTTTCCCGAAATTGGTTAAACAACTTGAGCGTCTCATCGTCACCGGTGAGATAGATGCCAGAGAGCAGCACAGCGTCACCATTGAGTACGATGACTTTACCTGTGAGGCCGATACCTTAGGCAGCCATGGTTATTTGTATATTGCTGTCTATCAATCCGCAGACAAACCACTACCCGCATTAACACTCGCCCCTTCGATAACCTTGTAACACCAAAGCGCATCCTGATACCTGATCACGCTCCATCAGACTCGTTTCACTCAATCTTTACCCCACCAGCAAACACAGCAAGAGCCCAGGAGTTGTAGCTCCTAGGCTCTTGCGTGTGCGCGTAAATCAAAGAAGGAATATCCCATGACATTAACCATCAAGCGTAACCAACAGCCAGCGATGCCAGATCGTTTTTACCAAGTGATTGAAAAGGAACTGGCTAACGTCGATCCAAAAGACGCCAACGCCATCACCCTTAATTTTCGAGATCCAGACTACAGCGCCGAAGCGGGCGGCTTTCATCCCGTCGAAGTGCGGCTTGAGAAACAGCAAGAACATTGGCGCTTAGTGTACGTCACCGACTTTGCTTTTCGCGGTCATCCCTTCCCTGAGCTCATTAAAGACATCGATATCTGCTTTAACAGCAAGCAGGTCTATAGCCTATTTAGTGGCTGGATTGGGGAGCGGGAATGCAGAGCATTAATCGATTTATTTTCCCAAAACTTTGCCACTTATTTCGATATGGGGGTTTACAAGGTGAAGGTCAGTTTGGATTAACGCTCTTAGCCAAATCAAGTTCCCAGAATCCTAAAACGGGAACACTCAACCCCTTGCCCAATAAGGCTCTGCGCAATGCAAGTGCCCAAAAACACACTATAGCAAAAAAGAGGAACATGACCATGCCTGAGGTTCACGCAGTTAAAGACCAAGATACGGTTAAGCTTATCAGCTACTTACTGGAAAGACAGTTTAGCCAGCAACTGGCCGATGTGTGGAATATCGGCCTTAATCTCGCCCTGCGGATCTCTGACTTACTCTCGATTAAGTTCAGTGATATCCACGGCGATAGACTTATCATTAAGGAATCTAAAACCGGCAAAATTGCCAATATCAAACTCAACCAAAAGACGCTGGAACGGATTCAGCGTATTGCGCGCGAACATCCTAACCATATCTACCTGTTCCAGTCCTACCGTAATCAACGGGCGAAGCACATCAAACCTGCGCCTTTGTCACGGCGCTATATTTGCCGCGCCCTAGCGATGATTGGAGAAGAACTCAAAATAGCCTTAGGCACCCACTCGATGCGCAAAACCCGTGGCTATCTGCTGTATCAACAAACCAAAGATATTGGCCGAGTAATGAAGATGCTCAGGCACAGCGCCGAAGAAACTACCCTTCGGTATATCGGTATTGAGCAAGACGATATCGATAAGGACTTTGTCGAGCTGGAAATCTAACAATAAGGAGGGTGAGCACCCTCCTTATTTTTTGTCAAAAACGACTTTATTTTTAAACAGCAACGCAAAAGAGTTACGGCTTAATGTGTTTACATTACTTATAACCTTGAACTAGGTAGAGCGATTCATTTTGCTTTTCACCATCAACATAAATTTTTAGTTCCTGAGCACTAGTGAAAACAGCTTTAAATGACGAGCTAAACAATCCATTTTGAACATACTGAGCTGGTGGCATCACAGGTTTGTACTCATAAATCTGCTCTCCGGCCCTAACCCTAAAACAATCAAGGTTATATGCAACTTGGGTTGCTTCACCTGGTTCAATCCGAGACAACTCAATATCTGAATAGCCAGACAGAATGTGGATGGTATTACTGCTCTCATTCAAAACCTCAACATTAAATTGAGTAGGACAACCCGCCAAACTTAAGCTAGTAAGCACAGTAGCAACCGTTTTAAGTAACACATGTAAAATTCTCATAAAATCTGCTCTCAATAAGGGACTAGCCTTCAAGATGTACTTAGGTCTTTCGTAAAATCAAAAAGTTAGTCCGTTTTAGTTAGATGACATCCACTTAATCAGTTTCTTATGAAAATAGATGATTTTATGATTATCCAGAGGTAGCAGGGAGTCGGAAAAATCGAGAGCAAAATCCACATCTTTGACCTTTTCAGGGAATTTAAAGTACAAGTTATAACAGTTATCTACAAATTCACTGCCGAGCCGTAAACTCTCATTTTTATCGGCAATGTCTATACTGCGAGTACCCCATCCAGCACCTAAAGAATAATCAGAACCACAAAAGATAGGATCATAGTCTTTAAATTTCATCACCCTATATGGTTTGAAATGCTGTTCAACACCATTAACTTTCATGATTAGTACGATATTGTTTGCTATTAACTCAACATCCAACTTCAAGGGTTTTACCCCCAATGCGACTATGATTTCATCATTATTAAACTGACTATCACGCCAACGGTTCATCTCTATACCCAGCATGGCATTACCGCGGTACTTGGTTTCATAATTGGTCAACAACAATGAGAGATGGACGCTAGAAAACTCAATGTACTTATCAAGACTCTTGTTCTGCTTATATTCTCTCGTATCTGGAACAGAATCCCACTGCTTGATTGAAGGCACACTGGCGACCTCCAAAATGGTGGAAGTGCAGCCACACAAGCAAAGACCGATAAGCAGTAACAAATACTTCATCACTCATTCCTTCTACTCTTACCCATATCAGCTCAAAACTAATTGAGCCAATACATCAACCGAATCAACACCAAGTGACTTAATGGGCTTTACTGAGTAGATAAAAATACACGGTTAACGCCTTGGCTTTGCCACTCAAAAAATCCTCGGACACTATTAGCCAGAATTCCTCTTTGAGCTTGGAGTGATTATGCTGAAGTCAATATTTCTGTCTTGTAACCATTGTTCAACTTTTTTCTTCTGTTTATAGGCGTCTTCATTTTTATTCATTACCCGCTCATGCTCGGCTAGCCAATAATACAGACCAACGCGTCCTATTCCGTTAACCATTTGAAATTCTGCGCCTCGATTTAATAGATCTAAAACAACATCGTATCGACGTCTACCGGCCGCTTCAGTTAACAAGGTAGCATCTGTGTTTATTTTTATATTAAGATCTGTGCCCGCTTCAATGAGCAGATAATAATTTCTGGGTATCGTTTTTCCGCCTAACTCCACTGTTTCCTCAATAGGTGGGGCATCAAACATTCCCCCTTTAAGATTGGGATCGCCACCATAGGCTAATGCCAACTGTAAAAAGCGACTATCTTTATTTCTGGTCGCCCAATGCATTACAGTACTAGAGCCCTCAAGTTTGACATTGGGTGTGGCACCTTGTTTTAGTAATTCTTCAAATCCATCAAGGTTACCCTTATAAATTGCCCAAAACAGGGGGGTGCCTGTCGACCTGCCCTGAGCGTTGACATCGACCCCATTTGCCACTAACTCACGGATTTTTTTGACATCGCCTTTTCCTGCCGCCTTCGCTAAAGCGCGAACTTGAGGATCAGGGAATATTTCATCCAAGTCCATTAGCACTAAAGAAGTTTCTCGCTGTTTCTTATTATGTGCTTTTTCGGCGTCTTCCAAAGCCCGAAAATGCGGCTCTGAAGCACAGGCACTGAGTAAACATGCAAACATCAAATAACTGATAAATCGTTTCAACATAGGCCTGCTCATGTAACTGTGATTTTATCCTATCATTCACTGCACTTGATGATAATGCTTTCCCCTCCACCCTCATATAAATTCCTTGTGCTATTGATGATTTCCATATTTTTCTTACAATCAACAGGGATATTTGCATGTAAGCTAATTAGTTTTTTTAGTCTTGCTAAACTAGGTTGACGGTCGCCTGTCTCAGTGAAATCAACAGCTTGAAACATATAGTATCGACCTTCACCATAGTCATTTTTTAAACTATTTAAATGTTCAGAATACTCGATACGGGTATTTAAATCGAAATAACGATTTTCAATACTCGTACAACTGAATAACATTAGAGTTAATCCCCATCCCCAGATCCTATTCATAATAATTCCTTTTTGGAACGTTGATCCGAACACCGATAATTAGGGGCGAGTTACTTAATGGTGTAACGAGTCCCTACTGGATAGAAATGCACTGTGTATTCTTTGGTATTTCCCGCCTCGATAAAGGGCAGTGTAATGGTAAAATATCCTTGCTCACCAGCAAAATTAGTATCCATCGCGACCAAGTCACCACACAATACTTTGGGATCAGAGCTTAATGCTCGTGTAACCAAACTTAAATCTGTTTCCCTATAAGGAATATTAATTGTCTCTTCTGGGTAAAAGTCATAAAAAGCCTTTTGGCTCGATTCTGGATATGTACAAACCAATAGTCCATGCTGGTTTCTCGCCAAACTTGGATAACGTTTTTTTTCTATAAACTTAACGGGTGTTTTTTTACCAATACGATATTGGTCTAGAATGATACGCTTTGTATTCAGTTGTATCCCTTGTTTTAATGAAGTGATAAACATCTCAATTCTTGCGTTATTAAAATATTCTGAATCAGTTTTTTTGGGTGGATAATTATACGCTCCAGAAATATAAAACTTGACTTGCACACCATTATCAAAAGTGATGACAGGGCTTAAAATGGGAGAATAATATCCTATATCAATCGGCCCTAAATACTCTTCGATATCCACTTTTTGCACACCGTAAGCAGTGCGAGTACTGTAACTATAGTAGGCACATCCTTGTACTAGGCTTGTTATCAACAACACCAATAACACAATATAGGCATTTCGCATTAGCGTTTCCTCTCAAAATTGGTTAAGTAATAGTGGTAGTTACCCACGCCTAATGCGTAATATTGTCCCGCCATTGCTGGCGCAATAGTACCTGCTAAAATGAAACTGTTTCTATTTGCCAATTTACTTAACACCTAAGTACATAACTGAAGATGCTGCTTGGCACAAAGTTGCGACCAGCAATCTAACATAACACCGAACGTTTTAACTTAGCTCATATCATTCACTGCACTTGATGATAATGCTTTCCCCACCACCCTCGTATAAATTCCTTGTGCTATCGATGATTTCCATATTTTTCTTACAATCAACAGGGATGTTCGCATGTAAGCTAATCAGTTTTTTAAGTCTTGCTAAACTAGGTTGACGGTCGCCTGTTTCAGTGAAATTTACAGCGTCAAAACTATAATATCGCCCCTCTTTATAGTCATTTTTTAAACTATTTAAATATTCAGAATACTCGATACGGGTATTTAAATCGTAATAACGATTTTCAATACTCGTACAACTGAATAACATTAGAGTTAAGCCCCAGATCCTATTCATAATAATTCCTTTTCGAAAAATCATAGATATAAGGAGTGCTGGCGCTCATTGCTATACCAGTGAATGCAGCACTGGGTGCCATACCAAGCAAACTCCATGTTTGAAAGGCCGTGTTGTAGGCTTCCGTTCCTGAAAGTACCATTCCCGTTGCAGTATCATACCCCTGAAAACCAACCAACTTTGATATATCTGAGTTCCAAAAGTCATGGCTTTTAGAAATTTGGTTTAATCCCACAATAACAACTTAAAGTGGCTTCTCACGTTTTAGTTTGATGATCTCCACTTAATCAGTTTTTTATGAAAATAGATGACTTGATGATTATCCAGCGGTAGCAGGGAGCCGGAAAAATCGAGAGCAAAATCCACATCTTCGACCTTTTCAGGGAATTTAAAGTACAAGTTATAACAATTATCTGCAAATTTACTGTCGACCAGTAAACTATCTTCCTTATCGCCAACATCTACACTGCGAGTACCCCATCCACCAAAAGAGTTATCAAAACCACAAAATTTAGTATCATAGTCTTTAAATTTCAGTATCCTATATGGCTTCAAATGCTGTTCAACACCATCAACCTTCATGATTAGCACAATATTGTTTGCTATTAACTCAACATGCAATTTCAAGGGTTTTATCCCCAATGCGAGTATAATTTCATCATCATTAAATTGGCTATCGGGCCAACGTTCCATTTCAATACCCAATATGGCATTACCGCGGTACTTGGTTTCATAATTGGTCAACAACAATGAGAGATGGACGCTAGAAAACTCAATGTACTTATCAAGACTCTTGTTCTGCGTATACTCTCTCGTATCAGGAACAGAATCCCACGGCTTGATTGAAGGAACACTGGCGACCTCCAAAGTGGTGGAAGTGCAGCCATACAAGCAAAGACCTATAAGCAGTAACAAATACTTCATCACTCATATCCTTAATTCATATCCATCAGCTCAAAACTAATTTAGCCAATACATCAGCCTGACCAACACCAAGTTCCTTAATGGGCTTTACTTAGTGGATAAAAATACACGGTTAACGCCTTGGTTTTTGCAATTCAAAAAAAGCCTCTGTCTGTTGGCCAGAATTCCCCTTTAAGCCAGGAGTAATTATGCTGAAGTCAATATTTCTGTCTTGTAACCATTGTTCAACTTTTTTCTTCTTTTTATAGGCGTCTTCATTTTTATCCATCACCCGCTCATGCTCGGCTAACCAATAATAAATCACGTAACCACTTGATCTAAAATCTATTATATTCAGCCACCCAGACGCCGCACCTAAAAACCTACCTTTTCCCCTTCCCACCTAAAGCACGCTTTTTAGCACGTTGTTTTTGGGCCGCTTTGCCGTTACGTCTTGGTTCGGTGTCCATTTTATTAAAGTCGGGTTCAAAGCCGGGTAACCATTGCTGTGGTAAACGCTTGTCTAATACAACTTCGACTTCTTCCAGTAATAGGGCGTCCTCTTGGCTAAAAAGGGTGATGGCAAGCCCTGCACTGCCCGCTCGACCTGTGCGACCAATACGATGAATATAATCTTCGGCGATAAAAGGTAGCTCAAAATTAATCACGTACTTGAGCTCGACGATATCTAGGCCTCGGGCGGCGACATCCGTGGCTACCAGCACTTGAATTTTGCCTTGTTTAAATTCCTGCAAGACTTTCTCGCGCGCACCTTGGGACAAGTCACCGTGAAACGCCTGAGTGATAATATCGGCTTTATTGAGTTGCTGAACCAGTTTGTCGACGCCTTGCTTAGTGCGGCTAAAAATCAGCACTTGGTGCCAGTTTTTACTGCGCACTAGATGGCTGACGAGTTCGGTTTTACGGTCGGCGTCGACGGCATAAACCACTTGCTCAATTTCGGCAGCGGTCGTATTGCGCTTGGCAACTTCAATCAACTTGGGATCGCGCAGTAAAGTTTTACTTAAGCTGAAGATGGCGGCATCTAAGGTGGCAGAAAATAACAGTGTTTGTCTGTCACTCGGCACTTGCTTGAGCACGGCTTGAATTTCATCCATAAAGCCCATGTCGAGCATACGGTCGGCTTCATCAAACACAAGCACGCTCAATTGCTTAAGACCCAATGCGCCTTGCCTGAGGTGATCGAGTAAGCGACCCGGTGTTGCGATTAACACATCTATCCCTGCATTAAACACAGCGACCTGCGCATCGATACTCACGCCGCCGTAGGCGATGCCGACACGGATATCTGTCCCTTTAGCGTACTTAACAAAACTCTGCTGTACCTGCACCGCCAGTTCACGTGTCGGCACTAAGACTAATGCACGTACAGGTCTCACCGCGGTTAACTCTTGCGCAGGGCTGAGTGCCAACAAATGATGCAAGATTGGCAAGGCGAACGCCGCGGTTTTACCTGTACCCGTTTGGGCGCCAGCCATCACATCCCGTTTCGCCAAGATGGCAGGGATAGCTTCTAGCTGGATAGGCGTTGGCGACTCATAGCCAAGGCTCGCTAAGGTATTCACTAATGTGGAGTTTAAGGATAAGACACTAAAAGACATTGCGGTTAACCACTGAAAATAATGACCAGAATCTTAGCAGACACAAACCCAAGCGACTAGCGCCATAGCGCTAGCCCTGTGGTTCTATCGGGTGAAACTAAATCAATTTCAGGATAGTTAGCCTTACCATAAGTCAGTCTCGCAATACGCCAGCATCACGATAGAAATGCGTCGAGATCTTCTGGTAGTTGCGGACGACTAAAGAGATAACCTTGGGCTTGATCGCACTGATTTTGTTGCAGAAAATCGGCTTGTTCTTTGGTTTCCACTCCTTCGGCGATAATGTCGAGCTTCAACGCATGTCCAAGCGCAATCACAGCTTTAGCAATCGCGGTATTGTTAGTGTCGAAGGGAATATCCCGCACGAAGGATTGATCAATCTTCAACTTATGGATGGGTAGTTTTTTCAAATAATTCAGCGATGAATAACCGGTTCCAAAGTCATCGACCGATAATTCGATACCCAGATCGCCAAGTAACTTTAAGTCGCGGATAGCAAGATCGGGATTTTGCATCATCACACTTTCAGTCACTTCAAGCTCTAAGTGTTTGGCGGGTAAGCCCGTTTCAGCTAAGACACGTTTCACATCATCCACAAAGGAGCTGCGCTGTAACTGCTGTCCAGCCACGTTCACTGCAATGCGGCCAAAGTGTTTACCTTCACTAAGCCAACGCATGCCCTGACGACAGGCGGTTTCTAGCACCCATAAACCGATCTCATGGATAAGACCAATTTTTTCAGCCACGGGTATAAATACCGCGGGGGAAATTAAACCCAGTTGAGGATCGTGCCAACGCAGCAGCGCTTCAAATCCCACGGTTTTTCGAGTCACTAAGTCGAGTTTTGGCTGATACATCAAGTACAAAGCATTTTGCTCAATCGCGCCATAGAGGGCACTTTGCAGCTTAAGATGCTCAAAAGACTGTTGCGTTAAGGACTCAGTATAAAAAGCATAATTATTGCGGCCATCATTTTTAGCGCGATACATGGCCGCATCGGCGTTACGCAGTAAAGTGTCCGCATCGGCTCCATCACTTGGATACAAAGACACGCCCATGCTCGCGGTCAAACGCAAGTGGTCGCCCGTGCTCACAATAAAAGGTTGGTCAAACACTTGGCGTAATTGATTAATGGCAACCGTGGCATCTTCGCTATTATCAATCCCCGAAATTAACGCCACAAACTCATCGCCACCAATCCGCGATAACACATCCTGATCGCCTACTTGGCTGCGTAAACGCTTGGCAAGCTCGACCAGCATTTCATCACCTATGCTATGGCCAAAACTGTCGTTGATATGCTTAAACAAATCGACATCTATCATCACTGTCGCTAACTGCAAATTCAGCCGCTTAGCTTGCCGCACTTCCTGTTTGAGCTGCATCATAAACTTCATGCGATTAGGCAAATGCGTTAGCGGGTCGAAATACGCTAAGTGCGTGAGTTGCGCTTCATTCTCTTTTTGGGCAGAAATATCGGCAAACACAGCGACAAAATAACGCACATCACCGACTTCATCATAAATCGTACTTATGGTGATATTTTGCGGGAAAATAGTACCGTTTTTACGCCGATTCCAGATTTCACCATTCCACTTACCGTTAGCCAACAGGGCATTCCACAGTTTGTCGAAGAATGCTTTATCATGGCGACCCGAGCTAAAAATCCGTGGATTCTGACCGAGCAGCTCTTCCCTCACATAACCTGTGATCTCAAAAAATGCGCCATTTACGTCGGTGATATTGCCGTGTCTGTCGGTCACAACCACGCCTTCGACCGAGTTTTTAAACACATTGGTCGCCAGTGTCAGTTGTTCTTCAACCGCTTTATGCTTGGAAATATTGCGAGTCATACCGATAACGCCCACAAACTCACCTTGGGTATTTAAGGTTGGGAGTTTGAGCGTTTCTAACCAAAGATGATTTTTAGCTTCATTGCCGTCTAAACACTCAGCGACAATAATAGGCATGCCAGACTCGATAGCGAGCCTATCACCCTCTAGAAAAATATTCGCAATTTCAGCACCAAAGAGTTCGACATCGGATTTACCGACAATCTCACTTCGGGGCATTTCCCATGCTTTCTCGACGCTGCGATTACAGAGTGTGTAAATGCCAGCGGCATTTTTCATCCAAATATGTTCTTCAAAACTATCAATAAAGGTTTGTAAATCGACCGTATCGACACACGTTGGCGCACCTCGGCTTAATGCTTCGGCCGCACTGTGCTGGCTCAATATCTCGCCTAACTGGCGTTGAATGCTATCGCTGATAAGCTTTGCCAGCTGCAGCGTTTTCGAATCTACGCCGAGCGCCTCGTTGTGATAAAAACATAAAAAGCCAAAATTTGCCCCAGATGGCCAAGCGAGAGATAAACAAATCACGCTGCCGATTGCGCTACAAGTGTGCCAATCTGAGTGCTGCCGAGTATCCATAATTAACAGAGGCTCACGTACCTGCTCAGTTAGCTGTGATACAGATAATGCAGCCGTGATTTGATGACTGCCTAATCGCGGCAATGCTGAAATCGGCTCACTCAGGCTGGACAACTTAGCATTGCTTAGAGGGGAAATAGTAGATTTATCAATAATATCAAATGGATTTGGAACAACTTCTGATGGTGTGAGCATTGATGGCATCACAACGGACTGGCTTATCGCAGGCTGGGGGTTAGCCAAATGATTGCCACTTAGGTGGCTGAGTATTGCCTGTATTTCACTTTCAGCCGCAGAGTCTGAACTTAACATGCTGCTAAGTTCACCCGCAGCATTCCATGCTAATAACATTGCTTTACTGCTTGATATCTCAGCGACTAAATTTAAGTCACTCAACCAGTTATCCAGCTGTTGCTGCGTAATAGGTACATCTATCATCATCTTGCCAACTCAGATCTCGTTACTGCTCAATCGGCCTACAGCGAGAATACCGTAAGACCTTAAACACATGCCCAATATTGCTACAGAGGGAAAACGTTAACCAAGCAGTAAAATCTCATAAAATTTTACGTTTAACATCAAATCAATACATCTCAATTGGCACTAAGGTTAGATCTAAAACTTACTCCATCATATCCACCTTTTAGGGTGGTAGAGGTCAAACCATCAAAATTCACACTAACTTACTCACACTCAGCAGACTGCTTGCACGGGTAAATCCAACTAACATTGCATTTGCTACTTTAGCACAAAATTTTAGTGTCAGTATCGCGATAAGTTTATTGAGTAACAATTAGTTAGACTTAATCAATTAAGTCTTCCCCCGATAATTCAGCACTTTCTTAGCGAGAGAAAACCATCCCTAAAGACATATATCAGCAATAACAGAGTTTTGATTGACAAAAATGCTATCTTATTGTCTACAATGGAAATAATAAGGCTGAAAAACCAAGGATATTTATGCCCACTGACGTCGTATCAAGCCAAGCTACCCTGCTCAACAGTAAACAATTATATCGCATTTGCGAACTCGACCAATTAAGCACAGATTGCCAATCGACAGCAGAACTCACACCTCTCAATGATATTGTCGGCCAAGAACGCGCCCAGCAAGCGGTAGAGTTTGCAATGGGAATTAAAGAAAAGGGTTACAACATCTACGCCATAGGTCAGAACGGCCTCGGCAAACGGACCATGATGCTGCGTTACCTAAGCCGTCACGAGCCAAACGACCATACCCTGTACGATTGGTGCTATGTGGTTAATTTCGATGATACCCGTTGCCCTAAAGTACTGAAACTGAGCGCAGGGACTGGGCTTGAATTTAAAAAAGCCGTCGAAAAGTTGATGCTTAAACTTGTCAAAGCTATGCCTTTAGCCTTTGATAATGAAATGTATTATGCCCGCACCGAAAAACTCAAAAGCCAATTATCACAGAAACAAGAAGTCGCACTCACTGAATTAACCGAAGAAGCGAAACAAAAAGGCATCAGCCTCAGTTTAACCATGCAGGGCGACTATCAAATGGTAGCGCTCAATGGTGAAGAACCCCATGACGAAGCTTCATTCGAAGCATTGACAGAGACTGAACGTAGTCAATTTGAAAGTAATATCAATGGCCTAGAGGTTAAACTACGGGGTATTATTCGCCAAATCACTGAATGGGAAGAAGAATTCAGCGATAAGCAGCAAGAGCATGACGAACAAGTCGCCAAAGAAGTATTAATTCATTTTATTAAGCCACTCAAAGATAAGTTCAAGCATCAGCCAGAAGCGCGGACTTTCTTAACCGGTATGCAGGCGGATATCTTAGACAATTTAGATATCTTTTTAGAAGAAAGTGAAGAACAACTGGGCCTAGCCTACGCTTCCCTTGAAAAGAAAATGCCCCGCCGCTACCAAGTTAACGTTTTGGTCGCTCAAGGGACTCAAAAATTCCCTATTGTCGTAGAAGAAAGCCCAAGTTATCACAGCCTATTTGGTTATGTGGAAAACGCTACCTTCAGGGGGACAGTGTTCACCGACTTCTCACTTATCCGCTCTGGCAGTCTGCACAAAGCTAACGGCGGCGTGTTATTGATGGATGCGGTAAAAGTGTTAGAACGCCCTTACGTGTGGGACGGGTTAAAACGCGCCCTGCGTTCACGCAAACTCGATTTAAGTTCGCTGGAGCGGGAAGTGTCACTGTCGGGCACGATTTCATTGGCGCCTGAGCCTATCCCCTTAGATGTGAAAATTATTCTGTTTGGCGATCACGAAACTTATCAGCTGTTACAGCACTATGATCCTGACTTCAGTGAGTTATTCCGCGTTACCGCCGATTTTGAAGATGTGATGGACAGAACCTCAACTTCTGAGGCGCACTATGCCCGCTTTATTTCGAGCATAGTTCACGACAACAACATGCTACATTGCGACCGTGCGGCTATAGCACGCATCATCGAATACAGCTCGCGTGAGGCCGAAGATCAACAAAAACTGTCGCTACACTCAGCCAATATTGCCAACCTGCTGCGGGAATCAAACTACTGCGCTAAATCTTCGGGTAGCCAGCAAATTTTAGTGCCGCACGTTGAGCAAGCACTGCGAAATCAAGAGCAAAGAGTCTCGCGTCTGCACGACAACATAATGCAAAGCTTTACCAACGGCACGACCTTGATTAGCACTCAGGGCAAAGTGGTTGGGCAAATCAATGCCTTATCCGTAATCTCGACCTCAGATCATCAGTTTGGTATGCCCAATCGCATCACAGCAACCACAGCGTTTGGTAAGGGTGAAGTGATGGATATCGAGCACAGAGTCAAACTTGGAGGCCGGATCCATTCTAAGGGCGTGTTGATCTTAACCGCTTATTTAGCCTCAGTTTTAGGTAAGACGGCGCAAATCCCGCTCACCACTTACCTCACCTTCGAACAATCATACAGCGGTGTGGACGGTGACAGCGCGTCGATGGCCGAATGCTGCGCCATTATCTCGGCTATTAGCGAGCAAGCAATTAGGCAAGATATTGCCATCACAGGTTCGATGAACCAATTTGGTGAGGCTCAACCCATTGGCGGCGTGAATGAAAAAATTGAAGGCTTCTTCGATGTCTGCAAAATAAAAGGCCGTACACCGGAACAAGGGGTGATTATTCCTGCCTCGAACATGGCCAACCTTATGCTGCGCAAAGACATTGTCGATGCAGTGGCACAGGGGGAGTTCCATATTTGGGCTATTACCCATGTGACTCAAGCAATGGAATTACTGCTCGGTAAAACCGCAGGAAGTTTGCCGCAAACGGCCGCACCTAGCCAAGGACAATATTCTCCCGAGAGTATTTTTGGCATAGCTCAGCAAAAGCTCACCGCACTCAGATCCTTAGTTAAAGCGGATTAAATAAAAACGAGAGAGACAAAAAAAGGGTTAGCACATGCTAACCCTTTCTTTATAAAGCTATTAAGCGAAATTACACTAAGCTTGTAAGCATTTCATCGCTGTAAGGAACAAGTTCAACGCCATCACGCACGCGAGCAACATAGTCAGGGTTAGCAATGAATGGGCGACCAATAGCAATCAAATCAAACTTATTCGCCGCAATCGCTTCACTGGCGGTTTCAGCGCTGTAGCTTCCAACACCCACTAAGGTTTTGCCATAGTGTGCGCGCACATAGCTTGAAGCTCTGCCACCAAGATAGTCGAATTCCATGCTGTCATCGAAAATTCCAATATGCACAAAAGCGATATCGCGGGATTCCAGCTCAGGCAAGAAGTAATCGAACACTTCGCGGTCACGACTATCTGCCGCCATATTGAAATAAGCCCCTGGAGAAATCCGTAAACCGGTTCTGTCTTTGCCGATACGAGCCACAACAGCATCGACAACCTCAAGCGCAAAACGGGACATATTGGCAGGTGTTCCACCGTATTCATCGGTGCGGCGATTGCTGTCATGGTGTAAGAAAGTGTCAATCAAATAACCATTTGCACCGTGGATTTCGACGCCATCAAACCCAGCTTCAATGGCATTTTCCACCGCTTTGGCGTAATCACGCACTAGGCCTTGAATATCCTCAAGTGTGGCAGGTTTTGGCGTGACATATGTCAGTTCGCGCATTCTTGGCACGCTGCCTTCGATCTTCTGTGCTGATGCCGCAAGCACATCACCACCACCGAAAAAGTGTGGATGAGCAACACGGCCCGTATGCCATAACTGCACAAAAATCTTACCGCCATTGGCATGTACCGCATCGGTCACTTTACGCCAGCCAGCAATTTGCGCTTGAGTAAAAATACCAGGGGTATTTGGATAACCTTGGGCATCGGGACGAATAATCGTCGCCTCTGTGATGATCAAACCCGCTTCGGCGCGGCGTGCATAATAGGCGACCATATCATCGGTCGGCACTAAATCGGCATCCGCCATACAACGGGTTAAAGGTGCCATTAAAATACGATTATTTAAGGTAATAGTGTCATTAAGTGAGTAGGTATCGAACAGATTTACCAATGAATTTGGCGTGGTTTGTGTGGTCATTTTCTCAGTCCCATTCTTGAATATGCATTCAAAATATTATTATTTGAACGATCATTCAAGTTCATTTTTGAATGTTTGTTCAAATTTAGGTAGAATCTGGCCTAAGCGTTTCTATACAAGTGAATTAAATTCGATGCGTAATGCAGAGTTCGACCGAGAACAGGTACTTCGCGGCGCTATGGCCGCCTTCATGCACAAGGGTTACACCAAAACGAGCATGCAAGATCTTACTCAAGCCACGGGATTACATCCGGGGTCGATTTACTGTGCCTTCACCAATAAACGCGGGTTATTAATCGCGGCCATAGAGCAATATCAACTCGACAGAAACGAGCAATTCAACAATCTATTCGGCAATGGCGAGAATGTGCTTACTAATTTGAAAACCTACTTAGATCATCTCGTTATTGAATGTCTGAGTTGCGATAGCGCCCAAGCTTGCTTACTGACAAAAGCGTTAAATGAAATTGCAGAGCAAGATGTTGAGATCCGAGACATCATCAATCAGTATCTACAATCTTGGCAGCAAGCACTCACACTACAATTTGCCACCGCAACGTTACAAGGACTCCTCCAAGGCAATCGCAGCAGCGAGCAAAGAGCCCAATATTTAATGATGGGAATTTATGGTTTAAGAACCTTCGCCCACACCCATCCTAATGCCGAAACCTTACAGTACCTTGCAGACCAATTATTGGCAGAAGTCTGCCATTAAAGTGCGTTAATTTGTGGGACAGTAAATATCTGAATGACTAACCGAATATGATTAGGCGAACAAGCGCTAACATTAATAGAAATAGATGGATTGAATAGAATTTTTGCAGAAGATGTCGGGACGATAATTTAGCAAAGCGAATTATTCGTCCCAAGAATGACGATTAGTTTAAAATGTTAACCTATATTAGCTTGAGCAAACACTCTCTCGCCTAATGAATTCAATATCTTACACTCACCTTCAAGTACAGCAATGATAGATTTTCCCTTGCGGAAACTTGCAGGTATCATCACACGCCCAGCTTCACTCACTGGCAAATTACCTAATACGGCGTTGTGCATAATTAACCCTACGGGGGCATCATAATATAAAACAGTTACAGTCGCTTGATTTGCTTGCATCACATTTAACTCACATTAAGCAGCATCTACTGCGTTATATTTACGTCGCAAGAGAGCTCCCTGTCCTCAACATTTTAAAATATCCAGAAAGATATTTTAAACATTTTAAATCAATTGCTTAAGGTCTTATTCAAATTTTATGATTTTTTATTGGATACAATACTGTCTTATACTGTACACCTTGGGCTATTTAAGCACTTCGGCAAAAAGATGCCAATCTATTTCTATTATGTTAATCAATTACCCACTATCGATCACATATAAGACACAAATAAAGATGCGTTTTTATGCATTTTTTAGAGTAAATAACCTAAATTTGAGTTATCAGTAATCTACTTAGCTTTAAATCCCACTCGAAATCCGCCCCAATGTTTACCGTTTACAAAAATGGGCACAGACAAGTCGTGCATCACTTCGCCCGTATCGCGTTTATAAGTTTGCAATAGCACAGGTTCAGTATGGGCGCCGCAACGGATCCCTGTCGGATCATTAAACAAGCGTTTGGTTCGATTGTGCACCATATCAACCTCAACTTTGCCTGTCAGTGCTTGGCTAAAGCGTTTATTATGGGTCGGAAAATAACCTTTCCTATCAACGGCTCCCGCATAAATAATTTCGCTGTGTTTTGCCAGAATGGGCTCTTGAATTGTTGGAAAATGCTGATCGGTATAACGATCGAAAGCCGTGCTGTATTTCTGCGGCTGAGTATTGGTAATAGGTTGGTATTTAGGATTAAACAAATCAGCCTCGCTAAAACTGCCACTGGCTAAACCTTGTGCTAACTTGTCACCGCACGCTTTAGCGGCAACATTCGCCAATTGCAGAACCTGCTGATCGAAGGTTTGTGTATCCCATTTAGACAACGCTTTAAAAATACCCTCAGTGGTCAAGGATAAAGTAAAGGCTTGCTCGGATACGCTATGACTCTGTTTACCCGTCGAATTTAACGAGTCACGTATTTGAGTCACCGAGCGGCTAATGTCGTTAGTAGTGTTGTTATATTGTTTGAGTGAATCTTCCATATCACCTAAGGCATGGGCCGATTGGGTCACAGAAGCCGAAATCTCAGTGAAGTGCGCGTCTAACTCGCCCATGGCGGCGACCACATCGGCTGTTTGCGTCACGACTCGCTCCATCAGCCCAGAAGTTTTATCCGTTTCACTGCGGATTTCTAATAGCATTTTGCCAATATCTTGGGTTGCACCCGCCGTTTTCCCCGCAAGGCTACGTACTTCGTCAGCCACGACCGCAAAACCTCGACCCTGCTCTCCCGCACGAGCCGCTTCGATAGCCGCATTTAAGGCCAACAGATTCGTTTGCTCGGCAACGGAGTTAATCACCTCGGTAATTTTTTGGATTTCTTCGGCTCTTGATTTAAGCGCCTGCACTTGCTCTGCGGCAGTATCAATATCCGTACTCAGTGAACGAATGGCTGCAACACCTTTCTGAGCTTGACTTCGTCCCTGCACGCTAACGCGCTCAGCCTCTTGAGCTTGGCCTAAAATATCTGCCGCATTATCGCCAAGTTGGGCCGTAGTGTGACTCAATTGCCCCGCGGCAACCGCAATGGCGCTGGCATGCTCGCCATTTGATTCAATTGATTTATTCAGTAAATCAATAAAATGCGACACCTCAGCCGAACCAATAGCCATTTTGCTGGTTTGCACACTAATGTCGTGGGCGGGGATGCTTTGCTCTTGTAATACCTTAATGTTTGCCTCATCGGTGTCGAGCTTAGCCTTAGATGCGTGCAAACACACCCATACTACTAAACCACAGGCAAGAACGCCCAAGATCACCGCCTGCACAATACTCGGAAGATGCAGTCCCTCAAGTAATAAACTCCCCAGAGTGACCAGCGTAAAACTGATGAAAATTAAAATTTTGTGCTGTATTTCCATATACTTCCCGTAACTGCGCAAGGTAAAAATGAAAGGGAAATGCTAAGAGTCGAATCATTAGCCTTCGTTCAGCTGCTATCAATTACAGCGGCTATTGCTTACAACTGACGAGGGAGGACTAACTATGATAGCGCTCAAGATTTATAGTTTTAGTCTATTTCTCTGAATAAGCTAGATAATTTATCTCGCTAAATAAACAAAGTAGAAGTTAGCTATCATCAACAGTCTCACGAGCGTATGGCATTAGACATTAGTATTAATCTATCGCGATATAGTCCTTGCCTATCTAAAAGCGGATCTTCCTTGATAAAACCAACTTTGCCCTGAAATGCGTGCCCCGTCGCCTTCTAGGTAATAAATCACATAGGGACGACTGCACTTATGCCAAGAAAACTGCTAATATCGGCGCAATTTTTTTGAGCTAACGAGATCAAGATGGGCAGAGCATATCAAAACAAGAAAGAATCCATGGCGAAAACAGCCGGTCAAAAAACCCGCATTTATTCACGCTACGGTAAAGAGATTTACGTTGTCGCTAAGCAAGGCGGCGTTGAGCCCGATGGAAACTTATCACTGCGTCGCTTAATTGAACGCGCTAAGAAAGACCAAGTGCCCGCGCATGTTATTGAACGCGCAATTGAAAAAGCTAAAGGCGGCGGTGGTGAAGATTACGATACCGCCCGTTACGAAGGTTTTGGTCCTGGCAACTGCATGGTCATTGTTGACTGCTTAACCGATAACGTAAAACGTACCTTCACCGAAGTGCGTCAAGCCTTCGTGAAAAACGATGCCAAACTCGGCGGCCCTGGTACAGTTGGCCACATGTTTGATCATCAAGCCGTGTTCGTGTTTGCGGGTGATGACGAAGATGCGATTTTAGAACTGCTGATGATGGCTGACGTTGATGTAAGCGATGTTGAGCTTGAAGATGGCTTAATCACAGTATACGCGCCACACACTGAATACTTTAAAGTCAAAACTGCGCTGACCGAAGCGATGCCAGAGGTTAACTTTGAATTTGACAATATCACCTTCGTACCGCAGGACATGACTAAAGTTGAAGGTGAAGATGTCGTTATGTTTGAAAAGTTTATTGCCGCACTTGAAGATTGTGACGACGTACAAAACGTCTATCACAATGCGGAAATTGATGACTAAACGTTTCTTTCGCCTGAAACAAAAACGCAGCCAAGAGCTGCGTTTTTTATTTATAGATCAAAATATTAAGCTTCAATAAAGCAGCCATGAAACCCTAGTGGCAATACCCTGTTCATTTGAGCCGAAGCGATGGGGCCCGCACTGATATCACTGGCACGAAACAAAGACAAACCAGACTGTGCATTATGGTAATCGAGCCAAGTCATCAGTAAATAGGCTTCGTGCTGCTCAGTGGCGGGGATATAGAGCGGCTCTTCGGCAATTTTGCCTTTGCCAAGATAAAACGCGCTATAGCTCGCGTCGCCAAGTGTATCCACACTGTGCTTGCTGCTGTCTTTTGCATTATGAATACAATACAGAGTGTTACTTAGCCCTGATTCAGAGTCAGATTCTGCTTCATATTTAAAGTTAGAGCTGGAGCCAGAGTTAACAGCTGAATCTGATCTTGCTCCAACGCCAAATAACGGAACAAACGCCGAAGCCCCGCCTGTTTTCTCTGCAAACGCTTTTTCACCGCTAGTTTGTTTTTTACCCATAATGTGCTGCGAAAACTGGGGAAACTCCATCATCACGCCGCTGCGGTTAATACGTGCAGAGGAAGACAAGGTCTCCGCAAACTGCGCTTTGCTAGTTGCTGTAAGTGCTACTGTGAGCGGTACTGTGAGCGGTACAGTGATAGTCACTAACTCTGCATGGGGTGTCTTAGTTTTACGCTCCCCCGTCAGTAACCCCTTCATCCCTTGGGTTAAAATAGATGAATTGGGATAGAGGCAAAGCTGCACAGAAAGTTCGTCATTCTTCTCAATGGCTTGACCAAAGTGAAACACAAATCCCGCAGGTAGCAGGTATAACTGGCGCACGCTAAAATCAGCTTTGTCGATGACTAGTAATTGCGATGGCAATTCGGGGCGCCATTTAAAGGCATCAACATAGGTTTCGCCCTCTTCATACACGCAGGATGAAATGTAAAACACCAGCTTATTCTCACTCTGCGCGAAGGCATGTAAGTAACTCGCCTGTGGCAATTCAATCACTTCCATTCTGGCTATGCTGTCATCGGGTGCCACTTGATACACAAGTAATTGCTTCTCACCACCGACATACCAGACGCCAAAATTCCATAGTCCACCTCGTCCATCATCGAGTGGATGGGCGGAAAAGGGTAAACCCTTAAACTTGTCGCCAAAGCTTTTCACGCCAAGCGTGGTTAAGGTCTGAGCATCGAGTCGATAGGGTGACCCCGCCTCCCATAAAGCGAGCAACTCGCCGTGGCGCGGCAATAAACTGGTATTGGCCACATTCAAGTCATCGTTATTTCGAATAGGTAAAGCATTGGGGATCACTGTGCCTGCGGTCGTGTACTTAAACGCGCCAGCGGCCTCTTCGACTTTAAACTTCTTTGTTTGGATGAACTTGGCCTGATGCTGAATTTGCCCATTGCTCACACTAAACTGTTGCACCATGCCATCGCCATCGAACCAATGCTGATATGCCTTACCTGCCCGAGACATTTTCGCTGGCCCATTACGATATAGATTCCCACTCAACTGCGCTGGCCACTCACCCGAAACCTGCATAGTCAGTGGCTGATAGTCACCTTCAGCACCACTAAATCCAATAGCCCAAGGCTCACGTGCGACCGTTTGTGCGCTATCCAGCGCCAATAACTTATCCACTGAACTGGCCCAAACAGCGGTCGTCATTAGGACGGCTGAGCCTGCTAGAAATTGACGTCTATCCATGGTGCAGCCCCCTCTTAGCGAATGTGTATAGTGATTTGAGCATCGGCCTGCAAACTAAAGCTGGCGTCTTTAAAGCTCGCAGGTCCAAAACTGCCGGCGTTATTGCTAAAGCCATAGCCTTCACTCGGCACACCTAACATATTGGTATCTAAACTGTGATTGTTGTTTTCATCATGAAAGACCTTTACCGCGTATTGGCCATCGGCGAGATCGCTAAATACCAGCCTATGCTCTGTCTTAGTGACGGGTTTTATCATAGACGCGCTAGGATTATGGCCTGCAGCGTAATCCTCGGCATTGGCATAAAGCTCAACCATCAAGGCGCCGGTTTGTACTTGAATATTATCGATATCGACAGTCAAGGTATGTGCCTGGCTCTCAGCCGACATGCTTCCTGCCGACACACTTCCAGCCGACAAGAGCGAGCAAGCTAAGCCTGCGCCCCAAATCGCTGATAACGCCCTTTTCGTCTTATTAGCTTGGGAAAACTGTGTTTTTGTCATAGCCGAGTTCACGTGTTTCATGTCTTACTCCTGTTATTTGCGCTCATAAGTAACTGCGATGGAGTTAGCTTAAAAAATCACAGGACGAAAAACAGGTGCCAAAAGTCATGAAACAAAATGATAACAACATGACTTTTGGCATAGTGACATCTGGCGGTGATACCCTAGAATGGTCGGCAGAATTGGATTAAGGAATAGACATTCGTGCTAGAAAATCGATTAGCGAAAGAAGAAAACATGTTGATTGCCGCTGGAGTGCTCACTTGGGCATTAGTCGCTTGGGTTGGGATAAACCAAGCCGCATTACATACATGGCAAGGCATGCTCAATGTAACACTTTATGGGCTGTATTTAGTGCAATTTATACTGATAGCTACCGATAAAGTTGCGCATAATAATATTCAACTTCGCCGCATAACCACGCTAGTGATGCCGTTGACCGTGATGAGCTTAATGCTCACAGCAAACAACGCATTACTGCCTATCCTCTTCGTCATTTGGGCGTCACTGTTGCCTGAGTTTTTTAGTCGTCGCCAAGCCATTTCACAGCTAGTGTTGGTCAATGTTGTTTATTACCTACTGCAGCAATGGCAATTGCATGAACAAAGCAATGTGTTCAATATTTTGATTTATCTTGGTTTTCAATTCTTTGCCTACAGCAGTAGCCAAGCAAGGCTTTCTGAACGTAAATCACGTTTGATACAAGAACAGCTAAACCAACAACTTATTGCCACTCGCGCGCTGCTGAGCCAAGCCAGCGAACAGCAAGAAAGATTAAGGATATCACGCGATTTGCACGACATTCTCGGCCACCAACTCACAGCGCTTTCCCTGCAATTGGAAGTACTAAGCCATACAGCGCCCGAGGAGCTCAAA
The DNA here is from genome assembly GCF_025653705.1 of Shewanella sp. SM87. Classification (NCBI taxonomy): domain Bacteria; kingdom Pseudomonadati; phylum Pseudomonadota; class Gammaproteobacteria; order Alteromonadales; family Shewanellaceae; genus Shewanella; species Shewanella sp. SM87. The sequence continues at coordinate 35,749 of NZ_JAKKSC010000004.1, forward strand.
CCTCAAGTTAACCAAAGTAAATCCTTAGCTAAAGAGCTACTTGAAAGTATTCGCGCCGTCGTCAGGGCGCAAAGAGTGCAAGTCGGATTGGATTTAGTCCCCCCTCTTGAGGCGTTGATGACCCGCTTACCCTGCGTCACTCTCACCTGCAAAGCAATGAAACCACTGCAATCAGCCGAACTGACTCAGGCACTACTGTTAGTGCTGCAGGAAGGCATCAGCAACGCCGTTCGTCACGGCAAGGCGAATCAACTGCAATTGAGCATGCAAGACTCCCAAAGCGCGCTGGTATTGCAACTAAGCGACAACGGCATGGGGCTAACACGGGGAGCCGCGCGAAACGCATCAGCTAAAAGCGGCACAGGGCTAAACGGTACAGGACAGTTCGGCACTGGGCAGTTCGGTACTGGGCTCGGCGGCATGCAGGAAAGGCTACAACCCTTTAATGGCACCTTGGAGTTAAGGGCAAATGACTCGGCGTCCGGTTGCCAACTCACCCTCACACTCCCAGCACTCGCTTAACTTTTTATTAAAAAAATCTTTGGAATAGCTATGGATATGCAAAACAACACCATCAGTGTCGGTTTAGTGGAAGATCAGCAATTGGTTCGCCAAGGGATCGCTAGCCTGCTCGCTATTTCCGACAACATTCGCGTGTTATGGCAAGCCGAAGACGGTCAAGATGCACTCAAAAAGCTTGCCAGCAATCCCGTCGATGTGCTGCTCAGTGATATCCGTATGCCAAATCTTGATGGTATCGCCATGCTCAAACAGATACGGCAAAGTGCCAATCGCTTACCTGTCATCATGTTAACCACCTTCGACGACAGTGAGTTATTCCTCAATAGTTTACAGGCGGGAGCCAACGGCTTTTTGCTCAAGGACGTGTCACTCGACAAGTTACTGCACGCCATCGAAACCGTCGCCAAAGGCGGCTACTTGATAGAGCCTTCGGTACTCAAACAGATGAGTGAGCCTAAACCTGCACCTAGCATTGGGGTAACTAGAAATGAATTATTGTCGGAACGGGAGCGGGAAATTCTCAGTTTTATGGCAGGCGGCTTCTCCAATAAAGAAATCGCCAATGCGGTATTTTTAGCCGAGGGCACAGTGAAGAATCATGTCTCTAACATACTCACTAAACTCGATTGCCGAGACCGTACCCAAGCTGTGCTCAAGGGATTGCAACTGGCATTGATTTAACCCATTAGCATTAAACCAAACCCTATTGCCAACAAAAAGGGCCATTTAAGGCCCTTTTTGTGCTCATCTAAAGCGATGAGTTATGGCTAAAACCTAACGAAGATCCATCTCTTGGATAATTTCATGGGCAATAGCTGGCGTTGTACAGCTCGGGGTTTCATGCAAATCCGCTTTTAGCTGACCTTTACGGTGCTTAAGTGCTGCATCTAATTTTTTCGATGCGGCTTTGATTGCTGGGTACATAACCTCATCGGTACCTGAAGCAGAAATACGGCTTCCTTCATAATTCGTACGAAGCTCAACCTGATACTCGCCATGCTCTTTCGCAATAATAATGTCCAGTGCGATCAGAGAGGGGAAATGGGTGGCGATTTTTGCAAATTTTTCGTTAACATCTTCTCTAATAGAATCAGTAACATCGACGTGGTGACCAGAAATATTTATTTTCATAGGTTGTCCCTTTTAGTGTCATTACTTTTATTTTTGCTTCACTAATAGAGCTTGGGGCATGCAGGATAAAACACAAGGGTTATTGGCAAATATTTCGGTCAACTCAGGTATTAGCATCTCCTAAATGTGACCTCCATCAAGAAGTCAAAAATAAAACAGCGAGAAAAACATGATTAAGTGATTGATTTATAAACAGGCATTAATAATAAATCAATCACAAAATGCAATACGACATAAGGTAAATACGCTTAATATTTACGTTGCACACTCTGCTGCCAAAACTGTTGGGACAAATGATGCGTCTTGGTCGATAAACGCGACACTTGATCACCCCGCGCTGCCGCATCGAGCGTCTGCTCTAAACTCTGCTGAGCCAAGTCGCTGATCACATGGATGGCTCGGCTAATTTCTGCGGCCACCGAAGTCTGCTGCGTCATCGCCGCCGCATTATCATCACTCAAAGAATTAATTCGCGAAATAGATGAAAGCAACTCGCCAAAAGCCACACTCGCATCTTGCGCTAAGCTTACCGAACGTTTTACCTGTTCCTGCCCCGCCATCATGGTCGAGGTCGCCCTTTGAGTGCTTTCCCTAAAACGGCTAACAATTAACTCAATTTGCGAGGTGGATTGGCTAGTACGACTCGATAACTGCCTGACCTCATCGGCCACCACGGCAAAACCACGACCACTCTCCCCTGCCCGTGCCGCTTCAATTGCCGCATTTAAGGCTAATAAGTTAGTTTGGTCGGCAATGGCACGTATGACTTCGAGCACTTGGTGAATCGCACTGCTATCTTGTTCAATAGCTTGTACAACATCGGAAAAGTGGCTCACTTGTACACTTAACTGATGTATCGCATCAATAACCGTTTCTAAACGAGAATGCCCGCGTTGAGCCGCCTCATGGCTCGACACCATTTCCGAGGCAGTGCGATGAATGTTTCCCGTTACTTCAGCAAAACTGGCACTCATCTGCTCCATCGCAGTCGCAGCTTGCGTGGTTTGTTCACTCTGACTATCGGCATGCTCCCAAGTGTTTGTAATGGTTTGTTTAAGGCTGACACTTTGTGCTTGGATCTCACTGGCAGAATCAGCCATACGGCCAACAACGCCACCAATTTCAGTGATCAAAAAACGTAGGGCGAGGTCTAATTTACCGATCTCATCTTGGCGGCCGGTGTACACGCCCGTAGCGACGGGATCGTCAATAATGTTAGTTGCCATAGACACAAGCTTTTGCAGCGGCTGCATCAGGTAATACCATGCTAGGCACGCGAGACTCATTCCCACCATCGCGGCAACTATGGGGGAATAACTGGCAATTATCGCCGTAGCCGTAATCGAAACCAACATGGCCAGCAGTATTTTGCCACTGAAACCTAACCTATCTTTACGCAACACTTTAGGTTGCTTGCCCTGATTAATATCACTGTAAATACTCTCAGCGGCTTTAATCTGCTCAGGGGTAGCTTGGCGACGAACAGATTGATACTCATGAACTTTACCATCTTCATACACAGGCGCAACGTAGGCATTCACCCAATAATAGCCGCCCGTTTTGGTGCGATTTTTAACTATCCCCATCCAAGGTTTTCCCTGCTTAATTCGCTCCCAGAGGATCTTAAATGCAGCCGCAGGCATATCTTGATGGCGCACTATGTTATGTGGATTCCCTTGCAACTCAGCAACACTAAACCCACTGATCTGCGAAAAGGTCTGATTCACATATTTAATGTTTCCCTTCAGATCCGTCGTTGATAGTAAAATCGCATTATCTGACAGGTGTGTTTCACCATTTGTAGAATTTTTATGCATAGGGTTATCAGGCTAGGTCTCGGTAAAAAAGATAACGCATTCTGCCAAAACCGTCGTCTATCAAAATTGATAAAGCTCACATTGGCAGCATAAAAATTAACCTAACGCTAAACAAGCAGTAACCACTAAACACATATCAACAAATAAAAACAAACAATTGTGACAGGGCGCTCGTTACGCTACATACGTTAAACTCGTCACCCTACACTCGCTAAAGCAGATCAGCTTAAGATCACAAATTCACATTCGAATCTAAATGATATCGTTTATCATTTGAATTAACTAAGTTATACTTCTCGCGGTTAGCTATCTACTGCTATAGAAATGCATTCGTCGTTAAGCCAAAAAGCTCAAGCACACTTTGCAGAATCAACAGTAACGGATAGCCATAACAGACCCATATTGGCTCGAAATGAGAAGTGGCACTTATGTCTAATACACCCGCGTTTGAAACCTCAACGCAATCTTCTACAACCCAAATGCGCTCGTTCTCGCTGATTTCGCGGGGAATTGTGCAATGGTTTAAGCAAGAGCAATCGCAGTTTGCCTTCAAAGTCTTTGCGCGTGCGAGTGCCGCTCTACTGGCGGGTTATGTTGCGGCAGCAACCTTGGCTTGCCTGCTGACATTAGTGCTACCTATGCCGCGCTTTGAAAGCACGATAACAGCCAATATGTTAGCTTTCCTGTTTTATGCCATTGCTATTATTTATGCCTTTTGTGTGCGTAAAACCTGGCATGCGTGGCGAGATTTAGGCTTAGTGAGTTTGTTATGTTTTGGATTGATCAAGGTATGTGGGCAATAAGATGAAAGAGACATTTTTTAGAACTTTATCTTGGCTACATACCTGGGCAGGCTTGCTGGTATGTTGGGTATTATTGTTGATCTTTTTTGCGGGTAGCTTGAGTTATTTTCGCCATGAGATCAGCCTTTGGAATGAACCCGAATTACACAAAGGGGTTTATCAAGACTACCGAGCCGATACACTCGAAAACCAATTAGATAAAGGTCAAAGTTACATAGAAGCGCATTCGCCGGCAACAGCGCAGCGCTGGATGATAGGTTTTCCAACTGAACGAACCCCCTTTCAAAGCGTTAGCTGGCAACTGCCACCAGAAAAAGGTCAGCGTCGTGGCAAGACTGAAGAACATGTAGCCTTAGCAGATGGCAGCGGCATGATCTCTGAAGTGCGTGAGAGTCGCGGCGGTGATTTCTTCTATCGTCTGCACTTTGACTTGCACTATATGTCCGCTATTACAGCGCGTTATATCGTCGGCGTTTGCACTATGTTTATGCTGATCGCCCTTATCAGTGGCATAGTGATCCACAAACGGATCTTCAAAGATTTGTTCAGTTTTAGACGGGATAAAGGCGCTCGCTCTTGGCTAGACGCGCACAATGTGAGCTCTGTCATCGCCCTGCCCTATCATTTGATGATCACTTATACAGGGCTTATTACCCTAATGCTTATCTATATCCCATGGACGGTTAATACCGCCTATTCGGGTGATAACCAAGCTTTTTTAAAAGAACTTAATCCCGCCAGACAAACCGAGAAAGCTGCAGGGATTAGTGCGCCACAGGTGCAACTAAGCCAATTATTACCTCAAGTGAAAGCCGCATGGGGCGATGCGCCAATTAAGCAAGTGATAGTGTCATACCCTAAAGATCAAAATAGCCAAGTGACCTTTTACCAAAACACAGGTAAAGATGTGACCGATGAAGCCAATATTTTGATATTCAACGGGGTAAATGGTGAGCTTAAATATACCAGCCCGCACGAAGCCTCAGGAGCCTCCGCGACTTACGATACTATGATGTCGCTGCACACGGCACGTTTTGCCGCCCCGCTGCTAAGATTTTTATTCTTTTTCTGCGGTTTATTAGGCTGCGCTATGATCGCGACAGGCACTTTGATGTGGGCCATTCGTCTACGTCAAAAACAGCAAAAATTGATCGATAAAGGCGAGAAACCAAGCTTTGGATTACGTTTAGTTGAAGGGTTAAACTTCATGTTTATCTTAGGACTACCCTTAGGCACTGTAGCCTTCTTTTACGCCAATCGTCTCTTATCGACAAGTTTTGCAAGCCGCTCTGAATGGGAAGTTCACAGTTTCTTTCTCGCGTTAGCGGCAATGGGAGTTTGGGCTTTCTTGGGTCGTTCACGTCGCCAGTGGCAAACCGCATTACGACTCACAGGGACCTTGTGCTGTGCGCTGCCCGTGCTCAATGCCTTCACATCACCAAGCAATATCATCGACAATATCCAATCCCACCAATGGGCTTTAGTCGGATTTGACGTGCTCGCAGTGCTACTTGGTGGCGCTATGCTATTTGCCAGTAAAAGAGTGACTTTGATTGCTAAGGCCCCCGCTAAACGCCCAGCAAAAGCAAAAAATGCACGTAGAAGCGAATCCCAAACATCCCTTGCCAGCGACCTTAGTTCGTCATCTTCATTGGAGGAAGCCAAATCATGATGCCAGAATTTATTCCCCTACTTGGGATCTTAGGTTTGAGTTATCTTTCCCTCGCCCTGTTTGCCTTAGCTAAATTTGGTCACTTCAAAGATGTGTTCAATCGTCCACCAGCACAATGGCAAAGTCGTTTGCTAACCTTGTTTGCTTGGTTACTACTAGCATTTAGCTTAAGTGCCTGCGCGAGCGATCAGGGCTGGGCCTACGGGAGCATTTTGTTTATGGGAATAATTTCCCTCGCGGCAATGCTGGTCATCCTAACGTTAAGCTACAGCCCGCGCCATTTACCGATAGGAATCGTCACTGGCAGCGTGCTCACTGGCACTCTATTACTGAGTGCTGGGATCTAATGTCCAGCTAACACTGGCATGGCGATCATGGCTAAGTGAGCACCGCTAGGCTATAGTGCCCTGATGTCCTTCAGATAGGAGAAAATAATGGGCTTTAACTTAACGGTTAACTGGCAAACCTCGCCCGCCGAAGAAGGCGAATTTTGTCGAGACCACAGTATTACCTTTGGCAGCGGCCAGACGATTCAAGCCTCGTCGGCACCGGAATACAAAGGCAATGGGCAAAATGTCAATCCAGAGGAAAGCCTGTTGGCTGCATTATCCTCATGCCATATGTTGACCTTTCTAGCAATTGCGCATCTTAAGCGCTTACCTGTAACCTCCTATGTGGATAATGCCACTGCAGAGCTGGGTAAAAACGAGGCGGGCAAGTTGGCCGTGACAAAGATGGTGCTCAATCCTAAGGTCATTTTCGCTGAAGGGGCCGAAGTCAGCCAAGAAACCCTTGAGAAAATTCACGAGAAAGCACATGCAAATTGCTTTATCGCTAATAGTTTAGCAGCAGATATTCAAATCAAGTTTTAGGATTTGAGCAGATCTTTATGGCCCGCTGATGGTTTTCCTAAGCGGGCTTTTTTATTGCCGCACCGTAACTCAATACCTGTCCGAATCATTGCTATCACCGAATTATCCGCGCCACCTAACCATCCACAGAGTCTAACTTTTCACCATTATTCAGCTCAGGTCCAGCTTTTAAACAGTACGATATAAGCCAATCTTAGCTTGGTATCATCTGTTGGAGTTAAAAGATGCACATTCAACCACTGCGAAATTCCCCGTCTGTCAGCCCACAAAAAAATGTCTCTAATGCTGAATTTGCACAGGTTAAAAATCCAGTTCAAACCAGCGCACCAGCATCAACTGATACAGTAACGCTTTCTAGCGATGCAAAACAATTGGCGGCAAATGCGCAAAAACCAGCAGAAATGCCAGCACTGAGGGACAACATAGAAACCTTAGTCGAATTGAAACACGCGAAGATGAAGTATCAAGTGATCGCCGACATGACCAATTTAGCGACAGGAACGAGCCAAGGAATTTCAGCGCCAACGGCCTATTATCTAAGCCATAACGAAGACGCGAGAGCAATGACAGTTAATCACCTTGCCCAACAACAGCAAGTGAACACTATGCAAACCTATGCGGAAACAAGTAAAAATGGGAATAGAAGTATTAATGAATGGGCATAAAAATGGGTGTTGTCTCGGGAACCAAGAGACAACACCCTAACTTTGTACGCGGATATGCTAGCCGAGATACCTTAAATTTCGGTTAAATACTGAATTTAAATATCAATTACTTAGCTTTAATATCCTGTGCCATACCTTTTACAGGCAAAGGTTGCACTTTTAAGGCTGGGATTGGCTGTTTAACCAACTCATCCTTTAAATAACTTATTGCAGTTTCAAGCTGCGTATCTTTTCCATTAAAGGTAGCAAAAGGTAAGTTATCGACTTCAATATCCGGCGTTACGCCATGGCCTTCAAGCACCCAGCGGCCATCCATTGCATACTGTGGATACTCGGCCACCCGCGCCATCCCTTTATCAGTCAACGCATTTCGCCCAGATAACCACACGCCCGCCCCTGCCGTTTGCTTACCAATTAAGGGCGCAATACCGAGCGCTTTAATCCCTGCGGAGAAGGTTTCGCCGTCGGAATAGGTCAGTTCATCGGTTAACACCACTAAATGACCACGGAAAGTTTGCTGCATATTGGTGTTTGGCGTGCCATGGGTGGGTTGCCAAAACGCCCAAGCGCGGCGTAGTAACTTCTCGATAATCCAACTGTCAATATTGCCACCGCGGTTACGGCGAACATCGATAATCAAACCCTCTTTATCGTAGTTGGCATAAAACTCACGGGCGAAACTTTCAATATCACCACCGCCCATGGCATATAAGTGCAAATAACCCATCTTGCCCTGACTTGCATCCTTGACCACAGCCGCATTATGGCTCACCCAATCTAAGTAACGTAATTGACTGTCCACCACAGCACTAACGGGCATGACGATGGTTTTATGGGTTTGGCTACCACGCTTAAGCTGCAGCAAGACTTGCTTGTCCTGCTGATTACGTAAAAGACGCGTGACATCAGCTACATTCGCCACTGGCGTGCCATTGATAGCCAGCAGCATATCACCTTCTTTAGCATCGACTTCGATACGATTTAACGGTGAAGCATTAGCCGGTAACTCAGGATCATTACTATAAATGTGCGCGATTTTAACGCCATCTGCAGTTTGTTGTAGGCGCGCGCCAAGGCTTGCCGCTTTAGCCGCATCGGGATCTTGAGGTATGTCACCACCGCGCACCTGTGAGTGCAAAGAATCTAACTCGCCCATCATTTGCATGAAGATGTCATTCAGTTCGTTACGATCGGTCAGGCGATCGAGCAAAGGCTGATACTTAGCCTTGGTCGCTTGCCAATCGAGGCCACGCATCTTCTTGTCGAAGAAGGATTCCCTGTGCATCAACCAAGCATCTTCAAACATTTGTTGCCATTCAAGCTGCGGAGAAATCGCTAACTGCCATTGTTCCGTTTGCACTTTGGTATTATCCGTATCGCCTAATTTATCGCCGCCATCAACAATCAGAAGTGATTTCTCATTACTGTGCTTACGTAGCATCAGCTTTTTACCATCGGCAGAAACCTCATATTGGCCAATGTCCTCGGCAAAAACCTCGACTTTGGGGCTTAATCGGTCTAATTTGATGGTCATTAAATTAGGTGCGACATCGTCACCAATAGCTTGATCTAACAAATAAAGTCTATCATCGACGACGCGCAGCTTACTGTAATTGCCTGAATCGACAGGCACCTGCCATAAACGCTGGGAGATCCCTGCCCAATCGATTTTCACTGGACTCGGTTTATCCTTAGCATCGGTTTTTTCAACTTGATTAGATTCGAGTTCATTGGGTTTACTAAAGGGGAATTTGGCATTTTTGACCAGTGCGATGGCAAAAATTTGGCTGCGTTTATCAAACACAGGGCCCATGTTTCTATCGCCCCAAGGTGAACTTGGTGTTGCGCTGAATTGGCGATTCGATAGGAAATATAGCCACTGGCCGTCACTGCTAAAGGTTGGCGAATAGGACTCGTATTTGTCGCTGGTGAGCGTCTCGGCCTTATTTTCATCCACAGAATACAGGACGACTTGCGGACGTTGTTTACCTATTTCCGACTTAGTTAATGCAATAAAACGGCTGTCACCGGACCAGCGGATATCGGCGTAAGGCCCAAGTCCCTCGCCGTTAGTGATGATTTTTTGATTGGTATTTTTCTTTAAGTCGAGCAGCCAAACGTTACCATCGTTATCGTCGTGGGCGATAAATCGACCGTCACTAGACAAATTAAGACTCATTCTTAAAGTATGACCGTCTTTGGTTAACTGTTTAGCGCCACTGCTGCCATCAGCAGGGAATTGCCAAATTTCCTGCTGACCTGTTATGTCGCTAATCGCATAAACCGACTTGCCATCTTGGCTCAACACCGCTTCCCTTACGCGATAAGTCCCCGGCAGTGCAACTTGAACTAAACGCGAGCCATCAATACCCGCGATCGCCACGTGGCTGCGGGCGGTGATCACCACTTTATCGCCAGCGGGGGCCAAATTAGTCGAAGAAGCGTAATCCATAGGCTCTGTCACCCAATGCTCACGGCGCTCGGCAAAATCGGAAATGAGTTCAATATTGAGTAACGAGTCTTTAGCGGCCGCAATATCAAACACATGGATGTCCGCACCTAACTGGAATACCACTTTGCCTTGGTCCATCCGCGCACCGCGGACTTGCCAATCTTTAAATTGAGTCAACTGTTTTGCACCTGAACCATCGAGCGCACTCGACCAGAGGTTGTCGTTGCCATCGCTGTCGCTAATAAAATAGAGTCTGTCCTGCCATAGCATAGGTTGGCGCACTGAGCCGTCGTGTTGGCCGCTGAGCAACTGTGCTTCGGTTTTGCTGCCGAGTTTAAAGCGCCATAATTCACCTTTTGCACCGCCACGGTACACTTTGGCATTATCGCCAGTCACTTGCAGACCAAAGCGGGTGAAGTACACGTATTCATTGCGATCATCAATCACACCTTCAACTGCATCGGCTAAGGGTAAATCTGTGGTGGTGAGGGTTTGAGGATCGACGCTGCGCAGCATCCAATTATTAGCAGGACCAAAGCCCGTGTCGGTGGAATATAAAATCTCACCTTTGGCAGTCCAGCCCTGAACTCGTACACGGCTATTCTCAAAACTCACCCGTTTAGCCACACCGCCCGTAATGGGGATCACATACACTTCGCTCGCGCCTTCATAGTTGGCAACATAAGCAACCCACTTACCGTCGGCCGAAATAGTCGCCCCTAGCTCTTCCGCAGGTAAACTCGTTAAGCGAGTAGCCGCTTTTTGACCTAAGGTCTGAGTCCATAAATCCCCTTCTGCAGTAAAGACTAAGGTTTGATCGTGCAACGCGGGCGCACGGTAATACCCTTGATTGCTCACCGCATCGGCAGCGATGGTTTGGAACGCTGTTAATGTGCCTAGGGCAAGCATACAGCAGGCGACAGAATGGCGAAGTTTCATGTATGACCTCTATCCTATTGTTATTTTTTAGCAATAGACTCTTTACTACGAGATTTTGCTAGCAGATTTAGCGAAGAAATTCTTGCCATGGGCTTTTGTAAAAAACCACAATCAAGTCCAAAGCATGACAATTGAGCCCAACAAGCTAGCAGAATTTGATAGAGAGTTCAGTAACTTCAAGTCAGAGAAGTTTTAGCAAATGTGTCACATCTTAAATCGCGGAGGAACAACTGAATAAAAGACAAGATTCTTTAGAGGAAAACATCAAAGATCATAGCGTTACCATATTGCACTAGGATAAAAATATACCAGAGTCGGACATGAGTGGCTAACGTGAAGGGCTAATGTTAAGGGCTGACATACAGCGTCTTTAGCGGACTGTTTAGGCGGCTCATATTAGACTGTTTCACCAGTGTCATTTGTTGCCATTTATTGATCACTCGTGCAATTTCACCGTTATCCATCAATGCCTTAATCGCATGATTAAACTGCTCTAACTGGCTTATCTTGATACTCGCTTTACTGAACATTAAATGAATATGGTTTTGATCTAACACTAACTTAAGTGGTACTAGCTTGATGCGTTGATGCTGGCTGGCGATATAGGGCATAGCTAAGGTATCTCCGACGATCATATCTCCCCTACCGTAGATAAGCATTTGCACAGACTTATCTGAGTCGGGACTTAATACTAACAAGTGCTCCTGCTCTAATCGATATTGAGATTCTTGATAATCTGCACCATACCAACCGCTAGAAGGGACAAGTAGACGCAATTTTTGGGTAAAAATGTCCTCCCATTTATCGATATTAATCTGATCTTTTTGCTCATCGAGTACAAATAAGCGCAGCTCTTCATCCCGGTAATAGGTTGAAAAAAGAGCATAGTTTTGACGTTCATCCGTCATAGTCGCTCCCATCAACACATCTAACTGTCCTGCTCGCAACATCTGATGCGAGCGCTTAGCGGGCACATTAATAAAATGAACTTCACAACCAAGATACACTGCAAATGCCCGCATCAGATCCACATCTAAGCCTTGGGCTTCTCCTTGAGGATCTTGCCAAGCATAGGGAGGCCAATCGTTGTAACCGACTTTAATCGTGTTCTTACAAGGTAAAGAACTATTGACCTGCGACGCACTTACAGCGGGCAAGACTAAAAAAAACATAAATAAGACAGGAACGTATTTAAACCATGGCATAGGCTAAGTTACTTGCCTCTTAAGTTGATGATCCTCTCTTGATTAAGATGAAGTATAACGATTCAGCGTCAGACTTCCGCGAGGGAGTTCTACCTCAGTAAGCGTAGTTGTCACTTAGATAGCGCGCCATAAACACCGGCGAGATCACAGTAATTAGCCTAAAAAAGGGCGAGGAATTATAACAAAAAAGCACAACAGCCAAGAGTGAGATCTAAACGACTCACTATGCTGCGATAAAGGCTAAGCCTGAACGCAGGGGATAAAATAAAGTTTTATAAATTTAAATCAGACACTTATAAATAATAGCAACAACTTTAGTGGGATCCCCCATATCGACTTGTAACCAAACTATGTGTGTTCCCCCCAATTCCTCACCCTGAGCCGTGGCGGACTCTTTAGCTTCATCAAGCCGGTTTTCATGGCGGCTCACCCCAGTGACTAAAGCAAAACTATCGCAGTGGGTGACTTCAAAATCGTAGGCCACGTTAATGCGACGATATAGTTCATGCTGCTTGGTCGCACATCCAGATATTAAAACGCAAAAACATGTACTTAACAGAAAAAATTTAGACAAATCAATTAACCCACAGATTAAACACGCGGGTGAACATAACTAATTGCAATAGATAAAATTGTGAACAATGTCACATATAAGAAACCAAGGATAATACAGAAAGTTACAAATATTAATTAAATATCATGTAGTTAACTAAGGGTTGTTTTATGTTCACTGGTAACACAAGCTCATCAATTCCTCACCATAAAACTCACACTTGTAAAAAAAGGGAGCCAAGCTCCCTTCCTGCTTTTACGCCATGTTATTCCACTGCTAGGCAGACATCAGTAGGGCTAAAGCCCTTAAGCTAATATTTTGAATAAATGCACTTTTAATGCAGCAAAATCTGCCGCTAATTCCGCAGATAAGATGGGCTTACTCGCAACAGCTTCAAGCTCAGGCGGCAAGGGTAAGTTAAGCGTTAACTCTCTATCCACAACATCCTTAAATTTAGCGGGATGCGCCGTCCCCAAAAATATACCCACTTCATCGGGCACTAAGGTTAAAGATAAGGCCTTAGCCGCAATCGCCGCGTGGGGCTCAGACACATAACCGTGAGCGTGTAACTCGGCCAGCGCCTGTGACGTTTGCTCCTCCGATAAGCGAATACCCACTAAGCTACTCAGTGGCCAGCCTAATTTCTCACAAATGGCTTCCACACGCGGCCAGTTACTGGGTTCACTCACATCCATAGCATTGGACATAGTCGCTTGAGTCGGATTGGGCTGCCATTGGCCATTGTCTAAATAACGCGGCACAGTATCGTTGGCATTGGTCGCGGCAATAAAGCGTTTAACTGGTAATCCCATTGCTTTAGCGAATAAACCTGCGGTGAGGTTGCCAAAGTTACCACTTGGCACTGAAATCACAGGATCGGCTTCATGGCGTTGTTTAGATTGGGCAACCGCTTCAAAGTAATAGCAAATTTGCGCGAGTAAGCGGCTGATGTTGATAGAATTTGCCGAGTTTAAGCTCAGCCCATCGCGGACTTCGGGATCATCAAAGGCGCGCTTAACCAGATCTTGGCAGGCATCGAAATCGGACGAGACGGCGACTGTATGGATATTCTTGCCCAACGTCGTGAACATCTTTTCCTGTAGTTCACTGATCTTACCCTTAGGATAGAGCACCACCACATTGACTTTCTCAAGCCCATAGAAGGCATCGGCAACCGCTGCGCCAGTGTCGCCCGAGGTCGCAGTCAGAATGGTTAAGCGCGTGTCGCCCACAAAAGCATTAACGCATTGCGCCATAAAACGCGCCCCAAAATCTTTAAACGCCAGTGTTGGACCGTGGAATAATTCGAGGCAAGCGCGCTGCTCATCGACGGCAACCAAAGGTAAATCAAAGTTAAAGGCACGCTCAACTAATTCATCGACCGCATCTTGGCCTAACTCAGAGGCAAGCCATGCGCCGAGTACTTTTTTACTGCGCTCAACGAATGGTAACGCCAGCAGTCCTTCAATATCGTCTAGTACGGGTATTTGACTAGGAAAGAACAAACCTCTGTCTTTACCTAACCCCAGTTGTACCGCTTCTTTAAAGCTCACTTTCTGCGAAGGGTGTTTTAAATTATATAGTTCCATGCTCAACTCAACCTTTTGATGCTAAACCTTAAATGCTAATTTGGGGTACTTAGTCTTAGCTAAATTAACTATTAATCGACTCTACGCGTGCCTTGCTCATCGAGGCGACACACGTGGGCAAAGCCACCCACCTCGGTGAGATAATGCGCCTCTAACCAAGCTTTAGCGGTATTTGCCGTGGCTAAATCATCGGTAATCGAAAACAGCGTTGGGCCGCTGCCCGAAATCCCCGTAGTCAACATGCCTAAATCGGCTAAAGCGGCTCTGGCCTTGTCGTAACCCGGAATCGCGGCGGCGCGATAGGGCTCGGCTAACACATCCTTTAATACGCTGATCGCAAGCTTGGCATTCTGCTGGTAAGACGCATGAACAAAGGCGCTTAAATAACGGCCAAAATCGATAGTGACACTTTTATCATATTGATCTGGCATGAGTTTGCGCATCATTGCCGTTGAAAGTGAAATCCCAGGATAGGCCACAACCCAATACCATTCTTTAAAGCTGGGTATTGCTTCGCAAACTGTACCCGGCACATTGAGCATCAATTGCATGCCGCCCAAGTAACAAGGAGCGACGTTGTCATAATGCACACTGCCGCTGATCTTCCCTTCAAACTCGCCCATCAGTTCCAGCAGTGCTTGCTCGTTATAGGGTCTATCAAAATGTTCATTCAAGGCATATAACGCCGCCACGACAGAGCTGGCACTCGACCCTAACCCACTACCGACGGGCAGGTTCTTTTCCAGTGTGAGTGCCACGCCTTCATCTGCTTTACCCTGCGCAGTTAAAAACTCCTTACTCATGGCTGTTAAGAAGAATTCGGCACATTGGTACACTATATTGTCTTTCGGATTTTCAGGCAGTTTATGGGCCCAAGCACCAGTCTGCGCCAAACTCACACCCGACGCTGCCGCGGCGATAGTCACTCTGTCGCCCAGTAAACTACCATCAATCGGCGCTAATGCTGCACCGAGTAAATCAAATCCGACGCCCACATTACCCATAGAGGCTGGAGCGTAAACGGTCAAACTCATACACTCACCTCACGAGTCCAATTCAAGGTTCTTAATACATCGGCAAAGGCACCAGCAGCGGTCACTTCAGTCCCTGCGCCATAGCCGCGTAGCACAAAGGGAATGGGCTGATAATAGCGGCTATAGAACGCCAAGGCATTTTCACCGCCTTTAACGCTATAAAGCGGATCCTGTGCATCCACTTCGGCGATACGCACACGGCACACACCATCCTCAATTTGCCCAACATAACGCAACACTTTACCTTGAGCTTTGGCCTGCGCCACTTTTGCGGCAATTGCAGCATCAACTTGCGGTAATCGTGCCATAAAGCTTTCAACATCACCTGAATCATCAAACTCGGCTGGCAATACAGATTCAACCTGCACATCACTGAGATCTAACTTTAGTCCCACTTCACGGGCAAGAATGAGCACCTTACGCGCCACATCCATACCACTCAAATCATCACGGGGATCGGGCTCAGTAAAACATTTTTCCCGTGCCAGACCAGTCGCTTCAGAAAGCGTCATACCTTCATCGAGCATGCCGAAGATAAAGGATAAAGAGCCCGATAAAATACCGTTAAATTTATGCAGTTTGTCACCCGCAAATAACAGTTTTTTCAGGTTATCGATCACAGGTAAACCCGCACCGACTGTGGTTTCGTATAAGAATTGGCGACGCTGTTTTAATGCCGTTTGGCGCAGTGCTTGATAATAAGCATAATCGCGAGTGTTCGACTTTTTATTGGGCGTGACCACATGCAAACCAGAGTTCATCACATCCAAATACAGATCCGATACTTGCTCGCTCGAAGTGCAATCCACCAGCACAGGATTCAGTAATTGTTGCTCTTTCACCCATGCAAGTAACGCTGGAATATCACAGGCTTGCTGACTATCGGAAAGCAAACTAGACCAGTTGCTTAAATCGATGCCCGCACTGTCGAGTAACATCTTGTTCGAATTCACTATACCGCAAACACGGATACTGATGTGCTGCTCTTTAAGCATGGCGGACTGTTGTTTTATCTGCTCGAGCAGGCCTGCGCCCACATTGCCGCAACCCACTAAAAACACATCTAAATACTGCTGCACATCGAAAAAGCCTTGATGACAAGCCGCCACCGCATGCTTAGTCTTACGCTGCTCGATCACAGTCGAAATCGAGCGCTCGGACGAACCTTGGGCGATGGCGATAATGTTCACGCTTGCCTGCGCTAACGCTTGGAAGAAACGCGCCGCCACTCCTTTATGGGTGCGCATGCCATCACCAATCAAGGACACAATTGCCAGTTCATGGCGCATAGCGATAGGCTCAAGCAAATCACTTTTTATTTCTAATTCAAACTCTTGCTCTAAGGCCCATTTCACTTTGGCCGAGTCAGACGTCGCCACACAGAAACTAATACTGTATTCAGAAGAACTTTGAGTGATTAAAGACACAGACACGCCGCTGCGGGAAATCGCCGCGAGAGTACGGCTCGCCATGCCAACCATGCCTTTCATGCCCGGGCCTGATATATCGAACATGGTCTGGTTATCTAAATTGGAGATAGCTTTAACCTGCAAGCCGGTTTCATCGGCTTGGTTTGATACCAGAGTGCCGGGCGCATCGGGGTTAAAACTGTTTTTGATATAACAGGGAATATGGAACTGGGCGATAGGCGCAATCGTCTTAGGATGCAGCACCTTAGCGCCAAAATAGGAGAGTTCCATCGCCTCTTGATAGCTGAGTTGTGATAATAGCTTAGCATCGGCAACCACACGGGGATCGGTATTATAAACACCGTCAACATCGGTCCAGATTTCACAGCTCGAAGCATCTAAACAGGCGGCGAGCACGGCAGCAGAATAGTCAGAACCATTACGGCCTAACGTCACCACTTTGCCCTGTTCATCGGCGGCGGTGAATCCCGGCATTACCCATACGCGCTTTTCACCTAATGCCAACGCACGAAACCTTGGCTTACTCACAGCGATATCGACCACGGATTCTAACGGCCGACCACGACCCAGAAACAAGGCGCGAGGATCGAGTTGAGCAGACGTGATCCCCTTAGATAGCATCACTTGTTCCATCAAGGCTGCAGATAAACGCTCACCTGCCACCACGATTTCAGCACGTATGCCATCGGGACACTCTTGCAGTAAGCTAATGCCACGTAATCTATCCTGCCAAATCACCAGCTGCGCATTAAGTCCAGAAAAGAGCTGTTCACTCTGCTCACTCGACAACATTGAAGTAACAGCATCTTGGTATAGCGAGGTAAATACCCGCTCAACATGCTGCAGCACAGACGAATAATCTTCACCTTTAACGGCTACATCAACCATTTCTAGTAACGCATTTGTCACAGTCGCCGGGGCCGATAGCACAGTGGCTATGGGTTCAAGCTTAGATGACTTAGCAACGATATCCGCCGCCATCGAGAATCGCTGCCAATTTGCAAGCGAGGTACCACCAAATTTCATTACTTTCATCTTGTTCTCCTGTACCGCGCCCGACTTAGAAATAAGAGCTAGAAACAAAAAAGCCCGCTTCTTTGTGGGAAGCGGGCTCATCGTTAAAATTCTTTAGGGTGTATCAGCCCGCCCCCACTGTTGTTGTAGTGGTGGTTGTAATAATGGTAGTTACTACGAAACCTAGGCTATGCATGTGTTTGGGCTAATCCATGTTAATTTCTTGATAAACAGAATTGCTTTTTTTACCCGCGCTTGTCAACCCCTAAAATGGATTATTTATAGGCAAATATTAACGCTCGATAAAATACTGCATCAAGATTCGTTAATATGAAGTTTTCTAGGGGTAAAAATGCGATTTACGCAACAGATAACTGTTGACGTCAACGTAACACGGTACGAAAAACATTAGATAATCACTTGTTTTACATCTGATTATTTATAATGCATTTTAAAATAATGCGTTATTTGTTCTACCTCATCACTCAGGCTAAATTAACAGGCTAACGAGCAAAAATCACATTACTCATCCTTTCTACCGTAAAGCACCGACAAATTTGCCTAAAAAAAACCTGTGCGATATCTAACATAAGCCACTTCAAATTATCGCCAGCACTAAAAAAGCACGTTATTATGCGCGCACATTACGAATTGGAGGCGATATGAAGATCACTCAACACAGCGCGGTAACCATTCATTACCGTTTATCAGATCAAGAAGGCAGACTATTAGAAGACTCTTTCGACTCTGAACCTATGCTATATCTACACGGCACTGAAAACCTGATCCCAGGTTTAGAAGCCGCATTAGATGGTAAAAGCAAAGGCGAAAAACTCGATGTCACTATTAGCGCCGAAGAAGCCTATGGGCCTTATCACGATGGCCTACGTCAAGCCGTGCCATTAGAAGCCTTTGGTGATATCGAAGATATCGTCCCAGGTATGCGCTTCATCGCTGAAACTGAAATGGGTCAGCGCCCAGTTCAAGTCATGGAAGTGAAAGACGATGTGGTTATCGTCGATGGCAACCATCCTTTAGCGGGCCAATCGCTCAATTTCAGCGTCGAAATCGTTGACGTTCGTGAAGCCTCAGCCGAAGAAATCGCTCATGGCCACATTCATGCCCAAGGTGGTTGTGGAAGCCATGGACATGATCACGACCACGGTGGTGGATGCTGTGGCGGTTCAGGCAAACAAGAAGCGGGCGGCTGTTGTGGTGGTTCAGACCACGATCATGGACACCACCATGAAGAACACGAAGCCTGCGACACACCTAAAACTGGCTGTGACGGCAATGGCGGCTGTGGTTGCCGCGGCTAAACAAAGCCTGATACCAGCAGTTAAACGAGAAGTTATTTATCCGTAAGTGATTAAACTGCCATAGTTTAACCTTTGAAGATGCACGCCCTTAATTTAAGGTCGTGCATTTTTTATACACAAGCGTTTATAATATTCGTAATAGATAAATAACTGACTGGTAAATTGAAGTATTCAAATTTTATATGAATATTTTCAATTAGATATTGATATCAACCTAAGTTAAGCGACGGAGTGCTTATGTTAACCAAACCACTTTACGAAATTTTGCCTTTTGGCTATATGGCGCTCGGTAGTTCGAGTTTTATTGCACTCGACATCAACTATGCCTTGATAGCGGCAACTGTGGTATTTGTATTAGGTGCGAGGATCTACGTTATGCGTTCTCAAAACCGTCGAACAGACTCGGCTAAGCGGCGTAAATCGGGTTATCTTCCCGAGATAATTTATAACTTTCTACCTTTTATCTATCTCTTAGCGGCGCTGGCTATCTTTAAATTCCTTCCCAAGGATCTTTACCCAATTCTGGCTATCTGTTTACTCAGCTACGGCTTATACATTCTGGTTCGTCGTTCCCTCTATCGTCGTCATAAGCTTCCCATCACGCCTTAAGGCTTAGTTCTATTCACCACAGTAGGAGCAGATGATATTCACAAGAGTTGTATCCACATGAACACTAACCAATTAATTTTTGAACTTTCGCCCTATGCTCAGAAGACATATTCTTCAAATAATTAGAACAACGTGTAATCGTTGCAATACTGACTTCATATTCCGCAGCGATATGCCTTTGACTCATTTCCCCGTCTAGCAGCAATTGAAAGACCTTCAAACGTCCGGCAACGGCACTACGTTCTTCTTCGGTTAACAGTAAATGAAACAACACAGAAAGATCTTCATAATTGCTGTGGCTCAAAATTTTTTCTAATACTAGATCCCAGTTAGCTCGCATAATCACCCTCATAAGTACTGTTCAAGCATTACATTAGCAGTCTAACAGATTTCGCCTACTTACAAATAAATTGTTACGTTTAGCAGTCTGATCCAGACAAAAACTGACAAAATTGCTTCTAGTACATCAAGTTAATTTGTGTACAATAGGCGTGCAATGTCACACTTCGACGCTAATTTGTGAGAATACGATGAAAAAATTACTACTTACTCTCGTTGCCAGTACCTTATTGGCTTCAACTGCACAAGCACACAATTTCGAAGACTCTAAAGATGCAATTGAATACCGCCAATCTGCATTTGGTCTTATTGCTTATAACTTCGGCGATATGGCTGCCATGATGAAAGGTAAAAAACCTTTCGAAGCAGAAACCTTCGCAATGCGCGCAACGAATGTTGCTGCATTATCCAAAATTCCTTTCGAAGGTTTTATTGATGGCTCAGACAAAGGTGATACCGAAGCCCTAGACAAAGTTTGGCAAGACAGAGCTGATTTTGATGCAAAAATGAAAACCTTCCAAGAGAATGCTGCCATTCTGGCTACTGTAGCTCAAAAAGGTAATCAAGCTGAAATCAAACAAGCCTTTATGGACACAGGAAAAAGCTGTAAAAGTTGTCACGACATTTATAAGAAAGATTAGTTTGACGTTGTTTTCCCCATCAAAAAGCCTGCTAAATAGCAGGCTTTTTGTTGTTCCAAAACTAAGTATAAATCTACAGAACTTGCACTATTGGCCACATTAAATAGCCAAATACCACTGCCGCGCATACTGTGAACAGCACTAAAGCAAGCCACTCAGACTTGAATCGAAGCTCGCTCTTCGCACTTGATGAAAAAGCAACCTTCGAGACTTTCTTGTAACCACTGATCATAGCACCAACTAACTTATCCCCTTTCATGGCATGAATAATCACAGCCAGTACATGAATGGCACTCAGCAAGAGAATAAGGTTAAAGTTCGTTTTGTGTAACCAAGTCAAAAATCCACTGGTATCTGAACTGACATAGCTATATAGCGGACCTTCGGTAAAAATATCATCGGTCGCAAAAAGGCCTGTAACTAATTGAAGGCTAATAATCCCAATCAACGCGATGACCATATAGCCACCGATAGGATTGTGTCCAAGTACCACAGACATCCCTTTAGTTCGAATCGATCTCAAGTAATCGAGTACAACTTTGGGGTGATGAACAAAGTGGCTAAACCTTGCCGTATCGCTACCAATGAGCCCCCAGAGGATCCTAAATCCAATAAGGATCAGCAAACTATAAGCAAAAATTTGATGCCACTGCATTTCGCCCGCATCGGCACTCCACCATAAAAGTGCCAACAGACACACCATGCCCCAATGGAAAATTCGCGTGGGTAAATCCCAGACCTTAATTTTAACGTGTTCAGTATTCATAAAATGGGCAAACTCAAAGTGACCGAATGGAATAAGTAGAGGTATTTTATCGGGATTCGGGATGAAACTTAAAGTAAATATAAGTAAATAAGGGCAAAGACTGCGGAGTTATCCCATCGAATATGACCCCATTTAGCTGGCAATACAAGGCTTTTGGGCCAAGAATTATTGATATTTGTCTAAGTGATCAAATATCCAACGAACAGTATCTAATGGGCACAAAAACGTGATCTACATCTCGTTTTATAGTGCGAACCTTGGTAATCTGAAATCCAAGGAAACAACAGAAGGTTCGAAATATGCTAAAGATTACTAGCAAGCAACTTGAAGTCACATCTCCTATTCGCGAACGCATTGAAAGCCGTTTTGAAAAACTTTCAAGGCATGATGTGCAAATGATAAATCCCCATGTAATCATTACGGAGGAGAAACCTGGTTTCAAAATTGAAGCATCGGTTGGCATCCCAAATGGAGAACTCTTCGCTCAAGCAAAACATGAAAATTTATATACTGCGATTAACGCTATGGGCCAAAAATTAGAGAAGCAGCTCAATCGCATAACACACAAACCTGAAGCTCAACGCTCCACATCACTAACACCGACTAATAATGTTGTTGAAATTGACGACGAGTACGAGGAGGAAGATGCGGCATAATTTAAATCTGGTGAGTGCGAGAAACGCATCACTTTGAGAGCAATAAAGTAGAAATATTTAATCAGATCACAGTTTTTACAAAAGCTTAGTGCAATCATTTTAATGATGAAAAAAACAGTTCTTTTGACTAAATACCTACTACACTTTACAAAGTGACAGCAAGAATCGAAGTGGTGCGGATTTAAATCGTTTGAAATGTTGATTTACTTTAAATTTTGATTTACAAATATTGATTAACAGATCTTAAGTTCTAAGTAACGTTACTGGATATAACTAAGGAGCACTACTAATCTAAGCTATATAGTTTTAAGTACTAAGGTTTACTGTTAATGATTAATTTTACTTATAATTTCTACGTTTAAAAGTTCAATTTTTATTTTCAACTAGGTTCCACTTTCAATAGCAAGTTTGGAAAGGAGGCAACACAAGAGCGAACAATTTGATTTTAGAAACAATCAAGTATGTTGGCATTCACTAAAAGCAGTACTCAATTTTGACCCAATATCAGGATGACCACCAGAAACAGGCGGCATTGCTGAATACCAGAGTTAACATAAGGAGCCGAGTACAGTACAACGAGTACATTAGCAAAATCTTTAACTATCAAATTTTTTATATCCACAATGGAGGCTCAGGTAAACATAAACAAAAATCACATTTACAAAAGCTACATGAATAAAAGCGTTTATTGTAAAATGGGCCGGCACCAATGATTGCTAAACACTGAGATAAATGAGGTAACAACTGTCACGTTTAGTTAGATGTAGAGATGTAGATTAGTTATATGAAGAGAGTCATATTTATACTGATATGTTAGTTAGCGTTTTTAGCGTGTGATTTAATGTAAGTGTTTAATGTAAGTGCAATACGTTGGTTTGATTAAAAGTCATTAGTTTACTTAGTGTTATTTGTATAGTAAAAACTGTAAATCGTATAAATGTTTATTTATGTAATGTGTTAACGTTTACCATTAGTTGAGTTTTGATATTTACAGACACCTTAAATAATGTTTACTTATCAACTAAAAAGGAGGAAATCTAGACTTGACGAAAATTGTAATAACAGTAAATGAGAGCTTTTTATACGCTCCATGTATTAACATGTTAGGTTTTAAATTAAAAAGTAATAATGGTAATAATGGTAATAATGTAAGTAGCAAGACCTAAACGCGTGACAAGGCTAAGCTGTTCTTACAGCAAAATGTACCTAGTACAACCAATGAGCCGTAAATCGTTTATTTTTAAATGTTCGTTTTGTTAGTGTTAGTTTTTAATGTTATAGCTCCATGCAAGTGTTAATTGTTAAAATATAAGTGCAAGACATGTCAACGTAAGTTCGCTGGTACTGCAAACTGCATAGTTTCAAGGTTATACGCTATGCCGCATAAAGTACTTGTTAATGTTCATTGTAAATGCAAGTCGTTATCTAGTGAGTTGTCAACGTTTTACTGTTACACGTAAATGTAAGATAAACGAATGTGTTACCTTGTCCCACACTGACCATAAGGAGGATAAACTCGCTTGACCATATATACATACTTGAACCAAACCAGCGCACCCTCGGGTGCGCTTTTTTTAGATTACCTTTAAGAAAGTTTTGATTGACAGCTAAGCCCTAGCCCTTTAGTTTTAAGACCATGAAAATGATAACAGCAGCTTTTTTTACTTTCTTTTTTACACCCCCACTCTAGGAGGCGGATTTACTGTGTAAAAACGAAAGTAAAAATCCAAAGCCTCCCAACTGGGAGGCTTTTTTGTCTTAAACGATTGATAAAATACATGGCGGCAATTGAGGTCAGAATGCATACACCACAGCCTTTAAATCAAACCCGAGAGCAGATCACCCATCTGGATAATGAACTGCTGGCATTACTCGCTGAGCGCCGTCGCTTAAGTTTAGAAGTAGCCCGTAGCAAAGAAGTAGATGTCAGACCCATCAGAGATACTCAAAGGGAAAAAGAACTGCTCGCTCGACTCGTGAAAGAAGGCAGAGAGAAAGGATTAGATGCCCACTATGTTATCTCCCTTTACCAGAGCATCATTGAAGATTCAGTATTGAATCAACAAGCTTACCTTCACGGCCGCGCCAATCCAGAGACACAAAAACAACAGTATTGTATCGCTTACCTCGGTGCTAGAGGTTCATACTCTTATCTCGCAGCTACACGCTATTGCCAACGTCGCCAAGTTGAAATGCTGGACTTAGGTTGCCAAAGTTTCGATGAAATAGTGCAAGTCGTTGAGTCTGGACATGCTGATTATGGTTTCCTGCCGATTGAGAACACATCTTCAGGTTCAATCAACGAAGTCTACGACGTGCTACAGCACACCAGTCTGTCGATTGTTGGCGAAACGACGATTGAAGTCAGCCATTGCCTACTAGGAAAAGCTGGTAGTAAATTAGCTGAGATCAAAACTGTCTATGCCCACCCTCAGCCTATTAGCCAATGCAGCAGATATTTAACTCAACACAAAAACTTGAGACTGGAATACTGCTCAAGCAGCGCAGAAGCAATGGAAAAGGTAAACCAAAGTCCAGATAACAGTGCAGCAGCGATTGGCAGCGCCGAAGGTGGTGCACTCTATCAACTTGAGTCCATAGAAGCAGGTTTAGCTAATCAGAAGATCAACCAAAGTCGCTTTATCGTTGTTGCTCGCAAAGCCGTTGCCGTACCAGAGCAGTTACCCGCTAAGACTACATTGATCATGGCAACAGGCCAAAAAGCCGGTGCTTTAGTGGAAGCCTTACTGGTTCTAAAAGCGCATCAGTTAAACATGAGCAAATTAGAGTCACGCCCGATTCCAGGAACACCTTGGGAAGAGATGTTCTATTTGGATATCGACGCGAATATCTCCAGTGAATCCATGCAGGCGGGTTTAAAGCAACTCGAGCGAATCACCCGTTTTATCAAAGTATTAGGCTGTTATCCTTGTGAAACAGTCAAGCCCACACAGCTGAGCAACAGCCAGCTACTGATTGAGCCCAGCACCTCTAAGGATCAAGTCATCAGCGAAAATGGTTCTAATGCCAGTCCAGTTCGATATAGCAAAGTCTATAAAGAGCAAGCCAGTGAAATCAACTGTGGCGCAATGACAATCGGTGCAGGGCATGTCTGTGCCATAGCCCAAATCACACTGAATAATGACATTTCACATTTAGCATTATCGGCTTTCGAGCAGCAAGTGAAGCAGCTTAAAGAAGCGGGATTCCAAGCCGTTTTACTCAGCGCTGTTAATCAACTGACTATGGCAGAAATTACTCTCGCTAAACTACGCCAAATCCTGCATCAATATGGCCTAGTGTGCATTATTGCCATAGCGCAAGAAGCCGATATGCCATTAGCAGTCCAGCACGCCGATATGTTATTCCTCGCTGGCAAGCAGATGTTTAATCAAACCTTACTGACTCAAGCAGGAACCCTACCGATACCTTTAATACTTGAGCGTAACGATATGGCAAGTTTTGAAGAATTACTCACGGCAACAGAAGTCATTTTAAGCCAAGGCAATCAGCAACTGGTTCTGTGTGACTCAGGCATTAGAACCTTAAATAACGCCAATCTACCTTCACTCGATTTAGCGAGTCTGATCCAGATTAAAGCCACGAGCCATTTGCCGATTTTAATCAACCCAAGTTATGCCGTATCAGATGATGCCCTATTGGTTCAAACACAAGGAATTAAACAGCTTAAAGTGGATGGATTGATACTCAATTGTCCACTAGCTAGCAGTGATGACCATGAGTCGCTTAACTTAATAAGCGCTGTGGTACGGGAATTATATCGGGCGAACTAAAGCTTTGATCTTGAGTGATTTAATTTAAAGTGAAATGTGGTTAGTTCGAAATGTGTTAAGGGATAAATGAGGCTTCTTTTATCCCTAATTGACTCAGACAAGCTTGCTAGCCAGTGTGATGACTAGCAGGCTTAATATTGTTTAGTATTGCAGCGCAGTGAGCCTTTATGCATTTTAATAAGAGCCAACAGCACTCGATGGTTCAGTAACGGCATTACTCCTACGGATAAGCCCTGTCATAGTAGAGCCCTGCACTAGAATCGAAAATACGACGACGGCATAGGTCATCACTAACAACAACTCCCGCAGATCTACACCACCAATAGCATCTATGACGATACCCTCAGGCAAACTCATCGCCATAGCGAGGGCTAATCCTCCCCTTAAACCACCCCAAATCAAAATCGTCTCTGCATAGGGGTTGTATGACTTAAACAATCGAAAGCCCAAATAAGGTAATAACACACTCATTGCACGCGCCAACAAGACTATTGGTATAGCCACAAACATAAACCACCACAATGGCGCTTTAAAAGTGACTAACAAAAGTAATAAACCAAGCAATAGGAAGAGTAAGGCATTAAAGAAGGATTCAATCAGCGACCAAAAAGTAAATAGTTTCACTCGCTCGTTGCGAGCAAAAAACTTAGGCACGCTGAAATTTCCTATGATGATCCCCGCACTCACCATAGCTAAAGGACCAGAAACACCAAGCACATCCGCCATGACATATCCCGCGGTTGGGATCAGCAGGGTAACCAGCATTAATTGCGTTTCTTCCTCGCAGTAGCGGAAAAAATGATGCAGCAGAAAACCAAGCACGCCACCGTAAATAACCCCACCTACAGCCTCACGAATAAATAACTCAGAGATATGGATAAACGTCAGTGGCTCGGTGGAGAAAGCCAATTGCGATATTGCCACAAAAATCACTAACCCTATGCCATCGTTAAATAAAGATTCTCCTTCTACTTGAATCGCAATATCTTCCGGCGCACCCATTTTCTTTAAAATAGCCAAAACAGCGATAGGATCGGTGGGCGAAATCAAGGCGCCGAACAGTAAGCAGTGGCTGAATTGTAGCGTGAGACCCAGCATAGGCGCGAACCAAAATAACAGCCCACCTATAATAAATGTCGACAATAAGGTGCTTATAAAAGCAAGGATTAGGATCTCCCACTTTTGATGCCTCAGTATTTTTAAGCGGATTTGTAATGCGCCGGCAAAGAGTAAAAAACCGAGCATGCCATTGAGCAGTAAAGCTTGAAAATCGAGTTTCTCTAAGCCAGAGACAAAATACACATAAACGTCCCCACCTAAAGCCTTTCCCCCAAGGAGCAACAACAAACTCATTCCTAGGGCAATAGCAGTAATGGCAACAGTTTCCTGCAGTTTATGGACGCGAGAGGAGATAACCGAAGTCACTAGCGCCAACGCGCAGAGGACACACAAAATTTGGTAGCTGGACATAAGAGCCTCTAAAAATCATCAATTTAGAGACTCTAGCACAAGTTTAGATTTCTAAACCATCCAATAGACTTAACCACCCTTTAATGATCCTGTGGCAAAACCAAATGATCCCAAAGAGATAAATCGAAAGACTGAGCCAAGTCAGTGGAACGCAATAGCCAAGCACTAGCAAGCCAAGAAAAGCGAGATTAGAATGCCGTTGCCAACGTAAATGCGACGCCAATAATGGATTACCATGGAATTGGCGTTGGGAAACATTAATGAACAAACTTAGCAGCACGGGAAGTAATAATAAGGGAAAACCCGACATCAAGGCGTACAACAAATGTCCCAGAGTACGGTCTTCAATTTTTGCGGCATAAGTGGTTGTCATTGTCATTGAGAGACTCCAGCCAGACTAATAGACTGGGCGCAAACATCATACGCCCTTGTCATTAACCTTACGTTCTCACTGAGATAAGCGCAACTAAGGATTAGAAATATTTCCATCCATTTAAAAATAAGTCATAAGTAAATGACGCTAATTAGCAGCACGTTAAAGTTTAAGTGTCACGTCGGATGCTAATGTTGTGGAGCAAGCGAGTACAAAACCGGCCTCAATTTCTGCAGCAGTCAGTGTCATCACGCTCGTGGATACTGTTTCTCCTTCCAAGACTTGACACTTACACGCGCCGCAAACGCCCGAACGACAGGCCGCAATAATCGGCAACCCTTCCGCCTCAATTCCCTCAAGCAGACTTTGCCCTTGATTTAGCGTCGTGCTTCGATCGCCAATAGACAAGGCGAAAGCCACTTCTGGTGGGTTTTCACTCGTTCCATCTGACGAGTTTGCTTGCATAAGCTGACTGCGGGCAACTTTCTCGGCCGTGGCAAAACTCTCATGGTATAACCGACCCATATCAAAATTGAGTTCGACCAATAAGGCTTTTACCGCTTGCATATAAGGTTCTGGCCCACAAAGGTAGATAGTACGCTCTGCAAAATCAGGTACTAAGGTTTGTAGCATCTGTGCACTTAACCGTCCGAAATCGAATGCTATCTTTGGTGAACACCCCAGTGTTTCAGTGACAGTCTCAAGTGCATAGCTGAGCTTAAATGTATTAAAACGGTTGGCCATAGTCGCCAATGATGACTTAAAAATAATATCATTCTCTGATCGCGCACTGTGCACAAAAGCAATATCAGCACCAATTTGCGTATCAGTCAGATAACGCGACATAGAGTACATGGGGGTAATACCGCAACCAGCACTCAAAAAAAGGTATTTCTGCACCGTTATAGCTAACAGATTAGCATCTAACTTTTCAGTCTCTGGCTGTGTATGGCTTAGCCGAGCAATATCAAACAGATTAAATTGCCCCGCGGGCGGCAGCACTCGTACACTCTGGCCGAGTAATAGATTGTCGATAAGATAATTAGATACGAGTCCACCCGCAACACGCTTAATCGTCACCATCAAGGAATAGGGCCTAGATGGCGATGATGACAAGGTATAACTGCGGCACACTTGCTCGCCATTAATCTCAAGCACAAAGGTCATAAACTGACCGGGTTTATAGTCAAACTTCATCGGCTCGCCTGCTTGAAAACGAAAACTCACAACATCCGAGGTTTCATTCCAGCGTTCGACGCACACTAATTGATTAACACTTCCAGGTTTATGGGGCGAAACCGATAATGCCCGCGCTCCCGCTATCACACTCATGTTCATAGCATTTACCCACAAAACACTGCGGCCTCAGTAAACAAGCCAAAACCGCAGTTCAGCAACAATTCTTGGTTGATTTAAGCCACGTTTAACATATTTTTTAAATCGGCTTCGACTGTCGTGGTATTACGCAAGCCAAACTTATCTTCCAAAATTTTGGCTAAATTGGCCGTCAGGAACGCAGGTGGCGTCGGGCCTGTTCGAATATTTTTAACGCCAAGTGACAACAGTGTCAGCAGTACTACAATGGCTTTTTGCTCAAACCAAGAAAGCACTAAGCTCAGAGGTAATTCATTGATATCACATTCAAACACTTCAGCTAATGCAATCGCTAACTGAATCGCTGAATAGGCATCGTTACATTGGCCCACATCGAGCAAACGTGGAATACCGTTAATGTCACCAAATTCGAGCTTATTGAATTTGTACTTACCACAGCCTAGCGTCAGGATTATTGAATCCTTAGGTGTGGATTTAGCAAGTTCAGTGAAGTAGCTTCTGTCGGCTTTGTCGCCATCGCAACCGCCAACAAGGAAGAAATGCTTAATCGCACCACTCTTCACATTTTCAACCACGGCGGGCGCTGCGGCCATCAAGGCATTACGGGCAAAACCAATAGTGATAGTGTGTGGGATTTCATCATAGATAAAGCCTTCTAAGGCTGACGCTTTATCAATGACAGCCGAGAAATCATCTCCTTCGATATGCACCACACCAGGCCAACCCACTATGCTGCGAGTAAAGATACGATCACTATAACTACCCACATTTGGATCGATAATACAGTTAGATGTCATCACCACAGCACCAGGGAAATTGGCAAATTCTTGCTGTTGATTCTGCCAAGCACTGCCGTAATTTCCGACAAGATGTGCATATTTTTTAAAGGCTGGATACGCCAGTGCAGGAAGCATTTCACCGTGGGTAAACACATTGATACCCTTGCCTACAGTCTGCTCGAGAATAAGCTCTAAATCCTTCATGTCATGGCCAGAGACTAGTATGGCTTTGCCCTTAACTGACTTAGTGTTGACCACAGTTGGCTCAGGATGACCAAAGGCCTGAGTTTCACCCGCATCCAGCATTGCCATTATGCGGTAGTTCAACTGACCTATGTCCATAGCCGTAGTAAACAGCTTATCGCCATCTACACTCGGCTCACCTAAGAAAGACATGATTTCATGGAAGCGCCCTGCCACATCAGCATCAGTCTGATCCAACACGCGAGCATGCTCCATATAAGCAGCTGCGCCCTTAAGGCCATATAAACACAATAACCTCAATCCCATGATGTCTTCATGAACTTCATGCTTATCTTTATTCAGCAGTGCAATCGGCGCCTGCGCTAGCATTTCAATCTTACTGGTCCCCAGCACTAACTGAGCGACTTGCGGCACTTGCTCAGCAGCAATACCGGCTTGTTCACAAGCCGCTTCGTAAGAAGCTTTTAACTGAGCACGATACTTAGCCGCCTGCTGGGTATAGGCCATAATGCGCTCATCATCGAAGTTGACGTTGGTGAGGGTCGCGAAAAAGGCTTTAGGCACAAAACTATCAATTTCAGCATCGATAATGCCCAGCTCGCGAGCTTTAACCGCATATACAGACACGCCTTGTAGCATGTAAATCAGCAAGTCTTGCAGATCGGACGTTGCCGCCAACTTGCCACACATACCTTGGGAATAACTACAACCATTGCCAGCGGGTGTACGAATGGTTTGCTCACACTGAATACAGAACATGGATAGACTCCTAATTTAAATTCATGCTTTATTTTTGCATGTTTAAAACTAGTCTACCTAAACGTGCCATAAGCGACAGTCATTTCTAAAGTGAGATGCTAAATGTTAGAGAAAGATCACCTTAAGCAATTGCTAATTAATACAATGTGAACTGTTAAAAATCCATAAAAAAACGCCCATCAATGATGGGCGTTTTAAAAAGTAACTGTTTATTTATTAATTGGTTTTCATATCATTAACCGACTGCAGCATAATACGGCTTTCACGCTGGAATTGAGGTGCAAAATCCCCAAACCATTTGGCGACACTTTGGAACTGCTTAATAAACTCGTTCCTGTCACCCCGTTTTAGTAGCTCTAACGCTTCACGGTAGTTATCTAAATAATCACCAATAGCATGCTGGCTATCTTGCTGGGCAAAAATAATATCGGCGTAAAGCTCTGGGCTTTGGGCGAATAAGCGCCCTACCATAGCCAATTCTAATCGGTAAATCGGCGAGCTAAATTGCAGTAAAGTATCGATATCTGCCTCTTCCTTACACAGATTCAAACCATACACAAAGGTCGAGAAGTGACGCATTGCCTGCACTAGCTGCATCGCATTGTCGTGACGCTCTGGTTCTGCTTCGACAATCCGCGCCCCCCAAATGGCGATCTGCTCAAGCAACCACTGGTATTTTTCCGGCGAGCGACCATGACACACCACCACGACTTGCTTCGCCAGACTGCCCACATCAGGGCCAAACATAGGATGAAAACCAACGACGGGACCAGAATGCGCCTCAAGCATGGCTTTAACTGGCTCAGTCTTGATGGAGGTCAAATCCGCCAGAATGCAGTCGGCTGGTAATTGGGTCAGTTTTTCACGAATAAGCTCGCAAGTAATCGCAATCGGCACAGTCACTAACACCATCCCCGCATCGGCAAATAGGTTATCCGCTTGCTGCCAATCATCTTTATCGAGCAGATTCACTTGGTAGCCAGATAAGGTCAGCATTTGTGAGAACAGTCCACCGAGTTGCCCTTTACCGCCGACAATCACCACTGAGCCGAGATCTTTTTTAACTTGCTTAAAGCCAACATCTTTTTCATTGAGATAAGACTCACGCATCAAGCGACGCAAAATATCTTCGATCAACTGCGGCTCGATTCCCATAGTTTTTGCTTCTTCACGGCGTTTAGCCAGCATGGCTGCTTCACGCTGAGGTGCATAAATAGGTAAACCGGCGCCGTGTTTCACCGTGCCCACTTGCGCCACGAGATCCAAGCGCTTACGCAGTAAGTGCAGTAATTGCTGATCAACACCATCAATCAGGCCGCGAAGGTGTTCTAATTCGGCCGTTGTTTTTTCATTCATACCTGAGTCCATTAAGCTGTAACTAATTTAAGCGTTAGCTACTTTAAGCATATCGAAACGCGTTGGAAGTATTGAAGATAACTTCGCTGCGCCTTCCCGTAAAATGGTTTCTGTTTTTTCCCAACTAATACAAGAATCTGTTACAGAAACACCGTAAGCTAGCTCGCTTAATGGCCTATCACAACTTTGATTGCCTTCATTTAAATGACTTTCTAGCATGACGCCAATAATCGACTTATTGCCGTTAAAAATCTGCTCGAACACATTTTCACAGACAGGCTTTTGGCGGCTGTAGTCTTTGGATGAATTGCCATGGCTGCAATCGATGATCAAACGTGCATTGAGTTTGGCTTTATGGAGCTGCGTTTCACACTCTGCCACACTCGCCGCATCATAGTTGGGCGTTGCACCACCGCGTAAAATCACATGGCCATCGGGATTACCTGCAGTTTGCAATAATGCGACTTGGCCCTGTTGGTTTATGCCCATAAATCTGTGGCTACTGGCCGCCGATTTTAGCGCATTAATCGCTACATCGAGCTTACCATCGGTGCCATTTTTAAAGCCCACCGGCATAGAAAGACCCGATGCCATTTCTCTATGGGTCTGCGATTCAGTGGTGCGAGCGCCAATGGCAGACCAAGTGACAAGCTCAGAAATGTACTGAGGACTGATAGGATCGAGTGCTTCGGTGGCAACAGGCAGTCCTAACTCAGCCAACCAAATCATCAGCTCACGGGCCATTTTCAGGCCTTTTTCGACATCGAAGGATTCATCCATATCGGGATCGTTGATCATGCCCTTCCAACCTACCGTGGTACGCGGCTTTTCAAAATAGACTCGCATTAAGATGTAAAACTCATCACTGAGTTCATCGTGCAGAGTTTTAAGCCTTAAAGCGTATTCCTTAGCGGCGGCGATATCATGGATGGAGCAAGGGCCAGTGACGATCAATACTCGATTGTCGCGCTTATGGACGATATCAGCCACGGTTTTGCGGGCATTGAGGATATAACGATAAGCATGCTCAGAGAGTGGCAAGGCATTTTTAAGCTCTTGCGGCGTGATTAAGACTTTCTCTGAACTGATGTGTACGTTGTTAATCGTATCTTGTTGCATGCTTACCACCTAAGACTTAGTGTTTAACCCAGTTGTCGAAGCAGGACTTCAAGTCAGCTTGGGCATTCATTTCGGAAGAAAAATAGCGTAAATCTATCGCAATGTACTTTTGTAATGCTACATCATTACAATTAGGCGACCACTATGCCTGTTCATTCTCTTTAGATCAAGTATAAATACTCAAAAAACAGCAACAAAAAACCGCCACGAGGGCGGTTTTCTGTGCGAACACTACGTCTTGTTTTCTGTAGCGGTAACTATTACTTAGTTGCCAGCTTCTCACGGATACGTGCAGATTTACCTGAACGATCACGCAGATAGTACAGTTTGGCGCGACGAACGCGACCACGACGCTTAACTTCAATGCTAGCGATCAGTGGGCTGTGCGTTTGGAAAGCACGCTCAACACCTTCGCCATTAGAGATTTTACGTACTGTGAATGCAGAGTGCAGACCACGGTTACGCTTAGCAATTACAACGCCTTCAAAAGCCTGTAAACGCTCTTTATCGCCTTCTTTAACACGAACCTGAACGACTACTGTATCACCAGCACCAAATGCAGGTACGTCTTGTTTCATTTGCTCATCGTTGAGCATTTTAATGATGTTGTTCATAACTTACTCCGTTCTAGAATTAACTGAGCTACGACTAAGCATGCTTGTTCATTGCTTCAACGAACAGCGCTAATAGAGTCGTTTGTTCGTCAGTCAGAGCTAGATTTTGCAATAATTCTGGCCGTCTAAGTAAAGTCCTACCAAGGCTTTGCTGTAAACGCCAGAGTCTAATTTGTTCGTGGTTGCCACTTAGCAGCACTGCCGGTACGTCAAGACCATCCAAGCTTTCAGGGCGAGTGTAATGTGGACAATCCAGTAAACCGTCGGAGAAAGAATCTTGCTCCGCCGAAGCTTGTTTTCCTAGCACGCCAGGAACCAATCTCGATACTGAATCTATCAGAGTCATCGCCGGTAATTCGCCGCCCGAAAGCACGTAATCCCCTATCGACCACTCTTCATCCACTTCCGTTTGAATGATGCGTTCGTCAATACCTTCGTATCGACCACAGACCAAAATCAAACGTGATGATTGAGCCAACTCAGTGACGCCTTGCTGGTCCAGCTTGCGTCCTTGAGGTGACAAGTAAATCACCTTAGCACCTTCACCCGCTGCGGCTTTCGCTGCATGGATGGCATCGCGCAAGGGTTGCACCATCATCAACATTCCGGGACCACCGCCGTAAGGCCTGTCATCTACCGTATTATGTCTATCATGGGTGAAATCACGGGGATTCCACGTGTGCAACTCGAGCAGGCCGTTTTTCACGGCTCGACCCGTAACACCAAAGTCTGTCACGGCACGGAACATCTCTGGGAACAGGGTTATTACCCCTAACCACATCTGTTGTACCTCGACTTAGAAGTCAGGATCCCAATCCACTAAAATCTGTTTACCTTGCAGATCCACCGTTTTGATGAACTGCTCAGGGACAAAGGGGATCATACGTTCCACTTTGCCGAAACTATCTTTAGCGTTGGCTTTAACGAGTAATACGTCGTTCGATCCTGTTTCCACGATCTGATCGACAATTCCCATGTTATAGCCTGTTGTATTGACCACTTCGCAACCGATGAGATCACGCCAGTAGAATTCATCTGCTGGCAAATCGTTCATCTGTTCCGGCAAAATCGCAATCTCACAATTTGTGAGCATTTGCGCTTGCTCCCGTGTTTCTACGCCATCAAGTAAGGCAACAACAGCCTTGCCTTGATAACGCCACTGGGTGACCTTTATTTCGCGCCACTCACCATTTTCTTTAATAAGCCAAGGTGAATAGTCAAAGATACCTTCAACAGAATCGGTATAGGCGGTGATTTTCAGCCAACCTTTAATGCCATGACAGGAGCCTAATTTCCCCAGTACGACTGGCTGTTGGTTACTGCTCATCAATCTATACCTTAACGCTATTAAGCTGTTGCTTTACGAGCGTCTTTGATCAGTTTTGCTACACGTTCTGTAGCAGCTGCACCGTTAGAAACCCAGTGCTCAACGCGAGCTAGGTCTAAACGTAAAGTTTCTTCTTGGCCACGGGCCAATGGGTTGAAGAAACCAACACGCTCGATGAAACGACCGTCACGAGCGTTACGGCTATCAGCAACAACGATGTTGTAAAATGGACGCTTTTTTGCGCCGCCACGAGCTAAACGAATGGTAACCATGCGTTTTCAATCCTCTAATGATTTGCTTGAAGCAAAAATAAAAACTGGAACCCCGTGTTCGCGAAGAGTCCCAGATAGAAAGCCGGAAGATTTTACCTGACTTTCCAACGAATGCAACCAAAGATGGCGATTATTACGCCTGTGCCCTCAGTAAGCGGTTCATTGTTGCCAGAGTCAACCGACTGATAAAGTGCTAAGTTTAACTAAAAATGCCCGATTAACGTCCCGGAAACTTCATTCCTGGCGGCATCATGCCGCGCATTCCGCGCATCATTTTTTGCATGCCGCCCTTAGCAGACATTTTTTTCATCATCTTTTGCATTTGAGTAAACTGTTTCAATAAACGGTTTACATCTTGAATTTGCGTGCCAGAACCAGCTGCGATGCGACGTTTGCGTGAGCCCTTGATTAAATCAGGGTTCTTACGCTCCTTGGAAGTCATCGAATTAATGATGGCTTCCATTTGGCCCGTCATCTTGCCGTCTTGGATTTGCGCTAAGGCTTCAGGGGGCAATTGACCGACACCGGGCAGTTTTTCCAGCATATTCATCATGCCGCCCATGTTTTTCATTTGCTGTAACTGCTCACGGAAATCTTCTAAATCGAAACTGCCACCTTGCTTCACTTTCGAAGCCAGCTTCATGGCCTTTTCTTTATCGACGCCGCGCTCAACTTCTTCGATAAGCGATAACACATCGCCCATGCCCAAAATGCGTGAGGCAATACGGTCTGGATGGAATGGCTCTAACGCGTCGGTCTTTTCACCCACACCGAGGAATTTAATCGGCTTGCCCGTAATGTGGCGAATCGATAACGCCGCACCACCGCGCGCATCACCATCGACTTTGGTTAAAATCACCCCTGTCAGTGGTAAAGCTTCGTTAAACGCCTTAGCCGTGTTCGCCGCATCTTGACCTGTCATAGCATCAACAACGAACAAGGTCTCGATAGGCTTGACCGCTGCGTGTAAGCCTTTGATCTCGTCCATCATGGCTTCGTCGACATGCAGACGACCCGCGGTATCGAGGATCACCACATCGATAAACTTTAATTTAGCGTGGGCAATCGCCGCTTTCGCAATGTCGATTGGCTTTTGGCTAACGTCCGATGGGAAAAACTCCACCGCCACTTCTTGGGCTAACGTCTCAAGCTGTTTAATCGCCGCGGGGCGATAAACGTCAGCACTGACGACTAATACCGATTTTTTATGGCGTTCGCGTAAAAATTTACCCAGTTTGGCCACACTGGTGGTTTTACCTGCACCTTGTAAACCCGCCATCATAATCACAGCTGGCGGCTGAGTGGCTAAATCTAGGGCTTCATTCGCCTCACCCATGGATTTTTCAAGTTCACTTTGAACTATCTTAATAAAGGCTTGACCTGGGCTTAAGCTTTTAGAGACTTCTTGGCCAACGGCACGTTCTTTTACATTATTAACGAATTCGCGCACCACAGGCAGGGCAACATCGGCCTCCAGCAGTGCCATACGCACTTCGCGCAGGGTTTCCTTAACGTTTTCTTCAGTTAAGCGACCACGGCCACTGATATTTTTCAGTGTGCGTGACAGTCTGTCGGTTAGGTTCTCAAACATCGTCCTGTTCTATACCTTTAAGAATCTCGATTGATGGGCTGTATTATAACGATGCATGCGCATTATGCTACTGCTGCACCCATCTTGATTGTGGTTAAGTGTTTTACTTGCGCTGAGTCATGTTTTATTGTCATCGACACACTATTTAACCCTAACAATAAGAATCTGCTAAATTTTGCAACTCATGTCACTGCCCATTTGCCGACTGCTCATGTTATTCTAGGGAAAATATTGATCTGTATGCCCCGTTTTTAAGGCACCTTTAACTACACAAATAGGTTAATTACCCATGGTCATCTTTTCTGCCTCAGCCATGTTTTTTTATTGCATTGCATTGGTACTAGTGACGAGTAGATTGTTTCACCCAGACGGTCCGAATCGCCGTGCTGTCGCAGGTTTTGCCGCTATTGCGGTTATTTTACATGCCGCAGCATTATCACAAGTGATTTTCACCACAGATGGCCAAAACTTTAGCCTGACGAATGTGATTTCCTTAGTGAACTGGATTATCGCTTTTACTTTTACGATATTGATGTTCAGGCTGAAAGTCATCGTCGTCGTGCCCGTGGTTTACGCCTGCTCAGTGCTTTCGGTTGCCCTACTCTGGTTATT
Organism: Shewanella sp. SM87; assembly: GCF_025653705.1. Classification (NCBI taxonomy): domain Bacteria; kingdom Pseudomonadati; phylum Pseudomonadota; class Gammaproteobacteria; order Alteromonadales; family Shewanellaceae; genus Shewanella; species Shewanella sp. SM87. The sequence goes on from NZ_JAKKSC010000004.1 coordinate 73,382, forward strand.
GCCACCTAAATTCATCACGCATTTTGAGCTTTATCCTGAAGTATTAGCCCACGTCGTATTGTCACTCATGGCCTACAGCGCCCTGATGATTGCCGCCCTGTATGCGATACAACTGGCGATGATCCAAAATAAACTGAAGAAAAAACAATTTATGCTGAGCCCTGGCATTCCGCCGCTGATGACAGTTGAAAAACAGCTTTATCATCTGGTGATTATCGGCGTTATCTTGCTCAGTTTGTCGCTCGCGACTGGTTTTATCTTCCTTGAAGATATGTTCGCCGATGGTAAAGGTCATAAGGCAATTCTGTCGATAATGGCTTGGTTTGTATACATTACTATGCTGTGGCAACAGTATTGGGTCGGTTGTAAAATTCGTACCGCAGTCATTTATACTCTGACTGGCGCATCCTTACTTTCGCTCGCATATTTTGGCGCGCGCATTGTCAAAGAGTTAATCCTCAACTAAACATTTATGTCGGCTGGGGCAGTTATTGCTGCGGCCGACTTGACACTTTTTTTAAATGTCGGTATTTACTTAAGTTTACTGGCCACATTGGAGCCTTTTTTGGACGCTATATCGACAAGCGCACTCCTGATCGTTTTACTAGTGCTTATCCTATTCTCTGCCTATTTTTCAGGCTCAGAAACCGCAATGATGACTCTCAACCGTTACCGTCTACGCCACTTAGCCAACAATGGCCATAAAGGGGCGATTAGAGCTTTGAAGTTACTTGAGCGTCCTGACCGTTTGATTGGATTGATCTTAATTGGCAATAACTTAGTCAATATTTCCGCATCTGCTATTGCGACTATCATTGGGATGCGTCTTTGGGGCGACTTAGGGGTCGCTGTTGCAACTGGCGTGCTTACATTAGTCGTGCTCGTTTTTGCTGAAGTCACGCCAAAAACTATCGCCGCGCTAAATCCTGAGCGTATTGCTTTTCCCTCTAGCATACTGCTACTTATACTTTCCTCGACCTTTGCCTATGTTGTCTCAAGCGTTAATTTAATAACCACAGGTATCTTACGTTTGATGGGGATAAAAACAGTTAATAGTAGCGATGCACTAAGCCAAGAAGAGTTGCGCACAGTGGTACATGAGGCTGGGGCACTCATCCCCCGACGCCACCAAGAAATGCTGTTATCTATCTTGGATTTAGAGAAAGTCACCGTTGAAGATATTATGGTGCCACGCTCAGATATCTACGGAATTAACGTCAATGACGAATTTAAGGTTATCAATCGTCAAGTGATCCAAAGTCCACATACCCGAGTGTTAGTGTATCGCGACACCATAGACGATGCAGTGGGCTTTATTCATCTACGCGATGCCCTGCGCCTCCAATCTAAAGAGCAATTTAGCAAGTCATCTTTGCTACGTGCAGTGAAAGAACTCTACTTTGTGCCAGAAGGTACGCCACTCAATGTGCAGCTAGCTAACTTCCAACAAAATAAAGAGCGCATCGGCTTAGTCGTTGATGAATATGGTGATATTCAAGGTCTAGTAACACTCGAAGATATTCTTGAAGAGATTGTCGGTGACTTTACCACTTCTATGTTGACCACCCCGAGTGAAGACATTAAGGTGCAGCAAGATGGCAGCTACTTAGTCGATGCGGGCATTACGATCCGCGATTTGAATAAAGAAATGAAGTGGAACTTTCCCACCGATGGCCCTAAAACCCTCAATGGTCTGATTCTGGAGTATCTGGAGGAAATTCCATCTGCGAATACCAGTTTACGTTTAGCAGGTTATCCATTAGAGATAATTGATGTGTCAGAAAATATGATTAATACAGTGAGAATCATCCCGCTGTATTATCATCCCCCCAGAGTTTAATCCTCAATTTTGAGCATAAAAATTGGCCGAACCACACAAGTTAAGATGTGGTCCGGCCGATGATTTCCTCCAAGCGATGATGCTCCCCCCGAGCTATACCTTTAGTGCTAATCTATCGACTCTAATTCACTATCTAGCCAAGCTATGCAGACTTTTTCGCCTCAAGTATACGACGCTTCTCAAGCGCGATTGGCGTTATCTGGGCATTCAGCGCCTTTTCTAAGCCCAACATAAAATACACTTCCGCCATTAAGAAAAATGGCCCAATTAATAGCTGATTTAAGTCATCCACAAAGGCTGGCTTGGCTTTTTCATATTGATGGCCGATTAGCTGGAACACCCAGCCCACCACAAATACCCCTAGGGCAAGCCAAGTGGCACCGGCGATATGCGCCGCCCACTCAGTCGTGAGCAGCACTGGTACCATGAATAATATGAGCCCCATTGAAAGCCTTAAGTGTAAACGGACATAATAGGCCAACACGAATATACCGACTATCACTGCTAAACTTGTCTCCCCCATACTGCCCAGCGGAATACGCACTGTGGCCAACAACAGGAAAGCAGACCAAATAATCAGTGGGATGCCAATAAAATGGGTCTGAATATTACGCTGATTTAAATGCACACTTTTGTAGGTCGATAACTGCTCTGCGGCGGATTTCATGTCGGGTTCCTCTTCATTTGCCCCTGCTTTTGCCTGCGCCAAATTGAGCGACGCGCAAGCCATAAACTAACGTAAAACAATTAAGCTGAACAGTAAAAGTAAATAAATTGTTGCATTCGCTGATTTAGCACTTATTTGGATACCCATCCAGAAATGAAAAAAGGAACACTAAGGTTCCTTTTTTACCGCCAACAGACACAAACTCGGGTTTATTGAGACTCTATGATTACCGTCGCAATCGCGTAGGATTTTTCATCGGCAATAGAGATATGCCCAACCGTCGCTTTAAGCTGCTGTAAGCGCGTTAACGCCCCCTCGGTAAAGTGAATCGTCGGTGCACCATCCTCATTGTTGCCAATGTGAATATGCTGAAACGACACGCCGCGGCCAATACCCGTACCGAGGGCTTTGGCTGCGGCTTCTTTTGCAGCAAAACGCTTGGCAAGATAACGACTTGGCTGACTATGGGCAGTATAAATGGCTAACTCAGACTCGGTCAGCACACGTTTCGCCAGCTTGTCACCTGCGCGTGCCACATGGACCTGAATACGCTCAATCTCGACGATATCTGTGCCTAGGCCGACAATCGCCATTATTCGCCTCGACGACCTTCAAGCATTAACACTTTCATGTCTTTCACTGCTGTCGCTAAACCGTCAATGGCGGCACGTGCGACAATCGCATGGCCGATATTGAGTTCATATAACTCAGGAATCGCCGCGATGGGTTTCACGTTGTGATAATGTAAACCATGACCCGCGTTAACCACTAAACCTTTGCCATGGGCGTATTTTGCCATTTCGCGAATACGCGCTAACTCAATAGCTTCTTCCGCTTCAGTTTTAGCATCGGCATAACAGCCCGTATGAATTTCAATAAGCGGTGCGCCAGAGGCAACGGCGGCATCAATTTGAGTTTTATCGGCATCGATAAATAAGGAGACTTGAATACCCTCAGCAGCTAAACGAGTCACTGCAGCAGTGATTTTATCTAACTGCCCCGCCACATCTAAGCCGCCTTCAGTGGTGACTTCTTGACGTTTTTCTGGTACTAAACAGACATAGGTCGGCTTAATTTCACAGGCGATGTTAAGCATTTCTTCGGTCACAGCGCATTCAAAATTCATGCGGGTTTTCAAGGTTTTTGCCAACAAATATACATCGCGGTCTATGATGTGGCGTCTGTCTTCACGCAAATGGATAGTGATGCCATCGGCACCAGCATGTTCAGCAACGGCAGCAGCATGCACAGGATCAGGATAACTGGTGCCACGGGCTTGGCGCAGAGTAGCAATATGGTCGATATTCACGCCCAATAAGATACGGCTCATCGGGAACTCCTTAATGTTTAACGCTGATATTGCGGCCTATTGTACTTAGGCTCACGCTAAAAAACAGGAGCTAGGGCGAATTATTCCCATCAATCTTAGTTGGTACGGCAGTGCTGACGAACAATTGTCGACTCAACAAAGGTTTAGTCCCGAGTAATGGCGTTAACAGGGAACGCATCAACAACTTAGCGCTCAAAAAATGTGCGTCGGTGAGCTGGTTATCGTTAAGCGCCGTCAACATTGCACCTTGATAGGCATTGCGAGCACGGGAGTTGAGCACAAATTGAAAGCCTAACTCAGGCACGAGCTGGTAATAATCATCAGGCACGAGTGGTTCACCTTGAGTATCGCGGCTAAGAGAAGGCATAAAACCTAATTCCCGCAGCAAGGCAAGCTCAATATAACGCAGTTGGGATTGGCAAAACTTCGCGGCAAGGCCAACTAAGGCTTGATGATAAATGAGGAACAACTCTTCGGCATTGTGCTGTACAGACAAAGTGCGAACCAATAACTCATTGATATACATGCCAGCAAACAAGCTTTGACCAGAAAGAGGCACAGCAGGCGCAGCGGCTTCGACTTGAGTTAAGGTTTTTAATTCAGACTTACCGCTAAATTCGAAGATCAGCGGTTGAAAGGGCTGGAGAATACTTTTGATAGAGCGCTTACCGCTGCCGGTTCGGGCAACCACATCGACCCGTCCAATGCCGTCAACTAAGAGGTTAACTAAGACACTGGACTCTCTATACGGACGATGATGCAAAACGTAACCACGTTTCATCGGTAAGCGCGCTCGCTGGAATTAATGCTTAATCGTCGCCGTAACCTAAGCTACGCAGGGCGCGTTCATCATCGGCCCAACCGGATTTCACTTTCACCCACACTTCGAGGAAAACTTTATTATCAAACAAGGTCTCCATGTCTAAGCGAGCTTGAGTTGCGATAGTACGAATACGTTCGCCCTTGCTACCAATCACCATACGTTTTTGACCTTCACGCTCAACAAGGATCAAGGCATTGATTTGATAAACACCATTTTCCATCATCTTAAACTGTTCAATCTCAACTGTCGCATCATAGGGTAATTCATCACCTAAGAAGCGCATCAGTTTTTCACGCACAATTTCCGACGCCATAAAACGTTGCGAACGGTCGGTAACATAGTCTTCAGGGAAGAAGAAAGGTCCTTCAGGAATAGACGCCGCCGCTAGCTCTAAAATGCGCTTAACGTTAGTGCCTTTACTGGCAGAAATCGGCAAAATTTCATCGAAAGGATATTTTTTGGCGACTTCTTCCAAATACGGGAATAGCGATTCTTTGTCTTTGATATTGTCGACTTTATTGATCGCCAGAATTGTCTGACGCTCTTCACCGCCACGGCGTAATTTACTCAACACCATCTCATCATCGGCGGTCCACGTCATGCCATCAACCACGAAAATCACCATAGCTACATCGGCAAGCGAACTGGCTGCTGCGCGGTTCATCAGGCGGTTAATCGCCCGCTGCTCTTCTATGTGTAAACCTGGTGTATCGATGAACACAATTTGCTTCGGACCATCGGTATGAATACCCATGATACGGTGGCGCGTGGTTTGTGGCTTTTTAGAAGTAATACTTACCTTCTGACCAAGCAAACGGTTGATTAACGTTGATTTACCGACGTTAGGGCGACCAATGATCGCCACCATGCCGCAATAAGTGACATCGTATTGGGCCGACGGCGTTGGCGCGGCCGCATTCATCCTTGCCAGTAATTCATCTAAACTCGGCTCAGTTGCCGCTTTTGCAGCATCGATACCTGACAAGTCTGTTTTTTTGGTCATTTCTTTAGTAACTCCAATACTTGAGCGGCCGCGATTTGCTCGGCTTTACGGCGTGAACTCGCCACACCAATGACGCTTTGACTCAAGTCTTCAATACGACATTCAACGGTAAATGTCTGATCGTGGGCATCGCCTTCTATGTTGATGACTTGGTAATCAGGCAGCGGCTTTTTAAACCCTTGTAAATGTTCTTGCAGTAATGTCTTAGCGTCTTTCTGACTGATCCCAGGTTGGATTTCGGCCAAACGCTCGGCATACCATTTCAACAGTAATGCACGGCAAACTTCGAGATCGGAATCAAGGTAAACGGCGCCAATAATGGCTTCAACCGCATCGGCAAGAATCGACTCGCGTCTAAATCCGCCACTTTTCAACTCGCCAGGACCGAGATATAAATAATCGCCGAGCTTAAACTCTTGGGCGATGATAGTTAAGGTATCACCGCGAACTAAGGTGGCACGCATCCGGCTTAAATCGCCTTCGGTTGCCTTCGGAAACTGATGATACAAAGCATCAGAAATCACGATAGATAAAATTGAATCACCTAAAAACTCTAAGCGCTCATTATGCTTATTTGCCGCACTTCTGTGGGTCAGCGCTTGAGTCAAAAGCTCAATATTCTTGAACTCATAACCTAAAGTACGACACAAACGTGGCAAATTTTTAATCGGTTCCATGCTATTTAATTCCACCTACACGCTCAAAACGCACACCGCTAGGCACCCAAGTTGGGAGGAAGTCGGCTTTTGAACGGTCAAATTCAAAACTAATCCAAATCGCTACCGCTTTACCGACCAGGTTTTCTTCTGGCACAAAGCCCCAGAAACGACTGTCGGTACTGTTATCGCGGTTATCGCCCATGGCAAAGTAATGGCCTTCTGGCACTAAAAACTCACCCGCGGGTAAATTACCTTCGCGTTTAAAATATCCCAGCATGTCAGGTCGACTTGGGTTGATCAAGATATCGTGGGCGACCTCGCCCAATTCCTCTTTATAACGCAGTAACGGCACACCATCTTGGCTGTAATCACCACGACTTATCTCTGTGCGGGCGATAACTTGCGGTTCTGGGCAAGCTGTTTGCTCAACGCCACAGGCCTTCTGGATCATCAACTGCTTGTTACGGTAAATAATTCTATCACCCGGTAAACCGACAACACGCTTAATGTAGTCAATTTGCGGATTTTCAGGATATTTAAATACCACCACATCACCGCGTTTGGGCTCGCCAGTTTCAACCAGTTTAGTGCGCCATACGGGATCTTTAAGCCCATAACTAAATTTTTCCACCAGAATGAAGTCGCCCACTAAGAGGGTTGGCATCATAGAACCCGATGGGATTTGAAATGGCTCATAAATGAATGAACGTAGGATCAACACAAAGGCAATCACAGGGAAGATAGAGTGCGCGGTTTCGACTATGGTCGACTCACGAATGATTTGGTACTCAGCTTCTTCAGTTAAATTCGCTTGTGATGCCTTTGCTAACGCTAAACTCTCACGACGCTTTGGGGCGAAAACGAGCACATCGACTAACCAAATAAGTCCTGAGATCAGGGTGATTAGCACTAGAATAATGGAAAAATACGCTGCCATTGCTTATTGAACTCCTGCCTTAAAAATAATTAAAGGTGCCTAACTCAGCGAATATCATACTTTAGTTAACTTACCGTATTCGACCTTGGTAAACCAAAGTGATAAACCAATGCGATAACCTAACTAAAGCGCCGCAAACAGCGGCGCAATAGTCAACTAAATTGTCACTTCTTATGCTAACGATTACTCGTTTAGCTTAAGTACCGCTAAGAATGCTTCTTGCGGCACCTCAACGTTACCTACTTGCTTCATCCGTTTCTTACCCTCTTTTTGTTTATTTAAGAGTTTTTTCTTACGAGAAACGTCGCCGCCATAACACTTAGCCGTTACGTCTTTACGCAGGGCTTTCACGGTTGAACGGGCAATAATTTGACTGCCCACCGCCGCTTGAATCGCAATATCAAACATCTGACGTGGAATAAGTTCTTTCATCTTATCCACTAAAGCTAAACCACGGTGACGAATGTTTGATCTATGGATAACCATAGCCAAGGCGTCGACTCGGTCGCCGTTGATGAGAATATCTAAACGCACCATGTCTGCAGGATCGAAACGAATAAAGTTATATTCGAGGGATGCATAGCCACGGCTAGTGGATTTCAAACGGTCGAAGAAGTCCATGACCACTTCCGCCATTGGCAGATGGTAAGTTACAGCCACTTGGTTACCGTGGTAAACCATGTTCACTTGAGTGCCACGTTTTTCAATACACAGGGTAATCACGTTACCTAAGTATTCTTTTGGCACTAAAATGTTGGCCTCAACAATCGGCTCACGCATTTCTTCAATGTTGTTAATCGCAGGCAGATCAGACGGGTTATCAACGTAAATCGTTTCACCGCTGGTCATGACGACTTCGTACACTACGGTTGGCGCAGTGGTGATCAACTCTAGGTTGTATTCACGCTCTAAACGCTCTTGTACGATTTCCATGTGGAGCAGGCCTAAATAGCCAATGCGGAAACCAAAACCGAGTGCCGATGAACTTTCAGGTTCAAAGAATAATGACGCATCGTTCAGGCTGAGTTTGTTCAACGCATCACGGAAGTTTTCATATTCGTCGGTCGAAATTGGGAATACGCCAGCGTATACCTGTGGCTTCACTTTCTTAAAACCAGGTAACGGCTTTTCAGCACCATTTTTGGCTAAAGTTAACGTATCGCCCACGGGCGCGCCGTGAATTTCCTTCAGACCCGCAATCACAAAGCCGACTTCACCGGTTTTAAGTTCGGTTTTGTCAGTTTGTTTTGGCGTGAAAATACCCACGCGATCCGCAGTGTGGTTTTGCCCTGTAGACATTACCTTAAACTTGTCACCTTTTTTCAGGCTACCGTGTTTAATTCGCACTAACGACACTACGCCTAAGTAATTATCAAACCAAGAATCGATGATCAAGGCTTGCAATGGTGCGTCAGGATCGCCTTCTGGCGGTGGAATTTTGGCAACAATGACTTCTAAAACCTCATCGACACCGACACCGGTTTTAGCCGAACAACGCACAGCATCCATCGCATCAATACCGACGATATCTTCAATCTCGGCAGCAACACGTTCTGGATCGGCTTGTGGTAAGTCAATCTTGTTTAAAATGGGTACCACATCTAGATTCATATCCAGCGCGGTATAACAGTTTGCCAGTGTCTGAGCTTCAACGCCCTGACCCGCATCAACCACCAGCAAAGCACCTTCACAGGCAGCTAATGAGCGCGAGACCTCGTAGGAGAAGTCAACGTGACCTGGGGTATCAATAAAGTTGAGTTGATAGACAAGGCCATCTTTGGCTTTATAATCCAAAGTGACACTTTGTGCCTTAATCGTAATACCACGCTCACGTTCTAGATCCATAGAATCTAAAACTTGAGAATCCATTTCACGGTCGGTTAAACCGCCACAAACCTGAATAAGACGATCTGATAGCGTCGATTTACCATGGTCGATATGGGCAATAATTGAGAAGTTTCTAATTTGTTTCATTATGCTGCAATGACTAATACTGAAAATGGATACGGTTTAAAGGAGCGAAATTGTACCTGATTGCGGTTTCAATACCAATCACATTCACTCCTACTTAAGACAGGCCGATAAAACAACGCCCAAAACCGCAGTTAGCTGCTATTTGATAAAAAATAAAACATTGAAATTATTGAGCTAATTCGTTTAAATTGATGCTCCTACCTAAATAGGCCAAAATCACAGGCTGAGCATCAACTTCTAAACGTTTAGCCTGTTGCTTACCAAAAGACCACGCAATCAAGGCACCAACGGCCGCAAAGCCCATGGCACCTAGGTTAGGATTAAACTCAAGCAACTGGCCTAAAAATTGTCCTAATGCTGCGCCGACAAACAGGCCAAACAGCGGCATTAAATAGATTAATGCCGCGGCTTTGAGGATCACGCTCTCGGGAAGGCCTAATTTGAGTAATTCACCAGCCTCGCAGCGGCGGTCACTCTGAATAGAAAATTGCTGGGTTTTCGAGGAAAAAGCCTGAGCGACTGCAGAGGTCCCGCAAGACTCACTGTTACTGCAGCTCTTGCAGGTACTCTTAAGTTCCACTTCAACCGTCAACCAGCCTTGACTATCACTGGAGACGACTCTGGCAATTTCTTCCATCATAATCGGCGTCCTATTCTAGCGTCAGACTTTTAGCAATGCGCGTTAGAGTTTCTGTCGGCACTTTACCCACAGCAACCACTTCGGCATTACCGACTTTTTCTGAGACTAACGACAAGCCATTACGGGTAATTAATTCTTCAGGCAATGGACTCGTGCCCGCACGCGCCACATAAACAGAAATATTTGCCAGTCCATCGGTCAGTGCTATGTATTCCACCGCTTCGTGACTGCCAATTAATCTATGGTGGTCGCGCACTACCACAGTAAAACCTGCGGGTAACCAAGCAAATTGCCAGTTTTGACCGTCTTGGCGCTCGGCTTGATCGATAACTGCCGGCCACTCTTGCTTATAGGCCTCTTGCAAAATGGCTGGCGGCTCGCTGAATTCAATGAGTTCAATCACCATGATCTGCTCAAGTAATTGCTTATCTTGAGTCAGCATGTCGTATCTCAGCGGTAGATAGGTTTCCATATCAAGCCAAATTTGAAAGCCATAACGGAATTCATCATTAGGCAACAGGCGGATCATCTGCCCCGGACGCCCAGCGATACGGGTACGGCCACCGAGTACAAACTGATAACCCACTTCTAAGTCCGCCATATTGGCAGAGAAAGCAGCGGGCCAGACACCTTGAATATGATTAGAAACGATACTATACGCAGGCTCATCGTGCTCAATAAAGGTGACACGATTACCGACACGCACTGCATTTTTGGGTGGACCGTTAAGGTATTCTAGAAAGGCAACTTCTTGATTATTCACCTTACCGTGCAGGTAAACCAAAGGCCGAATATGATCGGCCTGAAGTTGAATAATCGATGCTTTAAACTCTTTCTCTCGTAAAGCCTGACTCATTTTCTCGAGCCAAGCTTTGGCAGGCATGTCCTCCTGCGCGGTTGCAGGAAAGACCAAGGCTAATAAAGCCAACAGGATTAGACGCAAGCTAACTCCTCGTTATTGATTGACCGGAACGGGTACGACCTCGGTATTGTCCTCTACAACCGCACCAGTATTCAATCGTTGTTGCAACATATGATCTTGGATATAAGTATTAATTCGGCGACGTTGCTCATTCACCTGATCATTGGTATAGCCTTGATTCTGTTGTACAGGACCGGTTTGTAGGCTCACAGGTGATGCGCTACCAATAAGCGGCCTTGTAATTAACACGGGCGATGGTGACGCGGCATCATCGGCGGTTTGATTGTAATTCTGCACACCCACAATCGCAAACATAGCAACCGTCGCAGCAATGGCATATTGACCAAATTGCTTAAATAAAGGTATGACGCGGCTTTGCTCCGAATTGGCGGCAATTTGTGGCGTTACAGGTGCAGCAACGTTAGACGCATGATGCTTAGGCGCAACTATCGCTGGCTCAAGTTCAATGGCGGCAGCAATGCTAGCAGAGAGATCTAACACAATATTCTGCGGCAACTCGCCACGCATGGCATCGCCTATCATATGATAGTTATGCCATTTATCATGTGAATGTGTATCAGCAGATAACTCTGCCATGGTCTGCGCATCAGTCTCTCCATCGACTGCGGCAGATACCCATTCTTGACCTAATTTATCCATTTTTCACCTGTCTAAATATAAGGGTTTCTTAAAATAAGAATTTAGGCTTCCAGCAAAGGCTGGAGCTTTTTATCGATTGCTTCTCGTGCTCGGAAGATACGTGATCTTACGGTCCCGACAGGACAATCCATGACTATGGCAATATCTTCGTAACTCATACCATCGAGTTCACGCAATGAGATGGCCATTCGTAATTCTTCAGGCAAGGTCTCTAATGTATCGAAAATCACTTTTTTGATTTCATCCGATAACATTAGCCGTTCTGGGGAGGCAAACTCCTTCAGCGCGTCACTACCTTCGTAATATTCGGCATCTTCTGCATCAACATCATTCGCAGGCGTTCTACGCCCCTGTGATACGAGATAATTCTTCGCAGTGTTTACTGCGATGCGGTACAACCAAGTATAAAATGCACTTTCACCGCGAAAGTTTGGCAAAGCTCTGTAAGCTTTGATAAACGCTTCCTGTGCGACATCAGCAACGTCCGCTTGGTTCCGTACATAACGGGATATCAAGCTAATGACTTTACTTTGATATTTAAGCACTAACAGGTTAAAAGCGTTTTTATCACCTTGTTGTACGCGCTCAACTAATTGTTGATCACTTAATTGTCCACTCATCCGAGCCGACTTCTCCTAAATCTAAAATGCTGATTTCTCAGTCGCTCGAATCATATTCACTTATGTAGACTCGCGGGCTTTGAAAAAGTTCTAAAAATTATACAAAAAAAGTAAGGTAAAAAGGAAAGTACCCATAATCGGTGAGTTGGTTTACCATAGTTGGCACTCTTCAGTCACATCATGATACCCGATGAAACAAGTAGTTGAACACCAATCTGACATATTAGTCATAGGTAGCGGTGCCGCAGGTCTGACACTAGCTTTGCATCTTGCTGAAAAAGCAAAAGTAATTCTGCTTTCAAAAGGCCCACTCTCGGAAGGGTCGACTTACTACGCCCAAGGCGGTATCGCCTCCGTCTTCGACGAAAGTGACACTATCGAATCCCATGTTGCAGACACCTTAATCGCAGGGGCGGGTTTATGTGACAAAGACGTTGTCACTTTCACGGCTGAAAATGCCAAGAGTGCGATGCAATGGCTTATCGAATGTGGCGTCGCCTTCGATAAAGAAGAAACCACAGACGGGAACGCAAAAGATGCACCTTACCATTTAACCCGTGAAGGCGGCCATAGCCACAGACGTATTCTGCATGCTGCCGATGCCACAGGCAAAGAAGTGCAAACCACACTGCAAGAACGCGCACTCGCCCACCCCAATATTCAAGTTTTAGAACGCTATAACGCCATCGACCTCATCACCACCCGTAAATTAAATCGCCCAGGTAATCGTGTGTTAGGCGCTTATGTCTGGAATCGCAATGAAGAACACGTCGAAACCGTTAAGGCTAAGTTTGTCGCGTTAGCGACTGGTGGTAGCTCTAAGGTTTATCAATATACCTCAAACCCTGATGTCGCCAGCGGCGATGGTATTGCCATGGCATGGCGTGCAGGTTGCCGCGTGGCGAATATGGAGTTCAACCAATTCCATCCGACGTGCTTGTACCACGCAGATGCGCGCAACTTCTTACTCACCGAAGCCCTGCGTGGTGAAGGGGCTTATCTGCGTCGTCCAGATGGCAGCCGTTTTATGCCGGACTTTGATGAACGTGCCGAATTAGCTCCCCGTGATATCGTTGCCCGCGCCATCGACTATGAGATGAAACGTCTGGGTGCCGACTGTGTGTATCTGGATATCAGCCATAAAGATGCTGACTTTGTGATGAAGCATTTCCCGACCATCTATAGCCGTTGCTTAGAGCTGGGAATCGATATCACTAAAGATGCGATTCCTGTCGTGCCTGCTGCTCACTATACCTGCGGTGGAGTAATGACAGATATGCACGGTCAGACGGATCTCAATGGTCTCTATGCTATTGGTGAAGTCGCCTATACGGGCTTACATGGTGCCAATCGTCTGGCGAGTAACTCGTTACTCGAATGTTTAGTGTTTGCCCGTGCGGCGTCACAGGACATAGAAAGCCAACTGCATAAAATTCAAATCCCGGGACAAATTCCAGCATGGGATGAAAGTAAAGTGTCGAACTCGGATGAGGAAGTGGTCATCGCCCATAACTGGCACGAACTGCGGTTATTCATGTGGGACTACGTTGGAATTGTACGCTCTGATAAACGTCTGGAGCGAGCACTGCGCCGCTGCCTGATGTTACAGCAAGAAATTCAGGAATATTACAGTAACTTCAGGGTTAGCAATAACTTGCTCGAATTACGTAACTTAGTGCAAGTGGCCGAATTAATTATTCGCTGTGCCATGGAGCGTAAAGAAAGCCGTGGACTGCATTTTAATATCGATCATCCAGAGAAATTAGACGCGCCTCGCCCGACTATTTTACTACCAGAAAAGTAACCGCATAGGTGACTTCATCATAAACAGACTAAATCTCAGAATGAGGTTTAGTCTGTTGCATTTTAGCCCGCAGCAACAGCCGACATAAATGTCGATAGTCAGTATCATTTAACATATCAGCCCAAACCAGCAAGAGCCGCAGCTGAGTATCCACTTCGATATAAATCAAGCAAACAAAGGGCGTGACCCAAGTGCGTTTTAGTACCTGAAAGTGCTCCCCCGTTGACAAACGTCCCTCGCCTTTATCACTCAGCACAAAATCTAAACGCCAATGCTGCAGTCGCCACAACTGCGACAGCAAAAAAATACTAACAAGTACGATAAACAAATATTTAAGCAGAGATAAGGCGATAATGTCGCTTTGGGGCCAAAGCAGAAATGAGCTAGAACAGACACCAATAAAAACGACCAACGAGAGTCGTTGGTCGAAAGAGGCTTTTACACTGAAACTATGGTGCCGGTCTTCCACGGACTTTCACTATCATACGAGCCAGTTCAATATCAGGGCACACTTCATGGCCCATAAACCAAGCAAACAATTCTGGATCTTCACATTCCAACAAACGGATAAACGCGGTTTTATCTTCATCGGACATTTCTTGATAGAAGTTTTCAACAAAAGGTTGAAGCAAGACGTCTAATTCCAGCATCCCACGGCGACATGCCCAGCGAACCCTTGCGATGTTCATTAATTCCAAGGTATTTCTCCCAACACAGATTTGGCATTAGTCTATCAGTTCACTGACTAAAGTGTCGATTAACCCTTCATATTGACTTACAAAATTAGCATTGTTGTACTTGCGTATCGAGCCCCTCAAAGAGATCGCTAAAATCTGTATCCAATAATCGCTTTACCGCAGGATGTTGGATCATACGTTCGGCAAACATCACATGGTATTCCTCTTTCACATCGGTGGTTTCACCGAGCAAATTCATACCATGGGAAATCACTTCTTGGCGATAAATCGACGGAGTGACAAAAATACCTCGTTTAAGGTAACCAAAGGCTTTCATCATGGCCGCATCATCGAACTCGCCCAAAATACTGACTTTAAGATTTTGCTCGTCAAACCAGCGATATAGCTGTTGTCCGAGTGAAGTTCTACGGCCGGGGATTAATAGCTGGCCTTGTTCTAAACAGGCAGGAAAATCAGCGCTATAAGTCTCAGCGGAGAAAAAACTCACGCCACACTCGCCTAATTTTTTAGATAAAATTTCAGGGTATTTCAGTGACTCACCTGCACAATCCGAAAGGATCATATCCAGTTTATGCTCACGTAAACGCGCCATTAGGCTCTCGTGAGTCGCCTCATAGCAGGCTAAGTGCATAGAATTGTCATTAGGCACTACGGATAATAAAACTCGGCTGACTAAAGCTTTAGATAAGGCATCGGCAATACCCACCTCGAATAACATGGCATCCGCTTTTTGATAGTTAAGTAAATCGAGCATTTCATAGCTAAGGCTAAACATCTTATCGGCGTAGCGAAAAACCAATTCACCTAATTCTGTCGCCTCCAATGTCCGCCCGACTCGCTTGAACAGACTGCCGTTTAACCTATCTTCTAAGGCACGAATTTGCCCCGTTATCGTTTGCGGCGTCAAACATAGGGCTTCGGCCGCCTTCGCGACTGAGCCCTTTTTCTTAATCATCCAAAAATAATACAAGTGGTTATAATTCAAGTGCAGCATGCTAACCCGCTGTTAATGCTCCCTCAAACGCCAAAGCGCTGAGGGGTTACTGTGTTATTTTAAACTCGATTAGTTTAAAATCAGATGATTAAAAACCTGATGATTCCCAGTCAAGTTACTTTAAACGCTGGCAGTCGAGTAAGTTAGTAACTATGCCTTGTAACTGCTCCAAATCGGCAGCATTCCCCAGACTTACCGCTTCAGTGACTCCTGAAACTAAAACGTTACGTTCTGGAATACGTTCGGCGCAATAGGTTCGATTCGCTTCTTGGAAACGTTTACCACCGCGATACTTAAGTGCCCTCGATTCATAACCATTAGTTTCTAATCTCGCCCCTAAGGAATCAGATTTAAACATCAAAGCGCCATCCACTATCCCTTCAAGATAGCTTTGGCAAGTCTGCGAGTTTGCATCCTGATTACAGGCCGAAATTTGCGATGCCGTCGCGGATGTCGATAAACATAAGAGCGTTGCTATTCCCATTAATTTCAACTTTATCATAGTTATACTCCTTTATTAGGTAACACTTTTGATAACCAGAAATACCCGACTAACGCTGCCATAATCGAACCGATTAAGGTCCCTAGGCGTGCTAAGTCACCGTACATAGGGTCTGCATGTTCAAAGGCTAACGACGCAATAAACATAGACATAGTAAAACCAATACCGCACATGGCCGCGACGGGGGCAATTTGCTTCCAACCTACGCCATCGGGCAATTGAGCTAATTTTAGTTTCACCGCAATAAAGCTAAATAACATTACACCGATTGGCTTACCTAACATCAGGCCCAATGCAATACCAACAGGAACAGGAGAAATTAACGTCTCCAAATTCATATTGCCGACATAAACGCCCGCATTGGCAAAAGCAAACACTGGCAAAATGAGGAAAGTACTCCAAGGATGCAAACTATGCTCTAAGCCTTCTGAGGGTGAACTGCCATCCTTTGCCCGCAATGGAATACAAAAAGCAATGATGACGCCAGCCAGAGTCGCATGCACTCCAGACTTAAGTACGGCAACCCAAAGAATTAACCCTAAGATGCCATAGGGTAAAAGTGAAGTAACCCCTTTGCGGTTTAACCCGACCAGGCCCGCAATCGCTAAACTGGCAATCACTAAACTGATGGTTGATAAGTCAGTACTGTAAAACAGCGCGATAATCACTATGACGCCTAAGTCATCGATGATAGCTAAAGCAAGTAAGAAGACTTTCAGTGAAACAGGAACGCGGCTTCCGAGCAGCGCCATAATACCTAAGGCAAAGGCAATATCGGTCGCGGCAGGAATCGCCCAGCCCGCTTGTGTGACAGGATCACCGTAGTTAAACAGTAAGTACACACCAGCAGGGACTAACATGCCGCCAATGGCTGCAAAGGTAGGCAGGGAAGCTTGAGCGACACTCGATAAGGCGCCTTCAAGTAACTCACGTTTCACTTCTAAACCAATCAGCAAAAAGAATATGGCCATCAAGCCATCGTTTATCCACAGGATGAGTGGCTTGTGTATATTGAGCTCGCCAATTTTGACTTGAACGTCAGTGCCTAAAAAGCCTTGATAAAGTCCAGATAAGGGGGAATTGGCCATCAGCATGGCTAAGGCAACAGCAACCAATAACAGGATACCGCCAGCCGACTCTTGGCTCAGAAAATTTCTAATTGCTTTTTCCATCTTGCACTCCTAAAAATCATAATGAATTGAGTGTAGACGAATTGTAATAACAAATATAATCGTAAGTTTCTCCCTAACACCTCGGCTATCCCGAAGTGTTAGACTAAAAAACATACATCACACAGCAACAGGGGCTTTGATATGAGGGTGTGGAGCGTAGTTTGTTAATTCAAAATCATCGAATTGATAGTCAAAAATCGACTCAGGTCTGCGTACAATAGTCATGGTCGGCAACGGTTTTGGATCACGACTTAACTGCAGTGCCGTCTGTTCCATATGATTAGAATATAAATGGGTATCGCCACCCGTCCACACAAAATCACCTAAGGCCAAGTCACATTGCTGGGCGACCATCATAGTTAACAAAGCATAGCTGGCAATATTAAATGGCAAACCAAGAAACACATCACAACTACGCTGATACAGCTGACAAGATAATTTACCATCGGCTACATAGAACTGAAAA
This sequence comes from Shewanella sp. SM87, assembly GCF_025653705.1. Taxonomy (NCBI): domain Bacteria; kingdom Pseudomonadati; phylum Pseudomonadota; class Gammaproteobacteria; order Alteromonadales; family Shewanellaceae; genus Shewanella; species Shewanella sp. SM87. Next base: position 91,093 of record NZ_JAKKSC010000004.1, read on the forward strand.
AATGCGTGGCACGGTGCCAAAGCCATTTTATCCAGTTCGCCCACGTTCCAAGCAGAAACGATAAGACGGCGAGAATCTGGCTGAGATTTTATCTGGGCGATAACTTGCGAAATCTGGTCGATAGCATCACCACTCTGGGTTGGCCAGCTGCGCCACTGGGCACCATAAACTGGGCCCAAATCACCATTGTCATCGGCCCATTCATCCCAAATGCTGACCTTATTTTCGCGTAAATAGGCGACGTTAGTTTCACCCTTCAGAAACCACAGCAATTCATGGATGATAGAGCGCATATGGCATTTTTTGGTGCTCACCAAAGGAAAACCTTTGCTCAAATCGAAGCGCATTTGATAGCCAAATACCGAGCGAGTCCCAGTACCTGTGCGATCCGATTTATCCACGCCTTCGGCTAATATGTGCTTCATTAAGTCTAAATACTGTTTCATTGCTGCTTACCTTGCTTACGAAAAATCAAGTACAAACCGATTAACACCATAGGCACAGAGAGTATCTGCCCCATAGTCATAAATCCCCAGTAGAGTCCCAACTGTGTGTCGGGTTGCCTCACAGTTTCAACCATAATACGGAACATACCGTAACCGACTAAGAACATACCAGAGACCGCACCGACTTTATCGGTACGTTTGCTAAACCAGTAAAGTAATAGGAATAATGCTACGCCCTCAAGGGCGAACTGATACAACTGGGATGGATGACGTGGGTCAGGCCCACCGGTTGGAAACACCATAGCCCAAGGCACATCAGTGGTTCGTCCCCAAAGCTCGCCGTTAATAAAGTTACCAATACGACCAACGCCTAAACCAATAGGCACAACAGGTGCCACCATATCGGCGACAGCAAAAAAAGTACGTTTTTGTTTCCACGCGATATAAAGCATCGCCGTAATCACGCCCATCAAACCGCCGTGGAAGGACATGCCACCTTCAGAGATTTTAAATAAATATAGGGGACTGGCGAGGAAATAATCGAAATGATAAAAAAGCACGTAACCGATACGGCCACCTAAAATCACCCCAAGAAAACCATAAAAGAGTAAATCTGAAACTTGCTCCCGCGTCCATATCCCCTTTGAACGGTCGGCTTGGCGGTTCAACAACCACATAGCCGCAACAAATCCGACTAAATAGGTAAAACCATACCAACGCAGTGCCGGTTCAAAGGTTTGTCCAAAAAGATTAAACGGTCCAAATGAAACGATCACGGGATCGATATTGGGGAAACTCAACGCCATAACACATCCATTAGCAGCCTCAAACTGAGATAAACATAAAAACTAGGTCAGAATTAACTTAAGGCCGACACATAGAAGTAACAGTGCAAATATCTTTTTAAGTACAGGTGTTGGCCAAGTGCTCGCCGCTTTTACCCCCACAGGCGCCATCAAGACAGAAGTGATCACTAAACCAAACAATGCAGGTAAATAGATATAGCCTAAGGTACCATAGGGCAACTCAGGGGCATTCATTCCTGCAATAATATAGCCGAAACTGCCAGAAAGAGAGATTAAGAAGCCCATCGCCGCAGAAAAGCCCACGGCTTGACGCATCTGTAAACCATAAAAAGTCAAAAATGGCACTATCAGTATACCGCCACCTATCCCGGTCAAACCTGCCAAAACCGCAACAAAAGCCGATACAACAAAAAGCACTACTGAATTAGGTAATTGACGATTTGATTCGGCCTTAACGGGATAAGCCATTTGAATTGTCATTAAAATCACAAAGATGGCAAAACCTTGTTGTAACTTATCAGCGGGAATACGCTCAGCAATAAAACCTGAAGCCAGCGCGCCTATAATCAGGCCCGGTAACATTGATTTGAATAAATCCCAAGGCACATTGCCACGCTTATGGTGGGCACGTGCCGACGAAATAGAGGTGAGAATAATGGCTGCTAGCGAAGTGGCAATTGCAATATGGGGGAGCTGAGTAGAGCTAATACCGACCGATGGCAAAATATAAAGCAGTGCCGGCACTACAATCAAGCCGCCACCGATACCTAATAACCCTGCCATAAAGCCGACAAATGCGCCTAAAGCCAAGCAAATAAAGAACACCAACAACAAACTATCCACACGAGTACCTACAGCGTGATAAATTGAGGGCCTTAGCTTAAAGCAAAACACAGCATTAGTTAATTAAGAATTGTTGCGAGACCCTGCTGGGTCAAATATTCTTTAACCAGCTCACGCACTTGGAAGCCGTTTGATAGGCTCAGCGCTTTAGCAAGTAATTGATCTAAATCGGCCCGCGCAACACGTCGCAATAGATAATTGATCCGCGCTAAACTGCCCTGATTCATACTCAACTGATCGTATCCCATAGCCACCAGCAAAATGGCCCCCATAGGTTCGCCCGCTAACTCTCCACAGATACTAATATCGAGTTTATGGTATCGACAATCGAGGTGCGCCTGATGCAAAGCCCGCAATATTCCAGGATGATAACTGTCAAATAACGAGCTCACCCGCGGGTTATTACGGTCAACAGCCAGCAAATATTGGGTTAAATCATTACTACCAACAGAGACAAAATCCACTCGTTTTGCCACATCATCCAACTGATATAACATGGCAGGCACTTCGAGCATAATGCCTATTCGTGGCATCACTATGTCGCTGTTAACATCGTTTTTTAATTCGACATAGGCTTGTTGCAAATATTCTAAGGATTGATCGATTTCATCTAAGTTGCTGACCATAGGCAGCAAAATACTTAACTGTTTACCGTCTCCCCCAGCCTGTAGCATGGCCCGTAACTGCACCAAAAAAAGCTCAGGATGATCCAGAGACAAGCGAATACCGCGCCATCCAAGGAAAGGATTGTCTTCTTTAATCGGGAAATACGGTAAAGGTTTATCGCCTCCCACATCTAAAGTACGCATCACCACAGGTCGACCGGACGCTGCCGATAAGACCTGTTGATAGACTTTGACTTGCTCAGATTCACTCGGGAAGCGCTGTTGTAACATAAAAGGAATTTCAGTGCGATAAAGCCCAATACCGTCGGCGCCCTCTGCAATTTCAGAGGCCACACCACTGAGTAATCCCGCATTGAGATACAAGCGAATACGTGAACCATCTAAGGTTACAGAAGGCAGCGCTAATTCTTGGGCATACTGGCGTTGCAAGGCTTTTTGTGCCGAAATCAGGCTACGATACTCACCGACAATCGCAGGTGATGGCGACACCAATAACTGACCACGGCTTGCGTTTACGACTAAAAGTTTTTGGTCAATATTGGCGGATAACAGTTGCTCTACACCTGTAATAGCAGGCACACCTAAGGCACGGGCTAAAATGGCGGCATGGGAGTTTACGCCACCAAGCTCAGTGACAATACCCGCAAGCTTTTGCCTTGGGAACTCAGCCAACATAGTCGCATCGGCTTCACGGGTAATGAGGATTACAGGTTTATCGGGCTCAAGCTCTAGACGTTCAGGCTCAATAAGTTGGCGCAATACTTTTTGACCTAAGTCGCGAATATCGCTAGCCCGCTCCTTAAGGTAAGGGTCTTCCATTGCTAAAAACTGTTGAATATAGCGTAGAGACACTCGGCTCACCGCCGACTCAGCAGCCCAGCCTAATTGCACTTCACGGGTATATTCGCCGCCTAAACTAGCATCATCGAGCAGTAACTGTAATGCATTGAAAATGGAGACAACTTCGTCATCTTGCTCGCGATCAAACCGTTGAGATAAGGCACCTATTGCTTCTTTACAACGCACCATAGCCGTGGTTAAGCGACTCGATTCATAGGCAATATCGTCAGAACGCATCTCAGGCTGTTCAAGGGGAATTTCCCCACCAAGCACGAAGGCATACGCAATGGCGATACCGTTTGATGCTGAAGTACCTTGAAACAGAATTTGTTGGTGATGGGAGCTGACTTGTGCTTTTTGTTTTAAGCCACGCACCGCCATCGCTAATTGGGCGGCGAGCGTCATCAGGAAGGCTTCTTCGCCCTCACTAAATTGGCGAGCACTCGCCTGCTGTACCACTATCACCCCTACCACAGCCTTCTGGTAGATAATAGGTACAGCTAAAAAAGCGCGGTATTCTTCTTCGGCGACTTCAGGAAAAAGCTTAAACCTTGGATGAAGCCGAGCATCCGCTAAATTAACGGCCTCTTCTCGCTGGGCAGCAAGTCCAACTAAACCTTCAGTCAGCGGCATACGTACTCGACCAACGGCGCTTTTTTCAAGACCATCGGTTGCAGATAACACGAGTTCTTGCTCTTCTAGGATATAGATGGAGCAACATTGGGTTTCCATCGCCGCTTTAGTCGATGAAACTAAGATTTCTAATGCGGTTTCCAAACTGTGGGCAGATGCCACAGCCTGAGTAATATCCCTAAGCGTATTTAACACTGTTTTCAATCCTCTTTTGAAATCAGCCCGTTGTTTTTTGTCTTCCCCGTTTCCTAGGTATTTCTAGGGTTTGGAATGACAATGCCGTTACCGCAAACTCTTTCATCACCTTACGATAAACATCACGCTTAAATGACACGACTTGCCGCACAGGATACCAATAACTTACCCAGCGCCAATCGTCAAATTCAGGATGCCCAGAAGAACTCAAATTAATCGCACTATCTTGGCTTTTCAGTTGTAACAGAAACCACTTTTGTTTTTGCCCGATACACACAGGTTTACTGTCTTGCCTCACTAAACGCTTTGGCAAACGATAGCGCAACCAAGAACGTGTCGAGGTTAATATATGCACGTGTTCAGGTCTTAGGCCCACTTCTTCATACAACTCACGGTACATAGCCTCTTCTGCTGTCTCGCCATCATCGACGCCACCTTGAGGAAATTGCCATGAGTGTTGACCGAAACGTCTAGCCCACATGACTTGGCCATATCTATTACAAATTATAATGCCCACATTTGCGCGAAAGCCGTCGCTATCAATCACATGGACTCCAAATCACATTAAATTTTAATAAACTGATTGTTTCATAAAGCTAGTCTCTCAGCAAACCTCTATTTTATCCTAAGCTTTGGATAACATCTGACTTAAAAGACATTTATCAACAACGCTAGGGGATGAAATCCGGGGATATCCACATTTTCTGTGGATATCTCTGTTTGAAACTCAGGTGAACTTGTTATAACGTTCAAAAAACATCTATTTACCATCATTTTAAAAAATTAGAGTTAAAACTTAATAACAAATAAATTCATAGCCTTGCATTTTTATCACGATTTATTTTAGACTGAAAAACCAATAAAGCTCATTATTTGACCAGCAAGAAGTATTTCTATCATTCTCGCGATATAACTCAACTTTATACACAAATAGTGTCCACAACTGTCCACAAAAGCCAGAATAAATGCACTTTATTCGCATTGACTTAGGGTTTTTATTAGGTTAAGAGGCTCACTTTACTGAGTTATCCATAATATCTGTGGATAAGTATGTGGGGAACGCAAGGGAAAGCAGAGAGTAACTTTGAACACTTTTTTGCAAAACGGGGGTTAACACGGATATAAAATTTAAAATCAGTCACTTAGAATAAAAACATTCGGTACAAGTTAATCCACCCTGTAGGGCTCATTTTTTAACCACCATTGCTAAGCAGTTATTTTTAAGTAAAATCCAGCCATGAATCGAATTATCCCCCCCGAGAATCTATCTGAACTACTCGAACGTGCCAACATGATGGCGGGCGTGAGTTTGGCGCAGATAGCAAGCCAAAGAAGCATTCGTGTCCCCAAGGATCTTAAACGCAATAAAGGTTGGGTCGGTCAATTAATCGAAATGGAATTAGGCGCAACGGCGGGTTCTAAACCTGAGCAAGATTTTCTGCATTTAGGGGTCGAGCTTAAAACTATCCCCATTGATACACAGGGGCGACCGCTGGAGACCACTTATGTCTGCGTGGCGCCGCTATCGAATATCCAAGGATTAACCTGGCAAAACAGCTTAGTCTGCCATAAGTTACAGCGAGTACTTTGGGTACCCGTTGAAGGAGAGAGGCATATTCCTGTGGGTGAGCGCCGTATAGGTACGCCAATATTGTGGGAACCGGATCCGCACGAGTTGCAATTACTGCAACAGGATTGGGAAGAGATCATGGAGCTTATCGCCCTCGGAAAAGTAGAGAGGCTTACAGCGCGCCACGGAGAAGTGCTGCAATTGCGACCTAAGGCCGCGAATAGTAAGGCGTTAACACAAAGCATTGCCGAAGATGGTAGCCTCAAAATGACCAACCCTAGGGGCTTTTATTTAAAGACCAGTTTCACTGCTATAATACTTAATAAGGTATTTGGTTAATTTTTAGTAACGATATGGACTTGGATTGATCCAGATCACAAATTTCACTGGCACTAAGGTGACTCTTTTCTATAAACTACGGCATCCTGAAATTACAGCCGTATTCGGATACCAATCAAGCAGTGAGAGCACGTAGACAAGCGAAAAAACTCCTTTTTGCGATTTTAGCTTGGGCGATTGCCATGGCTGCATTCGTGTTTTTTCGATATGCCCAATCACCAGAGCTGCCCCAATGGGCGGTAAGTTCGGCTGATCTCGCAACACTTGCTATCTACATGGGGATTATTTTCGGCAGCTTACATTGGATGTCGAACGTCATTGCCGATTTCAGTGCAATCAATCGTCTCCCCTATGTGTTTTCAGTCATCTTTAAGGGCTTGTTTTTATTACTGGGTGCTACGACGTTAGCTTATATGACTCAGTTTTTAAATATGTGGGCCATCGAAAATCACATGTCGACCCTCAGACAAATGCTGACGGCGCACATTCTCTATAGTCCTTCATTCCAAGCATTGATCGTATATTTGGTCGTCGTACGAGTCAGCTTAGCTTTTGTCGAACAAATGGCATTATTAGTCGGGCCGCGTATTTTACTCAACATAGGCCTTGGTAAATACCATAAGCCAAGATATGAGCAGCGCTTATTCCTCTATTTAGACATGGTCGCCTCAACCACACATGCCGAATCACTTGGCGATTACCGCTTTAGTCGATTGATCCAAGACAGCTTTAGTTTACTTTCAGATACTGTGTCCAATAACGAAGCTGAAATCTACCGCTATATGGGAGATGCAGTGCTGCTTCACTGGCCATTAGAAGAAGGGATAGTTCACGACCGCTGCATGAATATCTATTTTGAATTTAGCCAACAACTGAACTGGCAACGCCGCTACTTTGAAGAGCATTATGGCTTTGTGCCGAAATTTAAAGCGGCGGCCCATTGTGGCCAAGTCGTCGCTGCAGTTGTTGGTGTACAGAAACAAGAAATTAGTTTCTTTAGTGACGTGCTCAATACCTTAGCAAGACTGCAAGACCAATGTAATCCACTAGGACAGCGCATGTTGATTTCGGGTGCACTCGCGGGACGTTTAGATAACCCCAACACTCAGTATCACCTATCAAATCTAGGCCCAGTCAAACTCAAAGGGAAACAACACTCAATTGAAGTGTTTGGCGTTTCCCCGCTCTGATTTGTAATCGACTTTAAGCTTTAGCTTGAATTAATGCTTTGCAGTTACAGTCAGTTTATTCCTCGTCCTTAGTTAATAATTTTTGGATCATTAAACCTAAAGTGCGGAAAGTTAAGATCCGACTGGTGGTTTGACGCCAGACCAGGCCGATATCACGGTAAGGTGCCTCACCCGGTGGCGTCATCACCACTAAATCTGTGTCATTCAAAATACCCGCATCAATCGCCATTTGCGGAAGAAACGTGGTGCCCAGTTTACTGTTCACCATCTGCACTAAAGTATGCAAACTGGTGGCGGCAAACGGATTGACTTTCGCACTATCACCTAGCTGACATGCAGTAATAGCATGGCCTGTGATGCAATGCTCACTTTGCAGAAGAAAAATGCTCTCGTCCGGCAGAGTTTGATAATCAATAGGTTGATGTATGCCACCCGCTAAATCTTTGTGGGCAACCATTTTGAAAGGATCTATGCCCACTTTCATGCTGTGGTAACCGCTAGTATCAACGGGTAGCGCTAGGATCAATAAGTCCAGCTCTCCTTTACCCAAAGCATCTAGCAAACGCTCAGTGGTATCTTCCTTCAATAATAAACTCATCGCCGGATAAGATTGCTGACACTGGCGGATCACACGACTCAATAGGAAAGGCGCTATGGTTGGAATACAGCCTAAGCGAATATCCCCCGTCATCGGCTCACCTTGATTTTTCACTAATTCCACCAAATCATCCACATCAGTGAGAATTTTACGGGCGCGCTGCACCACTTCTTCACCAATGGCGGTAAACATAAATGACTTATGGTCTCGCTCAATCAACTGATGTCCTAACTGCTCTTCTAGGTTTTGGATCCCACTTGAAAGCGTTGATTGACTGACAAAACACACCTTAGCGGCGCGGTTAAAATTCTGCTCTTGATGGAGATTCACCAAATAGAATAAGTTTTTTAAGCTAGGTAAACTTTTCATTTTCTCGATTGCCATTAAGGTTATGAATTAAGAAATTAAATCTACTTTAGCATAAGTGATGAGCAATAACGCGGCATAAGATATCAGGATTGTGACCCGAATCGATATTCAATCGGTTCGCCGTAAAACTTAAGTGGGAGTAACAAAATAAGATGGGAAAAGCACTAACAAGAAAATGTCGAAAACAACAAACTTAATCGTAAAACCAATGCAAGATTCACTCAATTGAGCGCAACAATAGACATTATTGCTGCGCCTTAACGTACCTTAGCAAATAATATTTTATGCTTTGGCTTGGAGGAATAACTTTAACTGTTGTAAATCTGCACTCGCGTGTTCAACGATGTCAGCAACCCAAGAGCCATGTTCAGCATCCCATCTTGCTTCTTCGCCATGCTGTAATAATTGGGCGATTTGCTGAATACGTTTTAACCCCACAGAACCTGCAGCACCTTTAAATTTATGTGCTTCTGAACATAAGGTATCTTTGTCTGCTGCGTCGTTAGCCTTCACTAGATTTCCAACATATTCAGGCATTAGCTGCTCAAATAACACCACACTCTTGAGTAAGGTACCGGCACCAATGGCGCTGCAGTACTGTTCGAGAGTATTGAGATCTAGGATTGCTTCTAATTCAACTGTGGCCATAAGGCCTCCCTTAAGTAGTTCAATGCTTAAAACGAATTTATCACATGATACCCACTAAAATTGTCAGTGCAACTTATAGCGATATTCATGGTCTAATTCAGATTAAAATTAACAAAAAACAAACTAATAGTCGTAAATAAACGCTTACGAAATAATAGCGACGACATAACATTTAGGGAGTAAATTTATCCCACTAACTTGCCTCTATCGTTGCGCTAATGCGTGCCCTTGTCCACCATAAAGCTGCAAATTATCCACAATCGCCACCAATCCATCCCAACGATAGGCACACCAATCGGGTGCTAATAGCATAGGTTTTTTCGCATAAGCGGTGACACGGTGAAAAATCACTTCCGCGGGAGTATGGCGGATCATCTCGCCGACACTGTGAGCATAATCCTCAAGACTCAATAAAGGTAAGCGCCCACTTCGCCACGACTTAGCCATAGTGCTACCTTCGACGATATGCAAAGGATGTAGCTTCAAGCCATCAACGCCCTGCTGCAATACAGCAGCTAAAGTCGCCATATAATCGCTATGGGTTTCATCGGGTAAGCCAAGAATGAGATGAGTGCACACCTTAAGACCGCGAGCTCTCGCCCTCGACACAGTGTCACAATAACAAGCGAAATCATGGCCACGGTTAATTCTACGCAGTGTTTCATCTTTGGCTGTTTGCAACCCGAGCTCTAACCACACATCGACACCATTTTCCTGATAGCGCGCCAGTAAATCCAGTACATTATTCGGCACACAATCGGGGCGAGTTCCAACACATAAACCGACTATCTCGCCATCTTTAACCGCTTCATCGTACTTAGCCATTAACACTTGATATTCATCGTAAGTGCTAGTGTAGGCTTGAAAATAAGCAATAAATTTATCGGCTTGTGCCTGAGGCTTCGCCTCACGATAGCGGCTCTTACCCTGTTCGAGTTGCTCAGTAATACTCAATACATCGGCGGTTTGATGGCTAAATGACGCCACATTACAGAAAGTACAACCTCCACGCCCTAAAGTGCCGTCACGGTTAGGGCAAGTAAACTTGGCATCTATAGTAAGTTTTCGCAGTCGGGTGCCATATCGCGCCTTACAAACGGCACCAAAGGTGTTCACATATGCATCAAGCCCCATCAGAGCACCCACCAAATTTCATATCGCTTCATTGAGAATAACCAAGATAAAATCACAAATAGAAAAGAAAATACGTGAACAAATAGAAGAAAAAGCTTAGTGTAAATAAGGTAGCGAGAGTTTTCTTGGCGCTACATCAAATTCCCGCCTGACTCATACCGTTATTATCATAAATGTGCGCATCCTCAAATTAGCCAGCTTACCGCTGAGATCTTGCTCACATCAAAAATGAATAACAATTCAACAATTTTAATTTTTTATCTATTTACTGTGTTTGCAATAAAAATCACTATTTCTAAATCAAAAACAATCCCATCAGCATGTTACACCTTGGTAAATTTTGAGTTTGATAGTTTTTAAAATTCTTTTTATTCATAATGTTATACGGCACATTTTACTGTTGACGTTAACGTAAGGCAATTGTGATTTGTGTATGAAACATGAATTAATACCCATGTTTTATGCAAATTTTTGGTTTGACCTTTATTGAATCTCAGGCTAATTTGGGTGGTTCGGGTGCATATCTATAGAAAGTCTTTACATTTTCTCCCCGAGTAGTAATCAGTTGAGGTCTAGGGAGGTTTTTGTATGAGCTTATATCATCCCAGTTTTGAGCGGGACAATTGTGGTTTTGGGTTGATAGCACAGATGGATGGCGAAGCCAGCCACCGTATAGTGCGCACGGCAATCCATGGTCTAGATCGCATGAAGCACCGAGGGGGCATTGCCTCCGACGGTCGCACTGGCGACGGCTGTGGTTTATTAATGCAATTACCCGTGCAATTTTTTGAAGCGATTGCCGCGGAAAATGATTGGCATTTGAGCAGAAAATTTGCCGTAGGTATGCTGTTTTTAAGTCAAGATGATGAACTGGCTGACCAAGCCAAGTTTATTCTTGAGCGCGAACTCGAGCGTGAAACCTTAAGTATTGCAGGCTGGCGCAAGGTGCCTGTCAATCCCGATGTGTTAGGTGAAATTGGCAAGGCTAGCCTGCCACAAATCTATCAAGTGCTGATCAACGCCCCCATTGGCTGGCGTGAAAAAGACTTGGAACGTCGCCTTTATATGGCGCGTCGCCGCCTAGAGCAGCAGATCACCGACGACAAAGACTTCTATGTCGCGAGTTTGTCAGGCCAAGTTATCGTCTATAAAGGTCTGATGATGCCTGTAGACTTGCCCGCGTTTTATCCCGATCTCGCGGACATTCGCTTAAAAAGCTCTATATGCCTATTCCATCAACGTTTCTCAACGAATACTTCTCCTAAATGGCCATTAGCTCAGCCGTTTAGATATTTAGCCCATAACGGCGAAATCAATACGATTACGGGTAACCGTCAATGGGCCCGCGCCCGTGCCTATAAGTTTAATTCACCGCTACTGCCAGATTTGCAGCAGGCCGCTCCCTTTGTGAATGAAACAGGCTCAGACTCTTCATCTTTAGATAACATGCTGGAAATGCTGTTATCTGGTGGCATGGACTTATACCGTGCCATGCGTCTATTGATCCCGCCTGCTTGGCAAAGTAATCCGGAAATGGATGACGAATTAAAAGCCTTCTACGACTTTAACTCTATGCACATGGAGCCTTGGGATGGTCCGGCAGGTATTGTGATGACCAACGGTCGCCATGCCGCCTGCGCTGTTGACCGTAATGGTCTGCGTCCATCACGTTATGTGATCACAAAAGATCGTATTTTGACCTTAGCTTCCGAAGTCGGAATTTGGGATTACGCCGCCGATGAAGTGATTGAAAAAGGCCGTGTTGGGCCTGGCGAATTGCTGGTATTAGATACCTTGAACGGCCGCCTGTACCAATCCTTTGAAATTGATAACGATCTTAAACGCCGCCACCCTTACAAAGAGTGGATGGCGAAAAACAGCCGTACTTTAACGCCAGCGGAAGATTTAGCCTCAGAGCAGCACGGTGCCAGCGAGTTAAGCCCTGAACTATTGCTGCAATACCAAAAACAATTTGGCTATACCCGTGAGGAATTAGAACAAGTCATTTGGGTATTGGCGAAGCAAGGTGAAGAAGCCACAGGCTCCATGGGCGACGACACACCTATGGCGGTATTGTCGAAAAAGTCACGTTCACTGTATGACTATTTTAGGCAGAAATTTGCTCAAGTAACGAATCCACCTATCGACCCCTTACGTGAAAAGCACGTCATGTCGTTGACCACTTGTATTGGCCGTGAACAGAACCTCTTCAATGAAACGACTGGGCATGCTTACCGGGTAATGTTCAATTCACCTATTTTATTATTCAGTGATTTTAACCAGTTACTGGGATTAGATAGCACTTACTATCGCGCCAATATTGTCGATTTAAATTACGAACCACAGGAAGGCTTAGAAAGTGCCATTCGCCGTATCACAGCCGAAGCCGAGCGTTTAGCCCGCAGCGGCACGACTTTGTTGATCCTTTCGGATAGAGCCATAGGTAAAACGGCGCAAGTGATCCCCGCGGCCATGGCGGTCGGTTCTGTGCAACAAATGCTGGTGAATAAGAGCCTGCGCTGCGACACCAACATTATTGTTGAAACCGCATCGGCGCGAGATCCGCATCACTTTGCTGTATTGCTTGGCTTTGGTGCCACGGCGATTTATCCGTATTTAGTGTATGAGTCAATTTCCGAACTGGCAAAACGCCATGACTTAACCGATACCACGGCATTGATGTTGAACTTCCGCTACGGCATCGAAAAAGGCTTGCGTAAGATCATGTCCAAAATGGGCATCAGCACTGTCGGCTCCTATCGTTGCAGCCAACAATTTGAAGCCATAGGCATTGCCAGCGAAGTGATCGAACTGTGTTTTAAAGGCGTAATTAGCCGCATCGAGGGTGCAGGCTTTGCAGACATCGCCCAAGACCAAGCTATTCTGCACAAAGCGGCCTACCGTGCCCATGTGCCATTACCGCAAGGTGGCCTGCTGAAATACGTTGAGGGCGGCGAGTATCACTGCTTCAACCCTGATGTGGTCAACACCTTGCAAGCGTCATTGATTGACAAAGACTTCGCGAGCTATAAAAAATTCGCCGAACTCGTCGACAATCGTCCCGTGGCCACACTGCGTGACTTAATCGGTATTAAGGGCGCGCAAACATCGATTGATGTCGCCGATGTAGAAGCGGCATCAAATCTATATTCACGTTTTGACAGCGCCGCCATGAGTATCGGCGCCTTGAGCCCTGAAGCCCATGAAGCACTGGCTATCGCGATGAACCGCTTAGGTGGCCGCTCGAACTCAGGTGAAGGTGGTGAGGATGCACGCCGCTTTAATACTGAACGCAACTCAGCAATTAAACAGATTGCCTCGGCACGCTTTGGCGTCACGGCGCATTATCTAGTTAATGCCGATGTGTTGCAGATTAAAGTCGCCCAAGGGGCAAAACCCGGTGAAGGTGGTCAGTTACCCGGCCATAAAGTGAGTGTTGAAATCGCCGGACTGCGTCATGCACGTCCTGGTGTGACCTTGATTTCACCGCCGCCGCACCACGATATTTACTCTATCGAAGATTTAGCCCAGCTGATTTTCGACTTGAAGCAAATCAATACTAAAGCGCTGATTTCAGTGAAACTTGTGTCAGAACCCGGTGTGGGCACTATCGCCACCGGCGTGGCCAAAGCCTATGCGGACATGATCACGATTTCAGGGTATGACGGCGGCACAGGTGCTAGCCCAATTACCTCAGTGAAATATGCGGGCAGTCCATGGGAGCTAGGGTTAGCCGAAGTGCATCAATCGCTAGTGGAAAATGGTCTACGTCATAAAATTCGCCTGCAAGTCGATGGCGGCTTAAAAACCGGTACCGATGTGATTAAAGCCGCGTTATTAGGCGCCGAAAGCTTTGGTTTTGGTACTGTGCCTATGATCGCCCTAGGTTGTAAATACCTGCGTATTTGCCACTTGAACAACTGTGCGACTGGCGTAGCAACGCAAGATAAAAACCTGCGTGACAACCATTACCATGGTCTGCCAGAGCGAGTGATGACTTACTTTGAGTTTGTTGCACAGGAAGTACGTGAATGGATGGCGACCTTAGGGGTGAGCAAGTTTGAAGACTTAGTCGGTCGCAGTGAATGGTTATATGCCCTCGAAGGCCAAACCGCGAAGCAACAAGGCTTAGATCTGTCACCGATTTTGTATCAACCCAAGGTGCCTGCAACCTCGTCACGCACTTGGCAAGAAACCAATCCACCGGCCGATTTAGGGCTGCTTAACCAGCATTTATTAAACGAATGCCAAAGCGCTGTCGATAAGTGCGAGAGTTTCGATGCCGCTTACAGCATCAACAACACAGACCGTTCCGTTGGCGCGACGTTGTCAGGCTATATCGCAAGCACACTCGGCGTCAAAGGCACCAAAGCACCGGTCAAACTGAGCTTTAACGGCAGTGCCGGCCAAAGCTTTGGCGTGTGGAACAGTCCTGGCCTTGAGTTAAAACTCTGCGGCGATGCCAACGACTATGTGGGTAAAGGCATGTCTGGCGGCCAGATTGTCATATACCCGCCTATTGGCAGCCCGTTCCAAAGTGAGCGCAGCGCCATTGTCGGTAACACGTGTCTTTACGGCGCGACGGGCGGCAAGTTCTTCGCCGCAGGTCAAGCAGGCGAGCGTTTTGCAGTCCGTAACTCTGGGGCGATTGCTGTGGTTGAAGGGCTTGGCGATAACGGCTGCGAATACATGACCAGCGGCATTGTGGTTGTCCTTGGTAAAACAGGGGTGAACTTCGGCGCTGGGATGACAGGCGGTTTTGCCTATGTGTTCGATCAATTCGGCCGCTTCAATCGCCGTGTGAATACTGAGCTTGTCGATACTCAAAAACTCGAATCACCGATCCATCAACAACATTTAAAAGGTCTGATTGAAGCCCACGTGGCCGAAACGGGCAGCGAACATGCCAAGATGATCTTAAGTGATTTTGGTAACTGGTTAGATTGCTTCGTATTAGTAAAACCTAAAAATATTGCCGTGGCCGATCTGCTCAAATTAGAGAAATCGAGCCCAGAATTAGTTGTAAAAGCGGGGTAATGGCGCATGAGTAACGATTTTCAATTTATTGAAGTGGGTCGTAAAGACCCCGCTAAACACCCTGCAGCTAAACGTGCGACTCAGTTTATTGAGATTTATCAGCCCTTTGCCCAGCCTCAAGTGGCTGAGCAAGCGGACCGCTGTTTAGATTGCGGCAATCCTTATTGTGAGTGGAAGTGCCCGCTACACAATTATATTCCTAACTGGCTCAAGCTAGCGGAACAAGGCCGCATCATGGAAGCGGCAGATTTAGTGCATGAGACCAACACTCTGCCCGAAATCTGCGGCCGTGTTTGTCCACAGGACAGACTCTGTGAAGGTGCTTGTACTCTGAACGACGACTTTGGCGCTGTCACTATCGGTAATGTCGAAAAATACATTACCGACACAGCGATCGCCCAAGGCTGGCGCCCCGATATGAGCAAGGTCACGCCACGCCCTGAACGAGTGGCGATTGTCGGTGCGGGTCCTGCAGGTTTAGGCTGCGCGGATATTCTGTCTCGCAACGGTGTTAAAGCTGTGGTCTTTGATAAATATCCACAAATTGGTGGTCTACTCACCTACGGTATTCCGTCTTTTAAACTCGACAAAGCCGTTATGGCGACCCGTCGCAGTGTATTAGAAGGCATGGGCATTGAGTTCAAACTCGGTGTCACTGTAGGTAAGGACATCCCATTTACTAAACTGCTCGAAGAATACGATGCCGTCTTCCTCGGTATGGGCACCTATACCGCGATGAAAGCAGGCCTTGAGGGTGAAGATGCCCAAGGCGTATACCAAGCCCTGCCCTATTTGATTGGTAACACCCATCATTTAATGGGCACGCAAGATGCGCAAACGCCCTACCTGAACCTTGAAGGTAAACGTGTTGTGGTATTAGGCGGTGGTGATACTGCGATGGATTGCGTACGCACAGCCGTCAGGCAAGGTGCCAGCAGCGTAGTCTGTGCTTACCGCCGAGACGAGGCCAACATGCCGGGTTCACGCCGCGAAGTACAAAATGCGCGGGAGGAAGGGGTTAACTTCCTGTTTAACCGTCAACCTGTGGCGATTAAAACCCAAGATGGCAAAGTAGTTGGCATTGAATGCGTCGAAACAGCCATGGGCAAAGCCGATGCCAGCGGTCGTCAACGGGCCGAAGCGATTGCAGGTAGCGAACAGTTGCTCGAAGCCGATGCGATTATTATCGCCTTTGGTTTCCAGCCTAGCCCTGCCCCTTGGTTTGCCGAACACGGTATCGAGCTCGATCAATGGGGCCGAGTCAAAGCGAGCAAGTTAGACGAAAACCCATTCCAAACCACAAACCCGAAAGTGTTTGCCGGTGGTGATATGGTGCGTGGTTCTGACTTAGTCGTGACAGCCATTGCCGAAGGTCGCGATGCCGCCCAAGGTATTCTTAATTACTTAGACTAAGTGCTATAGATTAAGCGCCAACGTGTTTGTTTTATCGGTAAAAAAACATTTTACCCTTGTCATTTTAACAAGCACTCCAATGGCTGGACTCGTGCAAACGAGTTCAGCCATTTGCTTGTGGCTTATCGCAATCGGTTGATGGATAAAATAGATAGATAAAGCGCGCATCTTAGGAGCGCACTTTTCTGTTAACCCTCCCGCGTTTTACCCCGCGATTATCAAGCAATCCCAATCTCGCCATAACGACTGCATAAAACTGTGTGGTATATTAGCCAGCATTCCCGTGTCCCACTCTTTAAGTGTTGAATCAAAAAGGTCTCCCATGAAAATTGGAATTATTGGCGCAATGGAGCCAGAAGTCGCTCACCTGATCGCCGCCATGACAAATGCGACATCGCAAACCATTGCTGGTATTGAATTTATTGCTGGTACTCTCGCGGGTAAAGACGTAGTCGTGACTCGCTCAGGCATAGGTAAAGTCGCCGCAAGTATTGCGACTACGCTACTCATCGAAAAATATGCGCCGGATGCGGTGATCAATACTGGTTCTGCCGGTGGTTTTGTGGATTCGCTGGCCATTGGCGATATCGTGATTTCTTCTGAAGTGCGTCACCATGATGTGGATGTCACGGCCTTTGGGTATGAAATTGGCCAAATGGCGCAGCAACCAGCTGCGTTTATTCCTGCCGCACATTTAGTTGAAGCCGCCAACAAAGCGATTGCTCAACTGGGTGAAGTCAAAGCGATTGAAGGTTTGATTTGTACTGGCGATAGCTTTATTTGCGATCCTGTTCGCACCCAAGCCATGCTCAAAAACTTTCCTACTATGGCTGCCTGTGAGATGGAAGGCGCGGCAATCGCTCAAGTTTGTCATCAGTTTGGAGTGCCATTTGTGGTGATCCGCTCTTTATCGGATAACGCCAACAATGACTCGCCAGTGGATTTCGACTCTTATATTGTCAAAGCGGGTTATCACTCGGCTCTGATGGTGATGTTGCTGCTTGAGCAACTGAATCCTAGCGCAATAAAATAATCACTTAAGTGGAAAGTACCGAATGCACACCTCTTTTTATCAACAACTTGTCGAGATAGATGGCGCTTTGTTTGAAGGCTTTTTGGTACTTTTTTTTGCTTTGTTATTGGCGCGGTTAGCGCCATTACCACGGGAAATGCAGCCGCTTATTTGGTTTGGCCATTTAGCTAAGCAACTCGCCGCCAAGGTAAATCGCCCAGAACGCTCTCCAAGCCAACAAGCCACAGCAGGCTTTTTAGCTATGATGCTGTTACTGTTTCCGTTTTGGGCCATTATCACCTTTTTGCTCGAACTGGCCGCCTTTCCATGGTTTTTCGAATTTTTGGTGCTTTATCTGTGTTTAACCGATGCAGGGTTTAGCCAAGTTGCCGATGAAATCGCTAAGGCCTTAAAACGTGGAGATAATGCCAGCGCAAAAAAGCTTTTACAGCCTTGGGTGGTGCGCGATACCGATAGTTTGTCGGAAATCGGCCTAGCCAAAGCCACCATAGAAAAACTCGCCACTGCACCTATTTACGGCACAGCATCGACCATTTTCTTTTTCGCTATTGCTGGAGCACCGCTAGTGCTAGCTGTGCGAATGCTCAAACAACTCGAATTGAGCTGGCCGCCCATTCAACCAAAGTATCAACATTTCTGCAGTACTGTGAATGGTGTATCCATTATCTTGCTGGCGATTCCGGCTTGGTTGTGGAGCCTGTCGCTCGCCATTCAAGGCGGGCCTAAGGCGTTTGCAAAACTTTTTAGAGCCCCTAAAAATCATCACGCTATTCGAGGTTATGTTCTCAGTGTGAATCTCGTGGCCAGTATTTTGAGAATCGAGCTCGGTGGACCACAGAAGTTTGCTGGCGTGCGTATCAATGTGGATAAATTGTGCTACGGTCCGCAGCCAACCTGTGATGACATCACGCCTGCAATTAAGCTGACCTCACGTGCCTGTGCTATCTGGTTTAGCTTTATCATTATACTGCCCTTGTTATGGGCAAGTTTACGTTGGTTACAAAGCCTGTGATATGATGCCGCATTATCTCAACGTGAAGTTAAAGGCTGACCATCTTGCTCGAAAACATGCATGTTTCATTAACAACACCTGCGTTGTTATTTCCTGCTATCTCATTGTTATTATTAGCTTATACCAATCGTTTTTTTGCCTTAGCCGCATTAATCCGAAATTTAAGCAATGGTGAAAAACCCGTACATAAAGATCAAATTAAGAACCTGAGCCAGCGTATTACTATCATTCGTCGAATGCAGGAAGCAGGCGTGTCAAGCTTTGCCCTATGCGTACTGTGTATGATTTTTATCTATATAGGCTTTAATAAAACCGGCTCAGTGATTTTTGGCGCTAGCCTACTGCTCTTGCTCTATTCACTGATTTTATCTGTGATTGAAATCCGCATCTCTGTTGACGCATTAAATATCCATATCAAAGAGATGAGTAAATGAGCCAGTGGATCTACTTTTTTGATTTATGGGGTACCGCTGTATTTGCATTATCCGGCGCACTTGCCGCTGGACGCCATAGAATGGACCCCTTTGGCGTTATCGTGCTCGCCTCGGTTACCGCTGTCGGTGGTGGCAGTATTCGTGATGCCTTAATTGGTGCAACGCCAGTGTTCTGGATCCGCGACCCGAATTACATCATAGTGATCCTCGCGACCGTGCTCGTCTGTTTGCTATTAGTCCGTCGCCCTCGTAAGGTACCAGAGTATATTTTACCTGTCGCAGATGCCTTTGGATTGGCCCTCTTTACCGTGATAGGTGCCGAAAAGGCCCTCAATATGGGCTTGAGTGGGATGATTGCCGTCGTAATGGGCTTGATCACAGGCGTGGGAGGAGGCATTATTCGAGACTTACTGTGTAGACAAGTTCCTATGGTCTTACGCACAGAAGTCTATGCCACAGCTTCGATCATAGGTGGTATCGGCTATACCGTGAGCTTAGCCTACGGTATGGGCGAAAAAATGGCGCTATTTCTGGCGATGGCCAGTGCCCTGTTAATCCGCTTAAGTGCCATCAAGTGGCATCTTTCATTACCGGCCTTTGATCTCAAGACCAAGAGGGAATAGTTTGCGAATATTGTGTTTTATTTTGTGCCTCATTTTTGTTCCAGCCCTCAATCCTGCAGCGGCGCAAGCCAACTCAGGTGAAATGCCACAAGAACAGCAGTTAGCCGTAAAATATATGAATGCGCTAACTGAACATGACTATAAGACACTGCGAAAATTCTATAACCGCGAAAGCGTCTTCTTCGACAAAACCGCCAACCGTAAATACACTGGCGGCCGCTTCATCATCGACTTCCTTGAGCGCGCCCACGAGGGCGTGCTCGAGTACAACTTCAACATAGAACATATGTATAACGCAGGCTCTTTAGTAGTGATGATAGGTAACTATCATTTCAAGGGTCCAGGTGAACAATTTGGCAAACCGGGGAAAATTATCGATGTTGCGATACCTGGTGTGACAAGCCTTAAGATCGACATGCTCAATCGCAGAGTAACGGAACATGTCGACCTAATCGATTACCAGACCATGTCAGACCAATTAGCGATGCAGTAGTCACAAAATTTACCCGTCTTTGAAACTTGATCCCTAAAAACGAGTCGAAACTAACAATGAGTCAATACCACTGCGTATTTCACCTTTGAAAAATTGACTGAGCCGTTTCGTTTCAATGAGGTTTGTATGAAGTTTTTTGGATTGATTGCCCTACTCGCCCTTAATGGCTTAATACTGGCCCCCAAAGCACAGGCCTTACAGCCCATTATCGTTTCCTACGCCGTTCAGCCAGTAAGCCATTTTAATCAACAACTACGTACCGCTCAGGCACAACATCAGCCTTGGTCGGAAGATCCCAATAAAATCAGCAGCCAATATGCAGGCAACAAATTTACTTTAGTGCGAACTCAAACCAATAAAGATGGCATTTTGACCTATCAAGTGAGCGAACTTTCCAAGCAGCATCCACAGATGCTGTTGATTATCTCACTGAAACAAAACGCTAAACTTTGGCAGGTAAGTTCGGCCCAATTGGCATGGAAATGCAGTGGTGGGCAACACTTTGGCACCGACAGATGTAATATCGCCGAGCATGAGGCCAATACAGCGCCTTAATCTTGTTTTGTGAAAAGATTCAAAAACAAAGAGCGCCCTAAGGCGCTCTTTTTGTTTGTTTAAACTTACTGTAGCGTAAACCTAACTAAACCAACGTCACTATACCAAAGTCACTTTGGCAAACTTACGTTTACCGACTTGGAATACAGCAACAGTACCCGTGAACAAAGTCATACGGCTATCTTCTAGCTTTTCGCCGTCCATCTTCACCGCGCCTTGCTTGATCATCCGCATCGCCTCTGAAGTCGACGACACTAAGTCTGCGTCTTTCAACAGATTGGCAATCGCAATACCTTCACCGGCAGCTAACTCAATTTCTTCGATATCATCGGGGATCATGCCCTTAGAACGATCGACAAAGGCTTGATGCGCACTTTCGGCAGACGCTGCATCGTGGAAACGTGTGATAATTTCCTTAGCTAAGGCGATTTTAATGTCACGTGGGTTAGACCAATTCGCCACATCTTGCTTAAACTGTTCAATTTCAGCCAGTGGGCGGAATGACAGTAGTTCAAAGTAGCGCCACATCAAGTCATCCGAAATTGACATCAGCTTGCCAAACATTTCGTTGGCAGGTTCGCTCACGCCAATATAGTTATGCGCCGATTTAGACATTTTCTTCACGCCGTCTAAACCTTCAAGCAGCGGCATCATGATCACAGCTTGTGGCTTTTGGCCTTCGGCTTTTTGCAGTTCACGGCCCATTAACAGGTTGAACTTTTGATCTGTACCACCCAGCTCAACATCGGCCTGTAGCGCAACTGAGTCATAGCCCTGAAGTAAAGGATACATAAACTCATGAATCGCAATAGACTGACCCGAAGCATAACGCTTCTTAAAGTCATCGCGCTCCATCATACGAGCCACAGTTTGCTTAGACGCGAGACGGATCATACCAGCGGCGCCCAATGGCTCTAACCAGCTTGAGTTGAATTCGATACGAGTCTTAGCAGGATCGAGGATCTTGTAAACCTGTTCTTTATAGGTTTCTGCGTTCGCTAAAACTTGTTCACGGGTGAGCGGCGGACGTGTGCTATTTTTACCACTTGGGTCCCCCACCATACCAGTAAAGTCACCAATCAAAAAAATGACTTCATGACCTAACTCTTGGAATAATCTTAATTTATTCAAGATTACTGTGTGTCCAAGATGGATATCCGGAGCGGTAGGGTCAGCGCCTAACTTAATACGGAGTGGACGTCCTTCTTTGAGTTTTTCCAGCAGATCCGCTTCGAGTAAAATCTCATCGGTACCACGTCTAATTTCTGCTAATACTTGGTCTAAATCAGCCATCTCGGCAGGGACTCCTAAGGCCATGATCATAAAATGAAGAGACTTATGTTACTTGTTAGCCACCACAATTGAAAGTGTGTACACTAACGGGATTATTTAAGTCTCTGGTTATTGGTATCGGCGTCAATGGGAAAGGTTATAACGTTATTTAAATTGTTGCCTAAAAAGCATCAAATTCTCCTTAGCATTCTTTCAGTTATCACAATGATAACCATGCTTCTACCTTCTGAAGAAGCGCAAGCTTCAAGACAAACCACTAGCATTGATGACCAAGCTCAAATCAACACCCGTTATGATGTGCCCTTAGCTTTTCGCTCGCCTGAACGCCCTGAGTTACTAGAAGGTCAAACAGATAATGCTCCGACAACGGCTGAACCGTTATCCTCACCCGATGCGCTCGCTGCAGCTGGAGCTAATAATCAAGCCGCAGGATCCCACGAAAGCGCTCTCCACAGAGATGTCGAACATTTTAACGTCAAAAATGGTGATACTTTAGCCGCGGTATTTGACCGCGCTGGCTTAACCAGCAAAGACGTTTATGAAATCACCCAGTTGCCTTTAGCCAAGCAAAACTTACTTAAGATAATGCCGGGCGAAGAAATTGTGATTTCAAAGGATGCAAACGGTAATTTGACTGAAGTACGTTATCGGGTCGATGCTATTTCCACGCTAGTCATCACTAAAAGCCAAGAGCAATACAACGAAAAAATCTCCGAAAAGGATGTGGAAATCCGCAACCATTTCACCAGTGCCAAAATTAAGAGCAATTTCTGGAATGCCGCTGTGGATGCAGGCATGTCTGCTAACCAGATATTACAATTATCGACCGTATTCGGCTGGGATATCGACTTTGCCTTAGACTTACGCGAAGGCGACAGCTTCGCCATTATTTACGAGCAAGAATATGCCGATGGTGAATTTTTGCGTAATGGCAATATCTTAGCTGCAGAATTTGTTAACCAAGATGAGCGCTATACTGCCATTCGCTATACCGACGGTAACTATTATTCCGAAAATGGCACTAGCATGCGTAAAGCCTTCCTGCGCTCACCGGTCGATTTTAAGTATGTCAGCTCCAACTTTAACCCAAGACGTTTGCACCCAGTGACAGGCCAAGTCAAAGCCCATCGCGGTGTAGACTATGTCGCAGCCATTGGCACGCCCATTAAAGCTGCGGGTAGTGGACGCGTTATTGAGTCTGGTTATAATCAATTCAACGGTAACTATGTGTTTATCAAACATAACGATACCTATACCACCAAATATCTACACCTCACAAAACGTAATGTCAGCAAAGGCGCCAACGTTAAGCAAGGACAAATTATTGGTACTTTAGGTAAAACAGGCCGTGTCACTGGGGCTCATTTACATTACGAATTTATCGTCAATGGCGTACACCGCAACCCGAGAACGATTACGCTACCGAAATCCGAATCAATTGCGAGAAAAGAAAAAAATCAATTCGATGCACTTAGCAAGCAATTGATGACTACACTTTCGCAAAACAAGCAAACGCAATTGGCAATGCAATAACGACGGATGGATTCCTCCCAATGAAAAACGCTTATTATATTGGACTTATGTCAGGCACCAGCATGGACGGTGTCGATGCAGTATTGGTCGACTTTTCAGGCGCACAGCCGCAGCTTATCGCCAGCCATACCGAAGCTATTCCGAGCCATTTGCTCAAAGGTCTACAGCGCCTGTGCTTACCCAGCTCAGATGAAATTAACCGCCTCGGCCGTTTAGATCGAAATGTGGGTCAGCTGTTTGCCTTAGCAGTCAATAATCTGATGGCTAAATGTACTATTGCGAAAGAAGATATCATCGCCATTGGTAGCCATGGTCAAACTGTGCGCCATATGCCAAACCTCGAAGTGGGTTTTACCTTACAAATTGGCGATCCTAATACTATTGCGACCGAAACAGGCATAGATGTCATTGCCGATTTTCGTCGCAAAGATATTGCCCTTGGTGGGCAAGGCGCGCCCTTAGTACCCGCATTCCACCAGCAAACCTTTGCCCAAGTCGGTAAAAAACGTGTCATTCTCAATATTGGTGGTATTGCCAATATCACCTATCTGCCGGGCAATAGCGAAGAAGTCTTAGGCTTTGATACAGGACCAGGTAACACCTTAATTGATGCCTGGATGCAACAGGTTAAAAGTGAGCCCTTCGATAAAAATGGCGAATGGGCTGCATCCGGAAAAACTGATCAAAGCTTATTAACTCAGCTGCTTTCGCATCCGTATTTTTCCCTTGCTTACCCTAAAAGCACTGGTCGCGAACTGTTTAACCAAGCTTGGTTAGAGCAGCAATTATCGCCCTTTAATCATTTAGATGAAGAAGATATTCAATCAACTTTATTGGATTTAACCTGCCACAGCATAGCCCAAGACATTATTAAACTATCCAATGAAGGGGAATTATTCGTCTGTGGCGGCGGTGCATTTAATGGTCAACTGATGCAGCGTCTTGCAGCCTTATTACCAGGTTATAAGCTGGATACTACCTCGGCCCTTGGCGTAGATCCTAAGTGGGCAGAAGGCATCGCCTTTGCCTGGCTCGCCATGCGCAATCACTTAGGTTTACCCGCTAATCTCCCTGCAGTAACAGGCGCCTCCCGCGAAGCCGTACTCGGCGGACGATTTAGCGCTAAGTAATTGGCCTTCGCAAAATACTAAAGCGATAACCTAAACAAGAGCTTCTACATGAAGCTCTTGTTGTCTTTAAAAGACAAACTAATCTTTTCCCCTCTTCCTGCCTAAATTTCTCAAGAAAATCAGCAGCTATTTTAAAGCCATCTATTCTTAATTACTGAAGCATTTAGTGACAGAAGCATGAGTAAAAAAGTTTCGTCACTGAAGCTTAATCAAGTCTCACTATAGTAAAAACGGATACAGGATATTGCTCTAAACAGCTCAAACACTTAGGAATAGCCTCATAGGCGTCCAATAAGAAACTGGTTTTAAGGGAACTCGTGTCTACAGCGCGATTTTGCTCACTCAGACAAGATCCGTTAATAGGCAGGTAAATTAGGAATAAAGACGCACTGATTAACAAACAAGCGTCTTTAAAAGAATAGGAAATCAAACAATGAACATGTCACAAAAAATGGCGGCAGAATTTCTCGGCACCTTGTGGTTAGTCCTTGGAGGGTGTGGTAGTGCTGTACTCGCCGCCGCATTTCCAGAAGTAGGCATAGGCTTACTCGGCGTCGCTTTAGCTTTTGGATTAACCGTATTAACTATGGCCTTTGCGATTGGCCATATTTCAGGTTGTCATCTCAACCCTGCAGTGTCATTCGGCCTTTGGGCTGGGGGACGTTTTCCGGCAGCAGAATTATTGCCCTATATCGTAGCCCAAGTCGCGGGTGGAATTGTTGGCGCAGGCATCTTGTATCTCATCGCTTCAGGACAAGAGGGATTTTCACTCGCTAGCGGATTTGCCTCTAACGGTTTTGGTGAGCACTCACCGGGTGGCTATAGCATGCTGTCGGTGATGATTTGTGAAATCGTTATGACACTGTTCTTCTTGATTATTATTTTAGGTGCCACCGATGAGCGAGCTCCTAAGGGATTTGCCCCAATTGCCATAGGGTTAGGTTTAACCTTAATTCACCTTATTAGTATTCCTGTGTCCAATACTTCGGTAAACCCAGCGCGTAGCACAGGCCCTGCACTGTTTGTCGGTGACTGGGCGGTATCACAACTCTGGTTGTTCTGGGTAGCACCGATTGTCGGCGCCATTTTGGCGGGCTTTATCTATCGCTACTTCCGCTCGGTAGAATAAAAGCCGAAGATCTAACACAACAGCGCTCTCTTGGCGCTGTTGTTCTTTTTCTAATCCCGCTCTAATGTTACCATTTAGCCAACTGGCGAATTTTGCTGTGCCCTAGGTTTTTACATTAGAGACACAACAGGCTTCGCCCTATCCAAGCAAAAGAGATATTTTTCATGAGCAAGACTGTTAAAAACCTCGCTGAGACAGCAGCAATGACGCCAGAAGCCCGTTACGATTACCTCGTTGAACAAGTTAAAGAACACAAAATACTTTGGACATTACAAGACCAAGACGGTTGCGTGATGTTAACCACTGAAGAAGAAGATTGCATCCCAATGTGGCCAACCGAAGAAGCCGCTGATTCTTGGGCAGTGGATGAATGGAGTGATTGTCAAACGTTAGCGATTCCACTCGACGAATTTCACGAAAGATGGGTGCCAGGCATGGAAGATGACGAACTCTTTGTCGCCGTATTCCCAGTATTAGATGATTTAGGTGTGGTAATCCCGCCTTATGAGTTAGATCAAAGATTAGCGCCTAAGCAAAGCCACTAATCGCTATCGCTAAACGAGAATGCCTATGAGCGAGCAAAAATCGGCGATACCGACACCAGAGGCAAGTACAGCTCTGAGTCAACACTTTCCGAAACGACTCATTGCCCTATTGCTAGTGTATGTTGTTGCCTCAGTGAGTGGCTTAATCGCTAAACAAGGGGTGTTATTTTGTCTGCTAACCCTCCTGATGGTGATTGCCATTATCGGTCGGCAAAAAGCAGGGCTTATCATGCTGCGCGGCTACACAGTCGTGCAGCTTGGATTGATTAGCATGCTGCCAGTGATCATGTACGATCCGGGCAACTTAGTGGTAGGTCCAACGACAGTGTATCTAGGTGAATGGCAGGGAAAACTGCCTGACTATGTGATTTTTATCGCTTTGATCGTCTTGTCATTACTGCAAGTTTGGATAGCCTTTGATAAAAAGGTAAAGGCATGGTTTAAACCTAAGCTTAACCTGAACATCATGAACTAAGCTCTTGTAGAAAATAAATTTAGCCCAACAAAAAGCCGTCATTGCGACGGCTTTTTTGATCTCACTCTACGCCTAAAAAGATGCAAAGTTAGTCATCATTAAACAGAAAAACTTTTTACACAGAGAAACTGGCACCACAGCCACAAGTTGTGGTTGCGTTAGGGTTTTTCACGAAGAAGCGAGAACCTTCCAGTCCTGAAGTGTAATCCACTTCACCACCGACTAAATATTGTAGGCTCATAGGATCGACAACCAAGAGAACGCCTTGTTTTTCTATCGTAAAATCGCCGTCATTGACCTTTTCATCAAAGGTAAAGCCGTACTGAAATCCAGAACAACCACCACCAGTCACATAGACTCGTAGCTTAAGTGCAGGATTTTGCTCTTCTTCCAGCAAACCTTTCACCTTGGCGGCTGCCGCATCGGTAAATTGGATTGGCATTGCTGTATCAGCTTGATCAGTCATTACTACCTCTTACATCAGTTTTCTGGGGCAAATTATCCTTTACCTGACTGTTTTGTTCAAGTATTACCCGTGGTTCTTTTTCACCCTGTAATAACTCAGGGGCACTATAGACATGTTCGGTCTGCGAATTCTTAGTCCAGCGGCTCGAAGGCACCAGCACTTTGACTTTCACTTGTTGTAAATTAAAGCCAGCAGGAACAGTGACCTTGGTATCTATGACTTGAAAATAGCGAAAATCAAATTCCAACTTAGAACCCGTGAGTTTGTTCACACTCAAGCTAACAGATTTGCCATCTTGCACACCAATGAGCGTCAATTCTGTTCGGCCTTGAATAGCTTGCTTACGCTTTTGCAACTGAGTCAACACCAACTTGAGATGATATTCATCGGCCAAAGCGCCCGGCGTCATTTCAAGTCCGTGAATAGCGACGCCTTCAGCATTATCATCCGGGGTCATAATGCTGCGGTAAAACGCCAGCTCATGTTCCAATTCTTTTTGCTTTTTCATTTGCTGGCCAAACATTTCTTGCATTTGGGTATTAGCCTCGCGCTCGACGGACAGCTCTAAATTTCGGGTTGCAAGTAGTTGGGTCTGTGCCTCTAACTCAGCGGTCAAGCGTTGAGTCTTGCTGCTGATATGCTTAACAACAGGCTCATCGCTGCTTAATAGCAGAAAACTTATCCAAGCCCCAAAAAGAATAGAAACTAACACTAAAAGCGATAAATACACTGAAGATGGACGATACTTGAGATCCATCACTTGCAGCCAATCTAGCCAACGATGATAATTTGGCATTAGGTAACAGCCCCTTATATAAAATACAATCAACTCAAGAACGAGTTCGATACAATACAACTCAGGCCAATGTAGTGCAATTAACGATAATTAAAGTCGCTATCCAACATGCCATAGTCACTGCCAAAAAGTATTTAACCAATGAGCTACGTGACCATTTATCTCAAGCCCGCATCAGTGCACAGCTGTGCATACTGGCACTGTTATTTGCTATTTTTGCATCCTGTGTGATCTTACTGTTTCGACTCTTGCTCGTTTGGGCTAATCATTACACCCAAATACAGGCGCTGGATTTTACGGGGAACGTCGCCGACTGGCGAGCCCTGTTACCCCTTTTAGGCGCAATATTAATTTGGATAGTGGCGAAGTTGGGCTCCAAACGCTACAAACGTATGGGAATAGCCTATGTGTTACATAGAGTTAAACTGCATTATGGTAAAATCCCCCTACAATCCGCCGCTGGGCAATTTTTTCAAGCACTCTTTGCCCTAGGCACAAATTTCTCAGTCGGCCGTGAAGGTCCTGCCATTCATCTGGGTGCTGTCAGCGCCAGTTTTCTCGCTGAAAAATTCAATCTTCCCAATAATAGCGTACGCATCATGTGTGCCAGTGGTATTGCAGCAGGGATTGCCGCCACTTTTAACGCGCCCTTGGCGGCGGTGATTTTTGTACTCGAAGTGATAGTACGTGAATATAAAATCCATTACTTTTTCCCGATTATGCTCTCCGCAATTTGTGGCGCAGTTTCAAGCCAATTAGTGTTTGGTAATGTGCACGAATTTGACCGTATTCAAGTGATCCACATTCCCTTAGATCACTACCCTATTCTCGCCATCGGCGGCGTAGTATTAGGCTGCGCTGCGGCGCTGTTTAATTACTCACTCTTAAAAGTTACCGCGACGGGGCAAAACTGGCCACTGATTTACCGACTATTACTGGCGGGCAGTGTCACCACCCTAATCGGTCTCGTGTTGCCGCAAGCCCTTGGCACGGGCGATCTCGCCATTAGCGAAGCCATTAGCCAACATCCAAGCCTGTTGCTGTTAATCGCCCTGTTATTTGCCAAAACCATCGCCACTATTGCGGCGATTGGCTTAGGTATTCCCGGTGGTTTGATTGGTCCACTTTATGGTATCGGCGCGCTGCTCGGGGCGATTTTGGCGCTCATCAGTGCCATCTTATTCCCGTCCATCGCCCCTTATGTAGGGCTTTACACTGTAATCGGCATGACAGCCATGATGGGCGTGTGTTTAAGCGCGCCGCTGGCGGCGTTAGTCGCCCTGTTAGAAATGACTAATGACGCCAGCATTATTTTACCGGCAATGTTTGTAACAATTCCGGCTTTTTTAATTGCTTATCAGGGTTTTAAGACAGACTCCATTTTCTTTAAGCAATTAGAAATTATGGGACTAGGCTATAAGGTCGCCCCCGTGAATTTAGCACTGCAGAAAAAAGGCGTGCGAGCCTTAATGGATAAACGCTTTGTTATCGTCAATAACAACGATGAATTGTTACTCGAAGTGCTAAAACGCGCCGAAGGTCGCCCTGTGCTAGTCCGCAATGCCGATGGCATTATCGAAATGCTTAGTCTTGAAATGCAATCCTATGATGACAGTACCACGCTATCACGCCATCCCATGCAAGGGCTAAGCGACAGCACCACCCTCAATGAAGTCTATTCACTATTGTCGCCCAAACGCTGCGGTGAGGTGTTTATCTATCAAGATACACCAGACAATGTGGTTGGGGTGATCAGTTGGTCGAACCTACAACATGAGATTCGTTCAGGCCAAGCCTAATATCGCTTCAAATCTAGCCGCTATTCAATACCTAATTTTGATTCAAACCTGAGACGGCAGATTAAAAGCTTTGGGCTTCATCGCAAAAATCTAACACAGTGGCAATGTGGCTATTTCGTTGCCCCAGTGCTTCTGCTACAATCGCGCCTCAGCCACCCTACATAACATCAGGGCAGATAAGCGCGATACCGCTGCTTAAAATGCCCCCTAGCAAATTGGAAAACAGGCTGATGAATCAGTTCGAAGGATCCCATATCCTCTCCGTAAACCAGTTAGATCTTGACTCAATCCAAACTATTTTTAATGTCGCTAGCCGCATGATGCCCTATGCACTTCGAGAGAAGCGCAATAATGTGCTCGATGGCGCCATTTTAGGTAACCTGTTTTTCGAACCCAGTACCCGTACCCGCGTGAGTTTTGGTTGTGCCTTTAACTTGCTCGGCGGCCATGTACGTGAAACCACAGGCATGGCTTCATCGTCTTTATCTAAAGGTGAATCCCTGTACGATACCGCGCGGGTGTTATCCACCTATTCTGATGTCATTGCCATGCGCCATCCAGACTCTTACTCGGTAAAAGAGTTTGCAGAAGGCAGCCGCGTCCCAGTGATCAACGGCGGCGATGGTTCGAACGAGCATCCGACCCAAGCCTTGCTCGACTTATACACTATCCAAAAAGAACTCAAGTGTGCTGGCCGCGGTATCGATGGCATGCACATCGCTATGGTCGGCGACTTAAAATTTGGCCGTACTGTGCATTCACTGTCGCGCTTACTCTGCATGTATAAGAACATCAATTTCACACTGATTTCACCCGCTGAATTAGCTATGCCTGATTATGTGATCTCCGACATTGAAAATGCTGGCCATAGCATCAAAATAACCGACCAACTTGAAGGCCATTTAGATCAAGCAGATATTTTGTATCTCACTCGCATTCAAGAAGAACGCTTCCCTTCACAGGAAGAAGCAAATAAGTATCGCGGCAAGTTCCGCTTAAATCGCAGTATTTACACTCAGCATTGCAAATCTAACACTGTCATTATGCATCCGCTTCCAAGGGATTCACGCGCGCAAGCCAATGAGTTAGATAATGATTTGAACAGCCATCCCAATCTCGCCATCTTCAGACAGGCAGATAATGGGCTGTTAATTCGCATGGCTTTGTTTGCATTGACACTCGGCGTTGATAATCAACTCGAAAAATATGAGTGTCCGGTTAATTGGTATTCACGTAAAGCCGATCGCTAATTGGCTACAGACTTTAAGGACTAAACATGACCCGTTCCGAAGCGCTATTTGAACAGGCTAAAAAAACCATCCCCGGCGGCGTTAACTCTCCGGTTCGTGCATTTAATGGTGTAGGCGGTTCGCCCCTGTTTATTGAAAAAGCTAACGGCGCTTATATTTACGATGCCGATGGCAAAGCTTATATCGACTATGTCGGTTCTTGGGGCCCGATGATCCTCGGCCACAACCATCCTAAAATCCGTGCAGCTGTATTAGCAGCGGTGGAAAATGGCTTATCTTTTGGTGCGCCAACTGAGCTTGAAGTGCAAATGGCCGAAAAAGTCATCTCTATGGTGCCTTCAATCGAGCAAGTACGCATGGTGAGTTCAGGCACAGAAGCTACTATGAGTGCTATCCGTTTAGCACGCGGTTTTACTAATCGTGACAAGATCTTAAAATTCGAAGGTTGTTACCACGGCCACGCAGATTGCCTGTTAGTGAAAGCGGGTTCTGGCGCACTAACTTTAGGTCAACCTAGCTCACCAGGTATTCCAGAAGATTTCGCCAAACACACCTTAACGGCTGTGTATAACGACTTAGATTCTGTAAGAACCCTGTTCGAGCAGTATCCAACTGAGATTTCTTGCATCATCATCGAGCCCGTTGCTGGCAACATGAACTGTATTCCACCTGTCCCAGGTTTCCTTCAAGGCCTGCGTGATATGTGTGATGAGTTTGGCGCGCTGTTGATTATCGATGAAGTGATGACAGGTTTTCGCGTATCACAAAGCGGCGCTCAAGGTTACTACGGCGTCACACCAGACTTAACCACACTTGGTAAAGTGATTGGCGGCGGCATGCCAGTGGGGGCTTTCGGTGGCCGTAAAGATGTGATGCAATTTATCGCCCCTACGGGTCCGGTTTACCAAGCGGGTACGTTATCGGGTAACCCCATTGCAATGTCAGCGGGTCTGGCACAAATGGAAGCCCTGTGTGAAGAAGGTCTATACGAAGCACTGAGCGCGAAAACCAAACGTATTGCAGAAGGCTTTAAAGCGGCTGCGGATAAGCACGGTATTCCAATGGCAATCAACTATGTTGGTGGCATGTTCGGTTTCTTCTTCACAGAACAACCCGAGATCACTCGTTTCGATCAAGTGACCCAATGTAACATCGAACAGTTCCGTATTTTCTACCACGGCATGCTAGATGAAGGTGTTTACTTAGCACCAAGTGCCTATGAAGCTGGCTTCCTGTCAATGGCCCATGGCGAAGAAGAGATGCGCTTAACCTTAGAAGCGGCTGATCGCGTATTGGCTAGCATGAAAGCGGCAAGCTAAGCCTAAGCTTTAGTATTTAAGCCGTTTAAACATAACAAAGGGACGCCAATGCGTCCCTTTGCTTTTATCCGATTTAATTAGCTTTGTGTCACTTTAATAACGATCAGACTTTTTTGAACCTAAAGCCGATTTAAATATTATCCCAGCCACCATGAATTGTAAGGTCAAGTGGATATGCTCAATAACGTGCTAAGGCCAACCCATCACGCCCAGCGCAATAAGCTGCTTGCCACAATACGTTAACTAAACTAGTGAGCCTAAAAGCAAAAGACTCCAGATAACAAATGTCATTTTCCTCTACTTCAAAAACACAATATCCAGTATTGATACCCAAACAAGCTCAAGACGCAGAATTCTGCAGGACTGAGTGCTAAGAGCACTCTACTTCCGAGTGGCACTCATTCAAAAGACAAGCATTAAAAATGCCTGCCTACATAGGCATGACAATTCAGAAATATCGACCTGAATAAAAATTAATTGAAGAATATGCAAACTAACTGCTTAGACTTTAATCGTAGATCTCACTTTTAACGCGGTAATCAAATCAAACAATACAGTTAATAACGCTGCAGTAATCACAATAACCAATATATAAAACTAATTAGCAACCCAAAAGCATGAGATAGACATCACAAAGAAGCATTAAATTGAGTTACAGCTAACAGTTGCGTTCTCTAGCCCATTATGTTCTGATCCGCACGCGCTAACACGGCTAGCTTAATTTAGCCTTGATATGCTCAATCTTTAGGTTGACTCAAGTCGCCCTACGACATCAAAACAGCAGTTGGAATTGCAGTTATGTTAAATACCTTTCTCATCTTACTGGCCGTGCTCGCATTGCTCAGTATTATTTTCGAAGAAGTGACCCACCTTAATAAAGCAAAAACCACCTTATTCTTTGGTTGTATCTCTTGGGTAGCGCTGTTTATGGCTGCAGGGGAACCGGCTAATGAGAAAATCGTTGCCCATCAGCTCAATGAAAATTTGCTCGAGATTGCCACACTTTGGCTCTTTCTGATGTCGACCATGACCTTCGTAGCATATTTGAATGCTAAGGGTATGATCCAAATCATGGTGCAAAAGCTGTTTCCGCAGAAAGTATCAGTGCGTATGTTAATGATCCAAGTCGCCCTGTTTGCACTCGTGCTCTCAGCATTTTGTGATAACGTCACCGCGACTTTAGTGTCTTTAGGTTTATTAACCACCTTCAAACTCGATAAGCAAATGCGCCGTAGAATGGCAGTGTTGATTATCTTCGCGGTGAACTCAGGCGGTGTGGCCCTGATCACTGGCGATGTGACGACACTGATGATCTTCTTAGCTGGGCATGTGCATATGTCTGAACTGCTGATGTTATTTATCCCATCGGCCGTGAGCGTGATTTTACTGGCAACCCTGTTCTCACTCAAAGCCGAAGGTGTTGTGAGCACGACGCCAATCAAACATACTTATCAAACCGTTGATGTATTGATTGCCCTCGTCTTCTTCTGCACCATTTTAATGACCATGCTACTCAACATATTGTTTGGTATCCCGCCAGTGTTAACCTTCTTAACGGGTCTATCAATTATGTTCCTGATTGGCCATACCACGCGCAGTGATAAAGAAGAAATCAAGATCCTAGAGTATATTCGCCAAGTTGAATACGACACCCTGTTGTTCTTCTTAGGTATTTTACTGCTCGTTGGTATGCTTAAAGAAATTGGCACCTTAGACATGTTGACTGAAGCTTATACTCAGTTTAATCCAAACATCTCTAACTTCGTCACGGGTATGGGCTCAGCCTTAATTGATAACGTACCGCTAACAGCGGCATTGTTAAAAGCCAATCCAGTGCTGAGTACTCCTGAATGGCTTGGCTTGACTTACAGCGTCGGAGTCGGTGGTTCACTGCTGATTATCGGTTCAGCATCAGGTATTGTTGCCATGAGTAAAGTGAAAGAACTGACTTTTGTGAGTTACTTGAAATATGTTCCTGCACTTTTCCTCTGCTACAGCGTCGGTTACGCACTGACCCTATTCTTAGCCAACAGACTGTTTGATTAAGTTGAGATTCACTAAGATCAAAAAAGGCGCCTAGTGCGCCTTTTTTATCAACTACTTATTCATTGTTACCACAAATAACCGCTAGCATGACTTATCGTAATACCTGATTAGATTGCGGGCACCTTAAACTGGGTACCTTGAATATCTAACACTATGTCCCTTGGACGAATAGAGATAATTTTCAGCTTACCAGCAATCATATCCCCTTCTTGTAACTCTGCACCGTCTACATTCAGCCATCTCTGGGCGGGGTCGCTGGAATAAACATGAGCAACGATATTAAATTCAGGCACTTGTAATTGCAGACCTGCAGGTAATTGGCCATATTTCGGAATTTCATCCGCAGCAGTTTTAGGAATAGGATCTAATTTAGCTTCAGTGACATTCGTCTCTGCAGCATTAACATATTCCACATCCTTTAATGCATTTTGAAAGGAAGCCACTAACTTATCTTCATCGCGACTTTTATTGGTCTCTAAACCGACATCTTCCGCCGCGGCACTGACTTGCTGACGCAGGGCTTCAAGACTCGCTAGACCCGACTCATTGGCATTAGCGCCTAACATCATAGGCTGCTGTGCTTGCGTCTCTGCTGCTGGCACAACCGCTTCCTGACTTGCCGCATCAACTTGAGCTGACGTTGACATATAATCTGCGTAGCTTGAATCACTAAAACCCGAATTGCTATCACTTTGAGCCGGCATACCAACAGAATTGGTCGTTATATTCGCGCTAGCATTCATTTCAGGCGCATTTGATACTACAGTCTCAGCCTGAAATTGCGGCGATACCGTTAGCTCGGGTAAAGTCTGCGTCCGAGGAAGCGCCACTTTCCCAGCAAGCCGAACACCTGAAGCAGCACTGGGCTCAACTTGGAGCTCAGAGGCAGATCCAACCGCGTTAGACTGAAGCTCATTTTTAATCCCAGTCGAAGCTGGCAATGATGACGTTGATGGCAGTACATTAGCCACTGCCACAGTATTACTTTGGGGAAGTCGAGTTTTATTCCAAACGCTTAATCCCCAAGCCACACCGATTCCTGCGGCAACTGCAACGACTAATAAAGACAGTTTTCCTATCGGCACACCCGATTTACGAGGCTGTGGATAATTCGCCCTTGGCGTCATCACAGCATCAGGTAACGGTGATTGTTGCTGTTGTTTATTGCGGGTTACGGCATCGAGTAAAATGGACATCAGCTGCGCGCCCCATCATCAGTTAACCGTGGGCCTTGCTGACTTAAATACAAATTTAATCTCACTAATGTTTGATTCCCTGCAATACCATCGGCTTTTAATCCATGCTGACTTTGGAAGGTTTTAAGATCATTTTCCAATTGCACATCAAATTGATTAACCCGACGGGGGCTACGACCATTCACATGGGCTAACGCATTCTCTAACCACTGTAATTGACCAGGACTCGATTTTTGACTGATATCCATCATAGGCAAATTAGGTGCTTGCCATAATATTTCGAAGGTGCCACTGAAATGTTGATTAAACCAAGCTCTATCAACCCAAAGTTGCTGCTCACCCAGTTGCATCAGTAATTGTTCCCCCTCTACCGCAAGCACTGCACCATAAAAATCTTGTTGCTTGTCATCAACCAAATACACGACAGCCGGATAATTAAGCCGAGTCAGTGACATCCAGTTACCCTGCTGTTGATAGCAAGCTAATCCTTGCTCAACCGCCGATTGGCAAGCCGTCAAGCCTTTATAGGGCACTTTGCCCCACACGCTAAATAAACCTGCAAAAGCAGTATCGATATTGCGACTCTGATTAATCGCCTCGTTTAACAGACGCTGATTGGGATCGGGAATGGAAGTCTGACCGCTTGGTTGATTAGTCGGTTTTACTGACTTATCAGCGATGTATTCCCCGCCTAAGGTTTGAGCATTTAATGACGCCACATTAGTTGGCACAGACTCAGAAACCAAATTGGACGCTGGCACCGTATTGACTGACTTATCAGTAAATAACCAATAAGACACACCAAACGCAACACATAACGCCGCAGC
Organism: Shewanella sp. SM87; assembly: GCF_025653705.1. Lineage (NCBI taxonomy): Bacteria > Pseudomonadati > Pseudomonadota > Gammaproteobacteria > Alteromonadales > Shewanellaceae > Shewanella > Shewanella sp. SM87. The sequence goes on from NZ_JAKKSC010000004.1 coordinate 127,734, forward strand.
AGTTGCTGTCGGCCACAGATATCTATTTTGAGTCGGTTCTTCTTCACCTAATACTTCAGCCGCAGCTTGCCGCACCATATGATGATCTATGGGCACCCGCGATTGTGCATAGCCTGCCATCAGTGAACGTTCACATAAAAGGTTAATTAATCGAGGGATGCCGCCACTGTATTTCTGCAAAACGTTAACGGCTTTACGGGTGAATAAAGGCTCAAACCGCCCTGCCACTTGCAAACGATGCAGCACATAGAGGGCGATTTCATCTTCATTGAGCGGCAATAAATGATAACGAGCCGTGATCCGCTGGGCTAACTGACGCAATTCTTGGCGCTTCAATAACAGCTGTAATTCCGGCTGACCGATTAAAATCACCTGCAATAACTTCTTAGTGTCCGTCTCCAAATTGGTCAGAAGACGCAATTGCTCCAGCACCTCAGGACGTAAATGCTGTGCTTCATCGATAATGAGCACGGTATTACGACCTTTGCTGTGATTCGCCAATAAAAAACGGCTCAAGTGATCAGTCAATTGCTTGAGTGTAGGATTGTCGCCGTAGGAAATTTTAAGCTCATCACAAAGCGTTGCGAGTAATTCAAGCTCAGTTAACGACGGATTAAGGATAAAAGCAGTATCGGTATTGTCGGGTAATTGCCCAAGTAAACAGCGAGATACTGTTGTTTTACCCGTACCGACTTCCCCTGTTAACAACACAAAACCGCCCGTTTCCCCTAACCCATAGGTTAAATGGGCTAACGCCTCTCTGTGCCTATCACTCAGAAACAAATAATGGGGATTGGGTGCAATTGAAAAAGGGTTATCGCTGAGTCCGTAAAAGGCCTTGTACATACCACCAATCATCCTAATTTAAAAATAACGCCCCACGTTAAAGCGTCCCAATGTTATTGTCAAAATATCTGCAACATCAATGTGACAGATAAGTGCGCAAATATCTCGCAACGACTTTATCCATCATCTTAATGAGCGTGATAAGCTATGTTCATGACACATTAGCCGAATCTTGCCTGTGAAAATATATCTCGTCGGCGGTGCTGTACGTGACAGCCTGCTCAATCTTCCCATTAAAGATAAAGATTACCTCGTCGTTGGAGCAACACCAGAACAAATGCTGCAACAGGGTTACCGCCAAGTGGGTAAAGATTTCCCCGTATTTCTACACCCTAAAAATCAACAAGAATATGCTTTAGCCCGAACCGAACGAAAAATTGGTCTGGGTTATGGTGGTTTTAGTTGCCACGCCAGCCCTGATGTGACTTTAGAGCAAGATTTGTTGCGCCGAGATCTAACCATCAATGCCATCGCCCAAGATGAAAAGGGCAACTTATATGATCCTTTCAATGGTATTGAGGATATTAACGCGCGCCTGTTACGCCATGTGTCGGATGCTTTCGTTGAAGATCCACTGCGAGTGTTACGCGTCGCCCGCTTTGCCGCAAGGTTTCATGCCTTAGGATTTGAAATTGCCGCAGAAACCCTGGCACTGATGCGTCAAATTAGCGCAAGCGATGAGCTTAGCGCTTTAACGGCGGAGCGAGTTTGGCAAGAAGTTGATAAAAGTTTAGGCGGACCTCACCCAGAGGTCTTTTTTGAGGTACTGCACCAATGTGCCGCACTCGAAGTCCTATTCCCTGAAATTCACGCCTTATTTGGCATACCTCAACCTGAAAAATGGCATCCTGAAATAGATACTGGCGTGCATACCTTAATGGTGCTCGCTCAAGCCGCACTGCTCACTGAGGATAAAAGCGTTCGGTTTGCCGCCCTAGTACATGATTTGGGCAAAGCACTGAGCCCAAAAGAGCATTTACCAAAGCATCACGGCCACGGCCAGAAAGGCTTGCCACTCATAAAAGCACTCTGTACACGTTTACGAGTACCGAATGAGGCACGCGATCTGGCGTTGCTCGTCAGCGACCAACATCAGAACGTCCATCAGGCATTCGAGCTCAGAGCCGAAACTATCGTTAAAATATTCGATAAAGCTGACTTTTGGCGTAAACCAGAGCGCTTAACGCAACTTATATTAGCTTGCACCGCAGATATGCGTGGCCGCACAGGATTTGAAAACATCCCATATCCTCAGGGAGAGTATTTAACTCAGTGCTTCACTGTCGCCAATAATGTCGATATTGCCGCCATCATTGCCACTGGTTTCCAAGGCGCAGAGATAAAACAAGCCGTAAATTTACATCGAGTTGAAGCCGTCTGTCAGTTTAAACAAAAAATGCAAACAAAACTGCCGACGGATAACCAGTAATTTGTAAAGGATTTGTAAGTCGTGCATCACTGCATGGTGAATAATGCCCCTTTTTACGATTAGAAATGTCGATATCACATAGAAAAAAAGCTTTTAAAAAAAATTTATATGCCTATAGTGGTTAAACACATTAATATTCGTAGCAAATTAAAATAGCTATGTCATAATTAGGCAGTTTCGCTTACAAAGTAACGAAACATTCAAATCCAACCTATTTTAAGGGATTTTTTACAATGAACAAAAAAGTACTGATGATTGCTGGTTTAGCAATGACTGCCCTACTAGGTGGTTGCGCGAACACTACTGCTCTGGAAGAAAGCGTTGCAACTCTGGGCAACAAAGTTGATCAATTGTCAGCTGATGTTGGTTCTCTGAAATCAGAGCAAAGCAAACTGTCTGCAGACGTTAAAGATGCAAAAGCAGCATCTATGGACGCACAAGCAGAAGCTAAACGCGCAAACGACCGTTTAGACAACGTTGCTTCTCGTTACAAGAAGTAATGAAAGGTAATTTAGCTTACTATTTAGTAAGTTAAGACAAAAGGCTTAAGAAAGATGAAAGCGATAAGCACATCAATCTAAGCCTTTTTTTATGCCTGCAATTCAAGATTGCCATGCAAAGAATAGCGAATGCTGCAATACAAAATCGCTAAATTGGTTTTAAACTTCCAAAAGCATGTTAAAGGCGATTCGCCTACCTCCCCCTAAAAGTTAGCCTTGGCATACTTCTGTATAAACGAGTGCTATTCCTCTTTTAAATAAAGTCGCGTTATTAATCTAAACTTCTCGTTTGCATTTTTAAGCATCCCTAACAATCAGCCTCATTTATCATAAAAAATGTATTTATGGGAAGTGAAAGCTATTAATTTAAAGCACAGCTATAGATAAAAAAATCGAGGTTATATGGGAAACAAAGGCAATAAGAAGGTTGTATTTGTCACTGAACAAATAGGCCTAAAGTTAAAAATAATAACACCTCCAGCCTATCCAACATAAAAATAACATCAAAACGTCAAACAGAATCATAGACTTGAGTAATATAGCCTTTTAAAACATCAAAAAACCATCTAACTAAGCCTATGAATTGTCTTAAAATTAACCGCATCGACTGCAAGTTTTAACCTATAGCGATTCACTCACGCGTTTATGTGCTAAGACTAATACATAGTCAATTTCTAGCGACTCAAAATGATTAGCTTGAATATCGTGTTTCATCTTGTCAGTTGCACGCCACGCATAGGGTGCCATATCCAATAACGTTAATGCCTGTTCACCGGTAACTGATAAAGTAAAGCGCAGTGACTGAGTTTCTTTTACCAATAATGCTGAGGGTAAATTCACTTGGAAAGGTTTTTCAGCCAAGTCGGAATAAATATATTCTCTGAGTTGCCATAGATGTCGTGGCCCAGGCATAACCAGTAACATGGTCCCATCATCTTTCAATACCCTGACTGACTCTTTTCCCTTTAACGGCCTATCAATAACAGTAATAAAATCCACACAATTATCGGCAAAGGGTAATTTTTTAGAAGAGCTTAAACACAAGATCCCAGGAGTCTGCGCTTTTGCTGCAGCAAAAATAGCATTTTCTGCGTCCGCTACACCCACATACTGGACGTTTCGCGGATTTTCGACCTCTGCCAACTTGGAAGCTAAAGCACGCAAATAGAAGCCCTCAGCACATTCATAATCCAATAAACAAGCGTCAGGCTTGATAGAGTCGGTGATTATCTCAGCCAATTTATCGATTAAAGGCAAAAAGATGCCTGATTCGAGAAGAAAACGCTTAGCCCTAACTTGCTCGCGCGAATCCCCTGTCGGCTTTTGGCGTTGTGGTTTAGTAAAAACCCAATAACCTTGCTCATTTCGATCAAAATGATGCTTATTTACACAATAAAAACCTTGGGAGGCTTTGTGTTGTTTTAACGCAAGTCCGCAGGTTGGACACTGATATTCGAGACCCATATAAAGCTCCAAAAATAAATTAAGCTTCAGAAAAAAGAGGAAGCTCCAAAAACAAAAATCGGGTACTTGACCCGATTCTATTATTCATAATTTCACTATGATGACTAAGCTGGAATGACTACAAAAAAATAAATCCACACAGCACAGCACCCAGTGCCAAACGGTAAATAACAAACGGGGTCATTCCCATGCGGCTGATGATTTTCAAGAAATAATGAATACATGCATAAGCTGCAACAAAGGAAATCAAAGTGCCTAAGATCAATGCTTGATAATCAATTGGCAGCTCGCTTTCCGCCAAATCTTTACCCACTAAAATTGCCGCGCCTAAGCTCACTGGCACTGACATTAAGAATGAGAAGCGAGCCGCAGCATCTCGACTCAAACCTAGCATTAGCGCCGCTGTCATAGTGGCACCAGAACGTGAAGTTCCAGGGATTAAAGCAAGCGCCTGGGCGAAACCAATTAACAAGGCTTTGCGCCATCCAGTCTGATAGATTGTTAAATCGCGGCGCGACATCTTATCAGCCCACCACAGCAATAAACCAAAAACGACTGTCGTGACCGCGATAACCTCTGTATTACGTAGGTGAGTTGCAATAAAATCCTTAGCCATAAAACCAAAAAATACAGCGGGTAACGTCGCCAGAATAATCCACCATGCCAGCTTGCTGTCTTCGGATTGCTGACCTTTAAAAATGCTTGCAACCCAAGCATTAAACATAGTCCATAACTCGTGTCTAAAATAAATCACCACAGCAAATAACGACCCAGTATTCACCGCCACGTCGAATGACAAACCTTGATCTTCCCAGCCTAGAAGCTGAGCAGGCAGAATTAAGTGGGCAGAACTAGAAATAGGTAAAAACTCAGTTAGCCCTTGAATAAGCGCTAAAATAATGACCTGAAACGTATCCATGACAATCCTATCAATAAATTAAAACGTCAGCCCTTGGGGCCATTCAAACATCACAGGCCAAAGTAGCTGTGACTTTTTATCATACTCTTGCCACAAACTGGCATAGCTTTTATCAACCACGGGATGAATCAATTCCGGCGCTAACTCGGCTAATGGCCATAACACAAAGGCATTATTAACTATCTCTGCACGGGGGAGCGTAACGGGCGTTTCACATACCACATGGTCATAAAGCAGCAGGTCTAAATCTAAAGTTCTTGGGCTAAATTTCTTCGCCCCGACAAGCCGGCCGTGATTCTGCTCGATTTGCTTAAACTGCGCAACTACCGCAGCAATATTAAGGTCAGTTTCAGCACTAGCAACCATATTCAAAAAGTTAGTGCCACTAAAACCTACCGCTTCACTTTCATACATGGATGAGAGACGCAGTGGCCCAAAACACGCTCGCAGCGATTTTAATCCCGCTTGCAGATGTTGTTCAGGCTCGATATTGCTACCTAAACTGATAAAAATACGTGCCATGCAATGTCCAATTTATCTGAAGATAAATATGATTTCTTAATCAACAGTCGAGTTGATCAAACTCTTATCTAACGTGAACGCTCTATCTCAACGCCAACAGAAGCGGCAGTGGCTAACGCCCCCGGCTTCATCACGACAACTTTCACCCAAGTCACGTTAAATTCTTGAAGTAAGCAATCCGCTACGCGCTCGGCAACCGTTTCGATTAACTCGATTGGATGTTCAGTAATAAGTTCTGTTAATCGATTGGAAACTGTCTCATAGCAAAGCGCATATTGATAATCGTCTGTCGCGGCGGCAGGTTTGTTATCCCACGCCATATCTAAATCTAGCAACAGGCTCTGATGGATTGTCTTTTCCCACTCATAGACACCAATCACAGTATCGACGCGTAATTGCCGTATAAGTACTTTATCCATGCTTTCTCCAACTAACTTACTACTATGAGGTCTGATAAGCTAAAAGCGATCCTAGCTGTATAATCCGCAATCTTCTGACAGATAACTAATTTGCTTTCTACTCGAGCCAATCCACAGTAGGATAACGCCCTAAAAGGATTTGCTCATTCAGAAAATATCTCAACCTCAAATGGGCGAGTTATTCCACAAACCTATAGCGGGATTGACAACTGAGTCAGCTTTTTAAATTGTTGCGCGATAATACCTTAAGACGCGTAAGGAAACCAATGTGAGTCCATTAACACTGACACTTTTGATGATTTTGGCCGCCTATTTGGCAGGTTCAATCTCGAGTGCTGTGCTGGTTTGTAGAATGAGGGGTTTACCCGATCCAAGATTACAGGGTTCAGGTAATCCGGGAGCCACCAATGTACTGCGAATTGGCGGCGCGAGTTCGGCTGCCATGGTGTTGTTTTTCGACATGCTCAAAGGCGCCCTGCCATCTTATTTAGCCTATCTGATGGGCATAGATGCAGTCTCACTCGGACTTATCGCTATCGCCGCCTGCCTTGGGCATATTTATCCCGTATTTTTTGGATTTAAGGGGGGAAAAGGTGTCGCAACAGCTTTTGGTGCTATGGCTCCCATTGGCGATGATTTAGCCATTTGCTTAATGGCATCTTGGATTGTTCTACTCTTAATTAGCCGCTACTCGTCCCTTGCAGCCATTCTGACGGCCTTACTTGCACCACTTTATACTTGGTTGTTAGACGACAGATTTACCATTCCCGTTGCCATGCTATCGACGCTTATCATTATTCGTCATAAAGACAATATCCAACGGTTACTTAAAGGTGAAGAGTCCAAAGTTTCACGTAAAAAAACGCCTAAAAAATCTTAATGTGACAACATTATCCCAATAAAAACTGCGCTATAAGCGCAGTTTTTTTGTCTCAACATAACCTATCAACATCAAAGGCGTTTTATGCCACAGGTGGCAAGGTATCTAACGGCCATCTGGGCTGACCTTTTACCGCCAAATCTTCGTGCTGCCCCGCCTTTAAACGCTGCAATCCTGCAAAGGCAATCATGGCGCCGTTATCGGTACAAAACTCACCACGGGGATAAAACACTTGTCCACCAAGCGAGCTCATCATTTCAGCCAAGGTTTCTCTTAAGCGCGTATTCGCACTCACGCCACCGGCGATCACTAAGCGGTTATAGCCTGTTTGCTTCAGTGCACGGCGACATTTAATCGCTAGCGTATCAACCACAGCTTCTTCAAAAGCACGCGCAATATTGGCACGAGTCTGTTCATCGTCAGGTTCGGCAGCAATGGTATTAGCGGTAAAGGTTTTTAGACCCGAAAAGCTAAAATCGAGTCCAGGTCTATCGGTCATAGGCCGCGGAAACTTATACCCTGCAGGTAAACCTTTAGCAGCAAGCTTTGCTAAACGCGGACCGCCGGGATAATCCAGCCCCATTAACTTAGCTGTTTTATCAAACGCTTCACCCGCAGCATCATCAACAGACTCGCCTAATACTTCATAGCGGCCAATTCCATCGACTTTAACCAACATAGAATGGCCACCAGAGACCAATAAGGCCACAAATGGGAACTCGGGCGCGTCATCTTCAAGCATAGGCGCCAGTAGATGTCCTTCCATATGATGCACACCAATGGCAGGCTTGTCCCAAGCAAATGCCAGAGACCGCCCCACACAGGCGCCAACAAGCAAAGCACCAATCAAACCTGGGCCCTTGGTATAGGCAATCCCATCGAGATCAGCAATTTCAGTATTCGCATCTTTCAGCGCTTGACGAATAAGCGGCACAATTTTGCGTACATGGTCACGCGACGCCAACTCAGGCACCACACCACCATAGTCAGCATGCAGCTTAACCTGACTGTATAAAGTATGAGATAATAAGCCCAGTTCATCGTCATAGACGGCGATACCTGTCTCGTCACAGGATGTTTCAATACCTAAAACCCGCATGGTGTCTCATCAATTGCTAACTAAAGGGCGCCAATTCTACCTGCAAGCGCTCGATTACTCCAGTCGCGCAGGCCATATTGAGTCCACTATAGGACTGAGCTCAGTTTTAGGGCTTTACAAGCCTAGGTGTCTCGGTATAAAATTCCGCACCATTTTAAATAGACTTGGTTCGAGCAATTGAACCAGAACAACCTACACCTAAGGGGTGATGGCGTATGCCAATTATTAAAGTACGTGAAAACGAACCATTCGACGTAGCTCTGCGTCGTTTCAAGCGCTCTTGTGAAAAAGCTGGTATTTTAGCCGACGTGCGTGCTCGTGAATTCTACGAGAAGCCAACTACTGCACGTAAGCGCGCAAAAGCAGCTGCAGTTAAACGTTTAGCTAAGAAGCTTTCTCGCGAAAACGCACGTCGCGTACGTTTATATTAATCTCATATGAGCCTAATTGATCAGCTAAAAGACCATATGAAACAGGCCATGATCGCCAAAGAGAAGGCGCGCTTGAGCACTATTCGTATGGCATTAGCCGCCATCAAACAGATTGAAGTGGATACCCGCGAATCTCTGACTGATGAACAGGTTATAGCGGTCTTAACCAAAATGGTGAAACAACGTCGTGACTCGATTGCTCAATTTGAAGCAGCGGGTCGTAACGAGTTGGCCGACGTGGAAGCAGCAGAGATTCAAGTTATTGAAGCTTTCCTGCCTACCCCTCTTACAGAGGCGGAAATCGCGGCGCTCATCGATGCAACTATTGTAGAAGTAGGTGCATCCGCCATGGCGGATATGGGCAAAGTAATGGGAGCATTGAAATCTAAAGTGCAAGGACGTGCAGACATGGGCGCTATCGGCGCTATGATCCGTGCTAAATTGCAATAATTAGCGTTTCACTGTATGAACAAGCCGTGCCTATGCGCGGCTTGTTTGTTTAAATTCGCGCAAGGCGGGATTTTAAGCACTCAATGGCAATACCTCGTGATTTTATCAATGAGCTAATCGCTCGCACTGACATAGTCGAACTTATCGATCGTAAGGTGCCCTTGAAAAAGGCGGGTAAGAACTACTCGGCCTGTTGTCCTTTTCATAGCGAAAAATCACCTTCGTTTACCGTCAGCCGTGATAAACAGTTCTATCATTGCTTTGGCTGCGGTGCTCACGGCAACGCCATCGATTTTGTGATGGAGTATGACCGACTCGATTTTATTGATGCCATTGAAGATTTGGCGGGCCAGCTTGGATTAGAGGTTCCCAGAGAACAAGGCACAGGCAAGCGACATGATGACGGTTTAAGCCGTGACTTATATCAACTCATGGAAGAAGCAAGCCTTTACTTTCAAAACCAACTTAGACAACACCAAGATAAACAAAAAGTTATCGATTATCTTGCCTATCGCGGTTTATCCGATGATGTAGTAGAACATTTTGGTATTGGCTTTGCGCCAGACGGTTGGGATGGCTTATTGGGCCGCTATCGTCAGAATCAAGATGCGCAGGATAAGTTACTGACTGCGGGGATGTTAATTAGCAACGACAGTGGGAAACGTTACGACAGATTTCGTGACCGCCTCATGTTTCCTATCCGCGACAGGCGCGGACGAGTCATTGGTTTTGGTGGCAGAGTTTTAGGTGATGGCACACCCAAATACTTGAATTCTCCAGAAACGCCCATATTTCATAAGGGCAATGAGCTTTATGGTCTCTATGAACTAAAGCAACGCTATCGCGATCCAAACAAAGTACTGATCGTTGAAGGCTATATGGATGTGGTGGCATTGGCGCAATTTGGCGTCGATTATGCTGTCGCATCATTAGGCACCTCGACCACAGCAGAGCAATTCCAGCTTTTGCTGCGCAGCGCTAAAGAAGTGATTTGCTGTTACGACGGCGACAGAGCGGGTACTGAAGCGGCATGGCGCGCCTTAGAAACAGCATTGCCATTATTAAAGCCGGGCGATCAAGTGCGATTTATGTTCCTGCCTCAGGCAGAAGATCCTGATTCTATGGTACGTAAAATTGGTAAAGATGCATTTGAAACCTTAATGGACTCTGCCATTGCACTACCCGAGTTTCTATTTGACACGTTAGCGACAAAATACGGTACAGATAAAGGCAACTTAGCGAAACAAGCTTTTATCTTAATTGAAAAAATTCAAGACACTGTGCTGCAAAATTTACTGCTTGAGAACTTAGCTCACAAGTTAGGAATGAACAGCTCAGAAGATATGAAAAAGAAGCTAGGCTTTAGCGTGAAACAAGCTAAACCAATGGCAAGTAAAGGATTAAAAGGACGCGGTACACCATTGCGACTCGCCATCGCACTGTTAGTACAACATCCTAAACTGGGTATGGGTTTACCCCCACAACCCGCACTCGCCCACTTGCAGATGCCAGGCATAGAATTGCTGCCACTGTTATTGGAGATGACTCGAGAGCAAACGTTAAACAGCGCACAACTACTTGAACAATTCCGAGAGCACCCCTACAGCGGCACTCTCCATAAATTGGCCCAATGGGACCATCAAGTGGCGGATGAAAACTTGCTCGAAAAGTTTAAACAAACCCTGGTTTGGTTGAACAATCAATATATTGAACAACGATATCAGGAATTGAGTCTAAAACAGACTCATACAAAAGAAGAGAAGATACAGCTCTCGAAGCTGATCTCAGTCATGAAAGGGTTAAACTGAGGCAAAAATGTCCTCATTCGCTACCCCAGTGACTAGCACAGATATGTGCACACGGCTATAATTGACGATTTGCGCGGCACTTGGCTTATGCTAAGTGTCCGTCGTTGTAACAGTTTCCCAACTTGGATGATATCTATGGATCATACTCCGCAGTCGCAACTTAAGCTGTTGCTTGCCAAAGGTAAAGAGCAAGGTTACTTAACCTATGCAGAAGTGAACGATCACTTACCTGCAGACATGGTCGATTCTGACCAGATCGAAGATATTATCCAGATGATAAATGACATGGGTATCCGGGTGTTCGAAGAAGCCCCCGATGCCGATGACATGATGATGTCGGAAGACAACACAGACGAAGATGCAGCAGAAGAAGCCGCCGCAGCACTGGCAACAGTAGAAAGCGAACTTGGCCGCACAACCGATCCCGTACGCATGTATATGCGTGAAATGGGTACCGTTGAGCTTCTGACCCGCGAAGGCGAAATTGTTATCGCCAAACGCATCGAAGAAGGCATCAACACAGTTCAAAGTTCAGTCGCCGAATACCCACAAGCGATCGCTATGATCCTTGAGCAATTCGACCAATTTGAAGCCGACGAACTGCGCTTATCTGATATTATCTCTGGATTTGTAAACCCGGACGAAGATGACGTCGCCCCGACCGCCACTCACATCGGCTCAGAATTATCTGAAGAAGAGCTGGACGATGAAGATGACGAAGAAGATGACGATGACAGCGAAGATGAAGAAGAAGGCAACAAAGGGCCTGATCCTGAAGAAGCTCGTGAAAGATTCGGTCAACTTAGAGCCGCTTACGAAAGCGCACTGAAAATTATCGAAGCTAAGGGCCGTGAACACCCTGAATCGGTAAAAGCCCTCTTCGAAATCGGCGAAATATTCAAAGAATTCCGCTTAGTGCCTAAGCAGTTTGACCGTTTAGTCAAAAGCATGCGCACTATGATGGACCGCGTGCGTGTTCAAGAACGTTTAGTATTAAAACTGTGCGTTGAACAAGCCAAAATGCCGAAGAAAAACTTCGTCAAATTCTTTACCGGCAACGAAACCAACCTCGATTGGTTCAATACTGAGAAAGCCTCAACGAAACCTTATGCCGAAGGCCTAAGAATGGTTGAAGATGATGTCATTCGTTGTCGCAGCAAACTTGCTGCAGTAGAAGAAGAAACTGGCTTAGCGATTTCTGCCATAAAAGACATCAACCGTCGTATGTCAATCGGTGAAGCCAAAGCACGCCGTGCGAAGAAAGAAATGGTTGAAGCGAACTTACGTCTAGTAATTTCTATCGCGAAGAAATACACCAACCGTGGTCTGCAATTCTTGGACTTAATCCAAGAAGGTAACATTGGCTTAATGAAAGCCGTAGATAAATTCGAATACCGTCGTGGTTACAAATTTTCGACCTATGCAACTTGGTGGATCCGTCAGGCGATTACCCGTTCTATCGCCGATCAAGCGCGCACGATTCGTATTCCAGTACATATGATCGAAACGATCAACAAGCTGAACCGTATCTCTCGCCAAATGCTACAGGAAATGGGCCGCGAGCCTTCACCTGAAGAACTGGCTGAGCGTATGATGATGCCGGAAGATAAGATCCGTAAGGTACTGAAAATAGCTAAAGAACCTATCTCCATGGAAACCCCAATCGGTGACGATGAAGATTCGCATTTAGGTGATTTTATCGAGGATACTACCCTCGAATTACCACTGGATTCAGCGACCAGCGAAAGCTTGAAAAACGCCACTCACGAAGTGTTAGCAGGTCTAACCGCCCGTGAAGCGAAAGTACTGCGTATGCGTTTTGGTATCGATATGAACACTGACCACACACTTGAAGAAGTGGGTAAACAGTTCGACGTGACCCGCGAGCGTATTCGACAAATTGAAGCTAAAGCGCTGCGCAAGCTTCGCCACCCTTCACGCTCAGAAATATTAAAATCGTTCTTAGATGAATAGTTGGATATAAAATCCACACTAAGCTAAAACGACAAAGCCCTGCTCTTGCAGGGCTTTTTTATGTCACTAATCCGTCTTCACTAAGGTCACAACCTGTAATAGGATAAAAATAGCTAAGCGCACACCCGATAAATCAATAAAGTTGATTAACAGATAACCACTTGAATCAATTAGGTGAATTAGAAGCAAAAACACCAGTGACAAGCGCAAACAAGCTTAGTATAATTCCACTCGCTTTAGACAGTGACGACTGTCTTTAGTCGGCCCCTTAGCTCAGTTGGTTAGAGCACACGACTCATAATCGTTAGGTCCACGGTTCAAGTCCGTGAGGGGCCACCAATTCTGATAAGGCGTAGCTGGTTAGTAACCACTACGCCTTTTTCATATCTAGGCATTACAGTTGCTGTAATGGGTGACGTAGTGTTTAAACTCGCATTAAAAAATGTCATAAATTTAATCACATCTTGTACCAAACGACTTAAATAATAACTCATCCACATAAGTGAAATAACAATGAAAAAAATTCCACTAATCGCACTATCTCTTAGTTTACTAGCCATGTCAGGCTGTACTGTCCGTGTGGCAGATTTAACTGTTGGAAGTACAAAAAACTTTGACTTAAATTCTGGTCAACTTGTTAAAGGAACCAGAGTAACGGGTGAGGATTCATATCCTGTTTTTATATTCCCCTTTGGAATACCTAATGTTAAAACAGCTATGGATAGAGCGATTGAAAGTGATAAATGTGCGGTGGGCTTAACAGATATTGTGGTTACACAACTAAATCACTCATTTTTAATCGGTTCAATTGGCTTTAGAGTTGAGGGTGATCTAATTATTGATAAAAGCCGTAAAGGCTGTGAAGCTGCAATTTAGGTTGCGTAGCCCAAGGTTGTATTAATCTTGGGCCTAATATCATCTATTAGTTACGCTGCGCCATGAGCTTGAAGCAACTTAACGATCAAATCATCTCTTCGCTCTTTGGCTAAGTCTAATGGTGTCTTTCCATCGGAATTTCTCAGATTAACATCTGCACCATAAAGTATCAGATTCTTAACGCCTAAATAGTTCCCACTCCAAGCAGCATCATGTAGTTTATAGTCATTAGTAACAACTTTAGGTTTAGATGCAGCCTCAACTCCTGCATCACTTAGCTGGGTAAGCGCAGGGGCAGTATTTTCGGCTATCTGTGCGACTAGTGAAAGTACGCAAAAAATAACCAAGCCTTGCATGAAAATACCAATAACCATCAAGTAGCTTTCTGCTACAGCTGAATCACTTACAAGGATAAAAACTGCGATAATTGTGCTAATAATCAGGTAAAACCAAGCTAAAAAACGGGCAAGTGAAATCATAAGTTAAGCATTCCTTTGTCTTTTATAGGACTAAAATATCAACCGAACTAAACGCTGAAGGTTTAAATTTCAAGCTCAATTTATCAAGATTTAATCTGAATAACCATATTCCATTGCTAATGAGTCAAACGGCTATCGACCATGACTAAACACATCACAAAACTACTGATAAGCCTTAATCCTCTAACGTGCGCAGAATCTCATAGTTCTAGCTCTTTTAATGCCCACGTGACTTCCAAATATTATTGTTTAACACCTTTTAGAAAGAACATTATTTGGCTCATTTTTACAATGAGCATGACTTCCGAAAACTATCGCTAATGCGTATCGAATTTAGATTAACTAACGTGTGCGTAATTTTCTTGACCGCCACAGCTTAAAAATACGCCAGTTACGCTACTCATTTGAAAGCTGTATTTGAATGTGTATAGATCCCCGTAAAACCTTGCGGCACCCACCTAATAAAAAGCCCCCAGCTAAGGAGGCTTAGTTCAAAGGTCTAGCTAGCAGCAAAAAATACTTGTGATTAGCCTCTATTTTACTCGTTCGTTTTATTTCCCCCTAAGAGCCATAGCAAACGAACGAGCAAAAAAGGTCAATCAGGATCTACAACCACAGTGACTAACCTACCGTCAATTTCCTTTAAAGTGCCTTTATCAATACAGCCCTTAAGCCACTTTGAGAAGTTACTGATCCCCTTCTGGCCTTGAGCTTTTAAGTCATCCCTTATCACAGCAATGGCGGTAGATTCCTCACTGACCATTCTTGAGCGAACCGCCTGATACAATGCCTGCTCGCTAGCAGATAGTGGCTTTATATCTTGGGTAACGGGCTCTAAAGGCACCATGCCCACATTTAAAGCAGCTAATGATCGTACGTCATCACCATCATCATCTGTAAATAACTTATGTTCTACTAACTCGAACGCCTGAGCGGGTTGCTCTTTCTCATCTTTGGATTTAGTCGCTGTGAGAATGTAAGCCAATTTAGGCCCGCTTTCTCGCTCTATGCGATATTCAAAATCACATGCCGCCCGTAACGATGATGAGCCTCTCGCCCTCTCCTTGTCTTGTACTCCGCTATGATGAACGATCAACAATGTAGCACCACCAGTATTAGCCCTTATTTGATCACAAGCAGATATAAACGCCCCCATATCTCTAGCTTGGTTTTCATCCGCACCGCCAAAACTCCGCGCCAAAGTATCAATGATGACTAACCCAAAAGGCTCATCAACTTCTTTCGCTTTATTCTGAATAAGCTTCACTAATTCATTCATCTGGAAACCGTCTGTAACCTGCACACCAAAATCAATACGGTACAGCCGTGAAAGCTGCAAACCATTATGGTATCTCATGGCTAAAGCCTTCAACCTACGGCTAACACCAACGCCACCTTCACCCGCAATATAAAGGACTGGGCGACTCTGAACACGGCAGCCATTCCAATCTAAGCCTAAAGCGATATGAACAGCCCATGACAACGCATGAAATGATTTGTAGCTACCCGATGCCCCGTAAATCATGCCAAACGAATTAGCAGGTAAAAAGCCTTTGATTAAATAGCTAAATTGTTGATCGTAGCCCTCCCACCCCTGCGCTAGCGAGAACAGTGATTCACGCTCCCTTATCTTTGCTAGTGGTTCTAAATAAACATCAGCCACTTGCGGCTTTATAGGGTGATCAATAACGTCCATTCGTTCAGCTTTTGAAATATCAGCACAGTCCGTACTCATTAGGCCACCTCCTGTACTGCTGGTGGCATTATGTATGCGCCATTTACCGCTAAGGCAGCCTTGATAGCTTCGCGCTCGCCCGTTCCGCTTTCGTCATTATCGGCAATAATCACAATGTCAGCCTTTGGCCTACATTTCCGCACACCTAAAGCAACATTAATCAAATTACCTGCACTGAAGGCACACAATACCAACGCATTGGGTACGCATTCAGCCACCGCTGCACAAGTGGCAAAACCTTCACCAATGTAGACCTGATTGCTGTCTTTACCTGATAACGGATAAAAGCCGCCTTTTAGCCTTGTGCCTGCCAAAATATGCTTTTCACCGTTAGGCTTTATAAACTGCAAGCCAGCCAATTGCGGGTTAAATACTGGCACCACCAGCGAGCCAATATCCATCTTGTGATCGCCGTATAAGTAAAGCGTGTTTGCTAGCTCAAACGTATCAAATGGCTGCACTTGTTTTGCCTGTAGATAAATATTGCTGGCGAGGGCAGGCTTACAGGTTTTAATTGTACAGAGCGCCCTTGTAGCGGCTTTTGCTTGTTTAGCGGTAAGCTTTAGCCCCTCTTGTACCTTTGCTTGTTCAGCCTTTCGTTTACTGCTCTCAAGGGCTGCGGTATCAACTTTATGGCCAATGGATAAACCAACATAAGGCGCGACCATTAAAGCCGCTCCTCGTGCGTTTACGCTGTGCACCTTTGCCACCAGCGATAAACCATCACCGCTACCACACCCACGGCAAACATAGGTTCCACGACCTTCTAAATCATCAAAGGTAAAACGGTCATAGCCACCGCAATTAGGGCATGGTTGCGCCTTCTTATAAACTATGTCACCACAAAGACTATTCACGATATTCAGCCACTGACCGCTAGCGAGGGTAACCACATCACGAATTAAGTTCTCACTCATGATCGACCTCTCTTAACTGCCAGCAATAGGGCTTTTTCGTTCCATACCGCGGTAGTTTTTCAATTTTATAGCCAGCTTTAGCAAGGCGCTTTGATAGCTTTTTGCTAATATCATGGGCATTTGAAACGCCCAGTATTTCATGAATTTTATGGGTATCAATTAGAGGGTTGTGATAAATAAGCAATAAAAGAAGCTGACCACAATATCCACCACTAACATGCTTTAAATCATTTGGTAGCCCTTCAATATTAATTAGGCTAGTATTTGAACCGATAGCTTTGCTTAAGGCTGTTACACGGGCTGCGTCCGATCCGCCAAGATACACGCAGCCCTTTTTATTATCTTTACTCATGATTAGCCCCTTCTAACTGAGCTAGCCACTCATTGTATTGCTCTTGCTTCCAGCCTATTGCGCGCCCGCCTTTCATTATTGGTTTCGGGAAAGATTTATCTTTGGCCCACCAACGCCAGATAGAGCGACGATCGCGACCTGTAAGTACTTCCATTTGCTTATAGTTGATAAGCGGTTGTAGTTGATTAGTTTGTGTCATGTGTTGAACCTCAATGTTACTTAAAAAGACATCGTAAGAATGAGGCATTTTTGAGATATAAAAAAAAGGTAGTTACTAACTCCCTACTTTTTTGGGCGTCCACGCTGACCTTTTCGTGGGTTCAAATCGGATATGTATTGTCTAATTGTCACTGGAGCAAGGTTCATTTTACTAGCCACCAATTCGGATACATTTTGCAAAGTAAAGTGAGGGGATTCTTGCCAGAATTGTTTAGCTAACGTTCTAGCTTCCGTCTGCGATGAAGTAGTTCTTTTTTCAGAATGATGAACAGACGCTAGCCTTTCCGTTACAAACTTCTCAATTAATACAAAACTTTGCCTATAATAATGAGAATACATTCCTTCAAGACCACACGCTCTTGCCAATAATGCTGCGGCAAGTAGTGAATTATGAATCTCCAGTAGTTTAGGGTCTGTTACGATTCCTTTGAACATATCGCTGAGCACAGTCAGACGCTTCCCATCTCGATAATTTAAAACACTGTCATTAGCCTTTTCTAGCATTTCGCGTTTAATCTCCCCTATGTCATCTGGGATATTTACATCATCTATTAACTCTAATTTTGAAATCATTTTTTCAAGACTTTTCAATAACACCTTTATGTCTTCTGTAGATGAAAATCCATCAGATCCTGCATTAATTAATCTCTTATTTGGCATGACATGGCCTCAAACTAACAACATTTCCCTGCTCAACTTCGTTTAACTTAGCTTCCCATGCTTCAAGGGCTATGCGCTTTTCGGGCAAGTAGCTGTAACGGTCATAATGCTTGCTAGATACGTCATTAAGGGCATGGTTCTGTAATCTGTCCCTAATGTCCTTAGATATGCCTAGCGCGCCCATAAGTGTTTTACAAGTGCGCCTAATATCACGAGCAACAAAGTGTTTCGCGTCTGGTCTAGCTTCCCGATAACGGCAAAGACTTTGCGATAAGGAATCAAGCCGCATATGCTGGCTATGGTCGAATTTATGCGGAAAAATGAAGGGGTTTAATGGATCTCTTTCAGCATAAAGCTGTTCAAGTATTGTTATTGCAGACTCAACCAAAGGTAACAGGTGAGCACGTTTGTTTTTTGATACATCAGCAATAATTTCAAGTGTCGCTTCATTCCAGTTGATTGCATCCCATCGGCTAGCCGCTAGCTCGTAGGGACGTTGCCCACCAGTATAAAAACAAAGCTGTATTAACTTGGCTACATGAAACCCCATCCTAAAACCTTCGCGGGTTTCGAGTATGGCTAATAACTCTCGCGTTTCATCAAAGGTAAGGTAATTTTCACCAACGCTTTCGGCGGCCGTCTGCTTTGGTATTGCGAGTACAGGATTAAAGCCAATGCCAAATAAAACATCACAGCCCATTTTGGCAGGATCATTATCATGCTTAAGACCATAGTTAAAAGCGGCACTAAGGTATGAGCGAATACGGTTGCTTTGAACTGCTGCCCCTCTGCGAATGATCCGTCCTAGAATCAACTTAATGTCATCTACGCTTACGTCCTTAGCCTTAGTTTCAGGCTTTACTATTGGGTAAACTTCCGCTTCAAGCGCATGTAACACGGCTTTAAAGGTTCGTTTGCCGTCAACCTTCATTTGCTGGGTATAACCTTCAAATAGCTGGCCTAGGCTACCTTTCTTTGCCTCAACTTGCTGAGCGGCCTTTTCTTTTGCTTGCTCCTTTTCAATTTCAATTTTGGGATCAAGCCCCTGCTTTAACATCCCCGCTAGCGGCTGAGAAATTTCGCGCGCTTGTGCAAGCGTCATAGAGGGGTAACGGCCTAATTGAACATATTGCCGCTTACTGTCAATTTGATATTTGAACGAAAAGACTTTGGCACCTGAAGGGTAAACAGCAATGACTAAACGACCTGCTCCACGCTCGCGGGATGAGTCAATTAATTCATACTTATTGTCTTTGGGTTTTGCACCTTTGACTTCGCGTTCCGTGAGGGCTTTTGTTGTCATGGCATGGCCTTGAGTTAAAGCATTGCCATAGCCTAGTGTTACAGTTGCTGTAACGGGTGACGTAGTGGCAAGACTGAATGAGATATAACAAAACAATACAAGACCACCAGCAACATAGTAAAGCATTAATCTTACTAAGTTTTATGTCTCATTAGATTAATTTATTATCTCATTGAATCTTGCCATTTTTATGACTCATAATCGTTAGGTCCACGGTTCAAGTCCGTGAGGGGCCACCAATTCAGATAAGCCGTAGTAGGTTAACCCCTACTACGGCTTTTTCGTATTTAAAATAGTCGCGTTGCTTATTGGTTCTATAAGTAATATTCTTTCTACGTGATATAAATTACGTAGAATAACAACGTGATAAATTTAATTTATCTAATAAAAAACTCTTAGATGAATCGCCTTCATTCTAAGAGTTTTTAAATACATAGAACACTGTCAAACTGACGTTTAGGTTTTTAACTTACCTAATTCTTCATGTTGTTGTCTAACTAAATCCGCCAATACCACACTGCTTCGCTGTGCTTCATCGGCAAGATGAGCAAGTTCAGATGCGGACTCTGAAATCCCAGTAATATTACGGTTAACCTCCTCAGTTACGGCACTTTGCTCTTCTGCTGCAGTTGCTATATGTGTAATTTGCCCTGATATTTCCTCAATTTGGCTTACCATTGAATTCAAAGAAGATAAAGCTTGTTCTGTCTGAGTCACGGCCATTTGCGCCCGTTCAGCCCCTTTATCGATAATATTTGAAGCACTATGTACTTCTTTTTGGAGGGCATCGATAAGCACACTAATATCATCGGTGGAGCTTTGAGTCTTGGACGCCAACGCCCTGACTTCATCGGCAACGACGGCGAAACCACGACCTTGCTCACCCGCCCTAGCGGCTTCAATTGCCGCATTCAAAGCGAGTAGATTTGTTTGCGCCGCAATCGAACTAATCACCTCAAGAATTCGACTAATATTGGTGCTACTTTCGGCCACTTTACTAACGGCTATTTTAGCTTGCAATGACTCTTTCGACATCGTGTCTACATAATCCATTGCTTTAGTTAAACTTTCCTCACTTGCACGAATGTTACGCGACATCGCCTCTGTTTCTACCGCCGTTTGCTCTGATGCTTTAGCGACTTCGAGCGCTGTTGCGCTCATTTCATTTACTGCAGTAACAACACTTTCAATCTCACCATGTTGTCGTTGGACGCTATCACGAGTTAATTGGGCTATTTCTGCTGATGATTGGCTTTCTTGCTGAGTACGACTCGCTAAAACTTTTAATTCTGCAATGAGACTCTTTAGCTTATAAATAAAGGAGTTAAAGCCTTTTGCTAGAGCGATGAGCTCAGCATGTGAGTCGACTTCAATCGATTGGGTCAAGTCACCCTCTGCACTAGCAAGATGCTCTACTCTATTTTGAATCATCTTCAGTGGCGAAATAATGCTGCGAAGCACCAAACTAATGGTGATAACGGCAATAACTGATACGACTAACCCCACTATCAATAGTAGGCTGCCAAGTGATGTAGCCATTTCATCCATTTTATTATTGAGTTCAATTGAGCTTTTATAGGCTTGAGCGTTAGGGACTTGAATAACAAGTGACCATTCAGTATTCGCGAGTGAAATTTTAATCGGATAAGCGACAATAATTTCATCGCCGTCCGTCATGTATTGACCATTCTTATGCAATGAACTAATTTTAGTCGCTAATTTAGGATCTATTGATTCTGATAGAGGACGGGCTTTTTTACTGTCATAGCTGGACGCAACAATAAAGCCATGATTACTCAGCAATGTGACCTTAGCTTGTCCGTCATAAAGGCTCTTTGCTAATCGATCAATTAACGATTGGAATACCGGTAAGTTTACATCAATACCTATTACACCGATGAACTGCTTATGCTTGACTATCGGTACTGTCAGGGAGGTCATTAGCTCAGTATGACCAGGGCTGATTTCGTCTAAATATGGCTCCATTAAACAAGGTTTTAGCGTTTCTTTAGCGCACAGATACCATTCTGCATCACGCACACCAAACTCATTCAGGCTAGTAAGATATTTTTCTTGTGAATCATCAACTTGCCTTTGTTTCACACTGCCATCACTATTACGGGTGTAATACACTTCTAATGCACCAGAAGATGCCACACTATGACTAATCTCTACATTTAAAAATTCGCTATCGAGACCATCGTAACCATTCGGTTCAAATTGCGCGTACATAGAAGAGGTTTGCGAACTTTTCTTTAGCACGGCCGCAAGAGCAAGCTCTAACCTATCGCGCTTTAAGGGTAATTCTTCAGCGGTGCTTTCAACAATCCCCGCAAAAGAAAAAGGAATACGAGAAGCTTCATTAATAAACCCCGCAACCATTTCACCATACTCGCCTGCTCGTGCCTCTAGCTTATCGCGAGTCTCCAGTTGCAGGGTTTTTTGTACTTGTTCAGAAACCTGGATATTTTGTGCGGATAATGCCTGCCAAAGACTTATCGTTAAAATTGCAACAATCAATAAGAACAATGCGGAAGTAATCCACAACAATTTAGTACTGATGGATAAATGCTTCATCTAGTAAACTCCCAAGAGAACGACAATAGCGTAATTATTTTGATCTACTTTATTTTTATACTTTCTATACAGCATTAAAAATAGCACTTAGGGTAAGAATTACCAGTACTTAAGATAAAGAGTTGTCAATGAAATGTAAAACTTTTGAATGACTAAATCAAAAAAAGGCCAAATTCAAATAAATGAATTCAGCCTTTAATATCAAACACTATTCTTGATTGAGTCTAGGATTAGCGTCCCCACAACCAAGCGGCGCCACGCACCCCAGATGAAGCACCATAATAATTTTTAACAACGGGTGTGTGGCACTCTCGGCCAACCACATAGAGCGGCAAAATTTTCGGTAATTCGGTATAAATAGCATCGATGTTAGACACGCCGCCACCAAGGACGATAACATCAGGATCCATCATATTGATCACATGGGCCAATGAACGGGCTAAACGATCAATAAAGCGGTTAAATGCTTGAGTTGCCAGCGGATCTCCCGCTTGCATCATTTGGGCAATTTCAATACCGCTGTCAGCAATACCGCCCGCAGCGCGAAAGTCGCGAACAAAGCCTGTTCCAGATATAAACGTTTCGATACAGTCTCTATTACCACAAAAACACGTCGTGGTATTAAATTCATCGGCTTTCATCCACGGTAAAGGATTATGGCCCCACTCACCACCAATACCATTGCCACCATCATGTACTTGGCCTTTAATTGCGATACCAGCACCACATCCCGTTCCAATAATGGCACCAAATACAACTGACTTTCCTGCGGCAGCGCCATCTACCGCTTCTGATACGGCAAAACAGTTCGCATCATTAGCAATTTTTACTTTACGATTTAATCGAGTCCCCAGATCCACATCAAGTGGATGACCATTGATCCAAGTTGAATTAGCGTTTTTTACTAGGCCAGTAAAAGGAGAAACAACCCCAGGAATACCTATTCCGATAGTGGCGGTTTTCTGCAGGCTGTCTTCGACTTCAGTTACCAATGCAACCAAAGCATTGACTGTCGCAACATATTCTCTCGGTGTCGGGATGCGTTTACGAAAGACTTCGTTACCATCGCTATCTAATGCGACTACCTCGATTTTTGTGCCACCAAGATCGATACCAATTCGTAACATTCATATACTCCGTTTAAATATATTTAACGCAAAGCGGTACATTAACAACCTGATGCATATCTGCAACTGTAGAGACGCTGCTAAGTAGAACTTTTCGTTTTAAAGTTATCTACATTAGAATTTCCAAGCGCACTATGCCTGCTGGACAAACAGCAATCAACCTCAATGTATTTAAATACACCATAGCGCATACCCGCACATGCCATTATCTGCTTATCCGATAGTACTGCGAATGTTCCTTGATTTATCCGCAGCAGAAAAACTTGGATAGAACTGTCTCCGCTTAAATCCACCTTAAAATTGATAAGGTCATTTGTAACAAAGTCTGTTTTTGCCTATGTCTGCCATTGGTTTGAATTGGTTATCGCCTTATACTTTTGAGCTCAAATATTAAAACAACAATGTTGGAAGCAAGCGATATGACTATTGGGACTGCTCCGGTAAGTAAAACACATTCATTTATGACTGTGTCTCTTATCGAATTATGGGAACGCTTTGGTTATTACGGCATGCAAGCGCTGATTGTGTACTTTATGGTGCAGCGCCTTGGCTTTGATGACTCACGTGCAAACTTAGTATGGAGTGCCTGTGCGGCACTTATTTATGTATCACCGGCGATTGGTGGCTGGGTTGGGGATAAAATTCTCGGCACCAAACGCACTATGCTGCTCGGTGCGGGGATCCTCTCTCTGGGTTATGCGCTAATGGCCGTACCCACTGAAAATACGTGGTTTATGTTTTCAGCGCTCGGCGTGATTGTGGTCGGTAACGGCCTATTCAAGCCGAATGCGGGTAACTTAGTCCGTAAAATCTATGAAGGTGACGATTCTAAAATCGACAGTGCTTTTACCATCTATTACATGGCGGTCAACGTCGGCTCGACCTTCTCTATGTTGCTCACGCCTTGGATTAAAGATTACGTTAACGCCCAATATGGCAACGAATTTGGCTGGCACGCGGCCTTTGCTGTGTGCTGTGTCGGTATATTGGTGGGGTTAGGTAACTATGCACTCATGCGTAAGAGTCTAGTCCATTACGGTTCTGAGCCAGATACTCGCCCAGTGAACAAGAAAAACCTCGCGATTGTATTGGGTCTATCCGCATTGTCGGTTGTCGCTTCAGCCATTATTCTTGAATACGAAGCTGTTGCGCGCGTCTTCGTTTATGCAGCAGGCGTAGCCGTATTGGCAATCTTCTTCCACTTGATCCGCACCAGCGAAACCAGTGAAAGAGCGGGACTGATTGCAGCACTGATCCTTACCGTGCAAACCGTGTTCTTCTTTATTTTCTATCAACAAATGTCAACGTCACTCGCGCTGTTTGCCCTGCGTAACGTGGATTGGGATTTTCAAGTTTTTGGTACCCACTTGTGGACTTGGTCTCCGGCCCAGTTCCAAGCATTAAATCCATTATGGATTATGGTATTAAGTCCAGTACTCGCATGGAGCTATTCGTGGGCAGGACGCAATGATAAAGACTTTTCTATCGCGGCGAAGTTTGCTCTCGGTTTTGCCGTTGTGGCGATTGGCTTCTTTATCTATGGCTTTGCGGGCCAATTTGCCGTCAATGGTAAAACCTCTTCATGGATCATGATCTGGGGCTATGCCTCTTACTCTTTAGGGGAATTGCTGGTGAGTGGTCTTGGACTTGCCATGATTGCTCGCTACGTACCTGCACGCATGGGCGGTTTTATGATGGGTGCCTATTTCGTCGCATCAGGTATTTCACAGTATCTGGGCGGTGTAGTTGCTAACTTCGCCAGTGTACCCAAGGATTTAGTCGACCCACTGCAAACCTTACCCGTATACACAAGTCTGTTTAATAAACTAGGTATAGCCGCTGTGGTCTGTACCTTTATCGCACTTGCGGTATTACCTCTGATGCGTCGCCTGACTGAGACTCACCATTCACATAACAATGCTGCTGATCATGATCTTAATGAAAGTGCTGCAGCATCGCTACGGGATGTGAAAGCCGAGCAGTAATACTCGACTGACAATAGCAATTTTTCTATTGCATAACATTAACTGCCGATAGCCCTGCTATCGGCAGTTTTTTATCACTTCATTCAACATCGTTTATACCCTTATATTGCTACTCATAACCAAATGTGCTTTAGCGAAAGTCATGCAATCTTACTGTGACTGGCTTAGCGCTGAGTTGCTGAGAATAAGAACTTCAGTTCCACATTATCGGCCCTCACACGCGGATGACTTCAGCCCCTCAATTTGTTACAAAGCGAGTACACTCTCAGTTGCATGGCGATGCTCAAGTGCAGACTCACATTGAAATAATGAAGGGGAAAGTGTTATCCATTAAAGCTTGATAAGCCGTGTCGTTAACCCCATATCAATAACACTGAATACCTTTTATTCATCAAGACTGAGCCGTTAACGCTTTTTCTTAGCAATGAGCCTAGCAATGCAACAAAACGCCTAACACTGTTAGCGCCTCTTGTTGCTAGCAAAAAACGGCAGTCACTTGGAGACACTATGTCACAACCGACATCAATATTGGCCGATATTCCCTTCTCGCTATTGGAACTCGCGCCTATGCGCCAAGGCTCAACCGTGGGCGAAACGCTTCAAAACAGTTTGCAGTATGCCAAGGAAGCCGACAGACTCGGCTTTAATCGTTTTTGGTTTGCCGAACACCACAATATGCCCGGTATCGCCAGCGCGGCGACCTCGGTATTAATTGGTTATATTGCTGGCAATACGCAGCGTATTCGCGTCGGCGCGGGTGGCATTATGCTGCCAAACCATGCGCCGTTAGTGGTCGCCGAACAGTTCGGTACCCTTGAAAGCTTATATCCTGGTCGAATCGATTTAGGACTAGGCCGCGCGCCCGGCAGCGATCAAATTACCAGCCGAGCACTGAATCGTGATACCAGTCGCGCCGAACAATTCCCTGAAGAAGTCAGTGAATTACAAACTCTACTTGGCCCTTACAATGGTCGTCATGCGGTGCGAGCGATTCCCGGAGAAGGCACTAATGTGCCAATTTGGTTATTGGGCTCGAGTCTCTTTAGCGCACAGTTAGCGGCGCAGCGCGGTTTACCCTATGTGTTTGCGGGCCACTTTGCACCACGTTTTCTCTACGATGCGATTGAAATCTATCGCCGCGACTTTAAACCTTCTCAAGTGCTTGATAAGCCCTATGTGATGCTTGGCTTGCCGTTAGTTGCCGCCGATACAGATGAAGAGGCCCAATATTTGGGAACGACCTCAAAACAGCGCGTGCTGGCACTTATCCGTGGTCACGAGTTATGGCTAAAGCCACCAGTTGATACTATGGATGGCTTGTGGAGTGCGCAAGAAGAAACCTATGTCGATAATTTCTTAGGTTTATCCGTTACTGGTGGCCCAGCGACGATTAAGCATCGTTTGGAAATGATCGTCAAAGAACTCGGCGTGAATGAGTTTATCTTCACCAATGACTTGTATGATCTTGATAAACGCAAAAAAGCATTACAGATCCTAATGGATATTAAAAAGTAGTGATTCAGTAAACTGACTCGTTCTAAAAGTCATTGGCAGTCAAAACGACTGCCATAAAAAATCCCGCAGAAGCGGGATTTTTATTGGGCAAAACTGTCATCTAAATCGTTTTTATATCAAAGCGATATTAGCTTTTCAGTACGGCATTAAAGCTGGCGCTAAGAATACCAAGGCCTGCATCAATTTGTGCATCCGGCGCCGTTAATGGCACCAAAATACGCAGCACATTACCGTAGGTACCGCAGGATAATAAAATCAATCCACGGTTACGGGCTTCAGCCAACACTTGCGCGCAATAGTGCGGCGCAGGTTTACCCTCTTCCATCAATTCGATGGCGATCATAGCGCCTAAACCACGCACATCGGCGATTTGCGCATGTTCGACCTGCATTACATTCAGGGCAGACTTAATTCGCTCACCAATGGCATTGGCTCTTTCTAGCAACTTTTCTTCTTCAAACACTTCAATGACAGCAAGCGCAGCAGCGCACGCTAACGGATTACCACCATAAGTACCGCCAAGACCACCGGGACCCACTGCGTCCATGACTTGGGCGCGGCCGGTAATACCTGAGAGTGGAAAACCACCCGCAATAGATTTAGCAAAGGTCGTGATATCTGCAGCAACCCCCATTTGCTCCATAGCGAAGAAAGTGCCAGTACGGCCCGCGCCTGTTTGCACTTCATCGGCGATCAGCATAATGCCTTCACGGTCGCATAGTGCGCGTAAACGTTGCATAAAGGCGGGCGATGCGGCGTAGAAACCGCCCTCGCCCTGCACTGGCTCTAAAATAATGGCGGCGATATCACTCGGCTCGGCATCATTTTTAAAGATACGTTCAATCGAGGCCATAGCATCATCATCGGACACGCCATGCATTTCGCACGGAAACTCAGCGCGGAACACATTCGCCGACATCAGCCCCATACCTTTACTGTAAGGCGCGACTTTTCCGGTCAATGCCAAAGCCGCAATAGTACGACCATGGTAGCCCGAGGTAAACGCAATCACGCCAGCACGTTTGGTGTAGGCACGCGCCACTTTAACTGCGTTTTCAACCGCTTCTGAACCACTAGTGAATAGTGCCGTCTTCTTGGCAAAATCCCCTGGTACCAGTTGATTGAGCTTTTCACATACTTGGATATAGCTCTCGTAGCCGAGCACCATAAAACAGGTATGGGAGAAATTATCCAGCTGAGCTGCAACCGCCGCCTTCACTTTAGGGTGAAGGTGACCCGTATTGAGCACGGCAATGCCACCCGCAAAATCGATAAACTCACGACCTTCAACATCCCACACAGTCGCATTTTCGGCGCGGGCGGTAAAAATAGGGTGAATTTGCCCGACACCACCCGCAACTGCGGCTTGGCGACGTGCCATCAATGAATCATTGGTTGTTGTCATTTAGTGTTCCTCACTCGCCAAATCGGACCGTATTAAACGGACATGCAGATGTATTTGATTTCTAGATATTCTTCGATACCGAACTTAGAGCCTTCACGGCCCAGTCCAGAGGATTTCATCCCACCAAAGGGCGCGACTTCCGTCGAAATCAAACCAGTGTTGACCCCAACCATGCCATATTCCAAGGCTTCGGCGACTTTCCACACCAATGAAATATCGCGGCCATAGAAATAGGCGGCGAGGCCAAATTCAGTATCATTAGCTTGTTTGATCACATCGTCGACATCGCTGAATTTAAACAGCGGCGCGAGTGGACCAAAGGTTTCTTCACGGGCAACAAGCATGCTTTTATCGACATTGGTGAGCACGGTTGGCTCGAAGAAATTACCGCCAAGATCGTGGACTTTGCCGCCTGCGAGCACAGAGGCGCCTTTGGCGATGGCATCGATAAGGTGACTTTGTACTTTCTCGACTGCGGCAGCATTGATCAACGGGCCAGTAGTCACACCTTCCTTGATGCCCTCTCCAACCTTAAGCTTGCCCACAGCAGTGCTGAGTTTTAAGGCAAACTCGTCGTATACACCGTCTTGTACATAAATACGGTTAGCACAGACGCAGGTTTGGCCGGCATTACGATATTTAGCTATCATGGCGCCTTCGACAGCGGCATCGATATTGGCATCGTTAAATACGATAAATGGTGCATTGCCGCCAAGCTCTAGTGACAGTTTTTTTAAGGTAGGCGCACATTGCGCCATTAATTTAATACCGATATTGGTTGAGCCAGTGAAAGACAGCTTACGCACTATCGGGTTGCTGCACATTTCATTACCAATCTGCACCGCATCACCCGTTAACACACTAAATACGCCCGCAGGAATACCGGCACGCTTAGCGAGTTCAGCCATCGCTAATGCGGTAAAGGGTGTTTGGTGCGCAGGTTTTACCACCATAGTGCAACCCGCAGCTAACGCTGGAGCGGCTTTGCGGGTGATCATCGCGGCAGGAAAGTTCCACGGCGTAATCGCGGCGGTTACGCCGACAGGCTGCTTAATTACCATCAAGCGCTTATCTACTTGATGCCCAGGAATGGTATCGCCATAAATACGTTTCGCTTCTTCGGCAAACCACTCGATAAACGAAGCGGCATAGGTTACTTCACCTTTCGCTTCTGCCAGCGGTTTACCCTGCTCAGTCGTCATGAGCAATGCTAAGTCATCACTGTTTTCATTGAGTAATTCAAACCAACGCCTTAACTTAGCGCCGCGCTCTTTGGCTGTGAGCGCTCGCCATGCAGGTAAAGCCGCTTCTGCCGCCTTAATCGCCATTTCAGTTTCAACTTGTCCCATATTAGGAACGTAGCCAATTACGGCATTGGTTGCGGGATTAAACACCTTTAGCGTGTCACCAGAAACGGCATCACACCATTGACCATTAATAAAAGACTGTTGACGTAGCAAACTCGGATCATTTAATTGCACAAGGATTTCCTCGTATTATGAAGCTACCTAGCTTCTTAAAAGTGATGATGTTAAAGACCTAGTTTGTCTCTTAACGTGTAATACCAAGCTCCGATAGCACTAAAAGGGACGCGAAGTGCGTGACCGCCGGGGAAAGGATAATGTGGCAATGCAGCAAAGGCATCGAAGCGCATGGCTTGGCCGTTGAGCATTTCAGCAAGTAACTTGCCTGCCAGATGGGTATAAGTGACACCGTGACCACTACACCCCTGTGAATAATAGATGTTCTTACCGATACGACCGACCTGTGGCAGGCGCGATAGCGTCAGTAGGAAGTTGCCTGTCCACGCATAATCGATCTTCACATCCTTTAATTGCGGGAAGGTTTTGAGCATGTTCGGAATAATGATCGATTTGATATCCGCCGGATCGCGGGCACCATACACTACGCCGCCGCCGTAAATCATCCGCTTGTCGCCAGACAGACGGAAATAATCGAGCAGATAGTTACAGTCTTCGACGCAGTAATCCTGCGGTAATAAGCTCGCAGCCAGATCGGCACTCAAAGGCTCTGTGGTAATCACTTGCGTGCCGCAGGGCATAGATTTTGCCTGCAGCTCTGGCATTAACTTACCTAGATAGGCGTTACCCGCCACGACCACAAACTTGGTTTTTACACTGCCCTGCGCCGTATGCACAACCGGGCTATCGCCTTCATCGACACTCAGCACTGCTGAGTCTTCAAAAATTTTACCGCCGAGGGATTCAACCGCGCGCGCTTCGCCTAGGGCTAAATTAAGCGGGTGAATATGGCCACCGCTTTTATCGAGTAGACCACCGACATAACGCTCAGTATTTACCACACCGCGAATACCTTTAGCATCGAGAAGTTCGAGCTGATTAACATGGCCGTGGCTTTCCCACAGTTGTTTTTGATGGCGTAGATGACCCATTTGTTTTTCGTTCATCGCGGCAAACACGCCGCCATCTTTTAGATCGCATTGAATATTATACTTAGCAATCCGATCGCGGATGATTTGCCCGCCCTCAAAGGCCATTTGGCCAAAGAGTTTACCTTGTTCTTTACCGACTGTTTTTTCAATAGTATCAATGTCACGGCTATAACTATTAACGATTTGTCCGCCATTACGGCCCGAGGCGCCCCAGCCAATGCGAGCGGCTTCTAACACCACCACACTCATGCCCGATTCTAATAAATGCAGCGCGGCAGAAAGGCCTGTATAACCTGCGCCAATCACACAAACATCGGCTTCAATCGATTCCTGTAGACGCGGACGTTCAACCTTATCGTTGGCCGATGCCGCATAATATGATCCAGCGTGAGCTATGGCAGACATGTTGTTCCCTTGAATTCTAATGTTCATTATTTTAAACAGCCATCACATCCTACACCTTCATAAAACGAAACACTAGCCAGAAAAGCGCAATAATTTACATTTTGTTTGATATATCAAACACGAGATTATTTTTAGCTCAGTGATTCAATTCTGGTGATCTTGAGTAACAGGACTAGCCTGCAAAGCAAAGCGGGTGATGGGAGCGGTGACAAATATCAAGGATGGCTTTAGCAATACCAAAGCCATCCCCAAATTAAACTAACTAGTTCATTGGTGTACGGTCGCGTTTCTCTGCCCGTCTTGCCATATACCAAGAAAGGAAAGCGATGAGTGAAACACACAGTATGATCAGCGTCGCTAAGGCATTGATCTTAGGAGAAACTCCTAAACGTACCGAAGAGAACACCACCATAGGCAGGGTCGTTGCACCAGGACCAGAGGCAAAACTTGCGATCACTAAATCGTCTAAGGACAAACTGAATGACAACAACCAACCCGCCACCAGCGCCGGCGAAATCATAGGCACAGTGATCAAGAAGAAAGTCTTGAGCGGTGTTGCCCCTAAGTCCATTGCCGCCTCTTCGATTGACATATCAAGCTCGCGCAATCTTGAAGACACCACCACAGCCACATAGGCAGCACAAAATGTTGAGTGTGCAATCCACACTGTCATCATGCCACGCTCCCTAGGCCAGCCCAACAAATCTGCCATGTGCACAAACAGTAAAAGCAAAGACAGACCAGTGATCACTTCAGGCATTACCAGCGGTGCAGTAATCATGTTCGACAGGGTCAGTTTTGCCCATGAACGCTTAAAGCGTGTCATCACAAAGGCTGCCATAGTGCCGATAATGACCGCCATAGTTGAGCTATAAAACGCTATCCGCAGGCTGGTCCATACTGCATCTAAAATCTGTTGGTCTTGAAATAACTCGCCATACCATTTAGGTGAAAATCCGCCCCATACCGTCACTAATTTAGAGTCGTTAAAGGAATAAATCACCAGCACTAACATAGGTGCATACAAGAAAAACAAGCCAAACCAGAGCATCACTGAAGAAAAGCTTAATTTTTTCATAGGTCTTTCTCCAAACTACGCGCCTGATAGCGATGGAATAAAGTGATCGGAATAATCAATAGACCCAACATCACAATCGCCAGTGACGAAGCCACAGGCCAGTCGCGGTTATTGAAAAACTCTTGCCATAACACTCGACCTATCATCAAGGAATCGGGACCACCGAGTAGCTCTGGGATCACAAACTCACCCACGGCAGGAATAAACACCAACATAGAACCAGCAATCACACCACTTTTTGACAGCGGGAAAGTGATTTTCCAGAAGGTATTCAAACGGCTCGAACCTAAGTCAGACGCAGCTTCAATCAAACTCATATCAAGTTTCACTAAGGTGGCGTACAAGGGCAAAATCATAAAGGGTAAATACGCATAGATGATGCCGATATACACGGCAATATTGGTATTGAGGATCTGTAACGGCTCAGAAATAATCCCCAACCACATCAGTGAATTGTTAATGATCCCTGTGTTACTTAAGATCCCCATCCAAGCGTAAACACGGATTAAAAATGAGGTCCAAGAAGGCAACATAACTAACAGCAACAGCACGGTTTGCAACCGCGCAGGGGCACGGGCAATGGCATAGGCCATTGGGTAGCCAATAATCAAGCAGCCCAAGGTCGAAATTAACGCCATTTTCAATGAGCTGAGATAAGCCATGTAATATAGCGAATCATCGAGCAACATCAAATAGTTACCCAAATGCAGGAAGATATTTAATACATCGTCAGCATATTGGAATGTTGCTTCATAGGGCGGGATAGCAATCGCCGCCGTCGAAAAACTCAGTTTAAGGACAATCGCAAACGGTAAGGCAAAAAACAGCAGCAGCCAAGCGTAGGGAATACCTATGGTCCAGAAGCGGCCCTTAAGCCACTTTAATTTAATGGGTTTCTTCATGATCTCAACACCACTCCACTGGTGTCCTCCCAACTAATGAACACTTCGTCATCCCATGTGGCATGATCGGCGCGGCGTTCACGGTTAGTCATACTGCACTGTACGATTTGACCATTCTCTAAACGAATGTAATAGACTGAAATACCACCTAAATACGCGATATCATGTACGATTCCTTTCGCCCAGTTGTACTGACCTTCAGGCTGCTCACGGCTAATAATGGTCTTTTCGGGACGCACTGCTAGCCAAACATTCTTATCTTCAACGTTAGTCGTGACGCCATAACCAACATAGAAAGGTTGGGCCAAATCATTAGACTTAATGATCAGATGGTCGACTTCATCCACTTCAATCGCGCCACCAAACAAATTCACAGTACCGATAAACTCGGCGATCATGCGGCTGTTAGGGCTTTCGTAAATATCCATTGGCGAGCCAGTTTGAGCAATCCAGCCATCACTCATGATCGAAATTCGACCTGCCATTGTCATGGCTTCTTCCTGATCGTGGGTCACCATCACGCAGGTCACGCCGACACGCTCAAGGATTTCAACCACTTCTAGCTGCATTTGGGTACGCAGTTTTTTATCCAATGCGCCCATAGGCTCATCGAGCAGTAATAATTTAGGCCGTTTCGCCAGTGAACGGGCCAGTGCAACACGCTGGCGCTGACCACCGGATAACTGATGCGGTTTACGCTTACCGTATTGCTCCATATGCACGAGTTTCAGCATATCTTGCACACGCTGTTCAATTTCGGCTTT
This sequence comes from Shewanella sp. SM87, assembly GCF_025653705.1. NCBI lineage: Bacteria > Pseudomonadati > Pseudomonadota > Gammaproteobacteria > Alteromonadales > Shewanellaceae > Shewanella > Shewanella sp. SM87. Next base: position 161,187 of record NZ_JAKKSC010000004.1, read on the forward strand.
AGGCAGCTTGTCTTGCTTCAAACCAAATGCAATGTTTTGTGCCACTGTCATGTGGGGAAACAAAGCATAGGATTGAAACATCATATTGATGGGACGTTCGTATGGCGGTAAATCGGTGATATCTTCCCCATCAAGGAAAATACGGCCAGAGGTGGGCTTTTCAAAACCCGCCAACATGCGCAGTAGTGTTGACTTACCCGAGCCTGACCCGCCAAGTAAGGCAAAAATTTCGCCTTTATTGATAGTTAATGACACATCGTCGACAGCCCGCACGTCATCGAATAATTTGCTTACCCGCTCAATCTTGAGCAGTACTTTTTCTTGCGTCTTTGTTGTCGGTTTATTGGTGACGCTCGAGGTGATTGCCATAGTACTTCTCCACCCGAAAATGAGGCGTAGATACGCTCAAACTCTAGGTTCAACACGATTAATGAATGAAAAGTGGTTAAACAAACTGTGTCAAATCCTATACGTGGATTAACTATGCATAGGATTGGACATAGAAGTTTGCCAAGCTGGGGGCAAGCTAGGCTTGCCCCCTATCGACTATTGTCCTGACTTCACTTTGGTCCAAACACGGGTTAATACGCGCTGAATTTTCAAAGGACGAATTTCACCGATATAAAGTTTGTCTAACACTTCTTGTGGTGGATAGATCGCAGGATCGGTACGGATAGCCTCATCAACCAGAGGTTGAGCGGGATCGTTCGGGTTAGCATAGGCCACATAGTTAGAGATAGGCGCTATGACTTCTGGACGTAGAAAATAGTTAATCAGCGTGAGTGCATTATCAACGTTCGTTGAATCAGCTGGGATAGCTAACATATCGAACCACAGATTGGCACCTTCTTTTGGAATGGAGTAGCCGATCTTATTGCCATTTTTTGCTTCTTCAGCACGGGCCTTCGCCTGGAATACATCACCGGAGAAACCGTAAGCGACACAGATGTCACCGTTTGCTAAGTCAGAAATATAACGTGAAGAATGGAAATACGTCACATAAGGACGAATTTTTTCCAGTAACTCACCAGCTTTTTCATAATCTTCAGCCTTAGTGCTGTTAGGATCTAAGCCTAAATAAATCATCGCCTGTGGCACCATGTCGTCGGCAGAGTCCAACATAGCAAAGCCACACTTAGAAATTTTTTCAGCGTATTTAGGATTGAAGATCAGTTCCATTGAGTTAAATGGCGCATCTTCCCCCACAGCGGCTTTCACTTTATCTATGTTGTAACCAATACCATTGGTTCCCCATAAATAAGGCACGGCATATTGGTTACCCGGATCGGCTTTTTCAAGCAACTTCATCAGGGCTGGATTTAAATTTTTAAAATTAGGTAACTTAGCGCGGTCTAAAGGTTTGAAAGCACCCGCTTTGATTTGCTTAGCGAGAAAGTGGTTAGAAGGTACAACGATATCGTAGCCACTACGACCAGACAGTAATTTAGCCTCAAGCACTTCATTACTATCAAATACATCGTAAATTACCCTAATGCTCGTTTCTTTCTTGAAGTTTTCTAAGGTATCTTCCGCGATATAATCTGACCAGTTATACACGCGAACCACTTCTTCCGCTTGGGCCACTGCGCTCGCAAATACGCTCGCAGTCACCAGCGCTAATGTGGTCGTCTTATTAAATAGCTTCATGCTTTCTCCTTTCTCGGGTAGCAGAACTGCTTAAGCAAATTCTGACATTGTGTCACCGGGCTGCCCGGATATTGTTGTTATTTTCGACCAATGCTACACCTTAAAAACCGCATCGGCAGTCTCTACGGCATGATAACCATGCCTACTTTATATCTTGCTGCAATTTGTTAAGTATCAGGTTTCGTGCCAAATTTTCGAGGCATCGGTATTGCATTAACACTCAAAAAAATAGACTAGATATGACACTGCTTGTACATTTTGCAACATTAAGGCAAATGCCTCAAGTCCCTAAGCAATCGCAAAAAAACACTTAGATAAACACATTTTAAATATGACTAACAATTAGTTAGTAACGCTAGTAAGCGAACAACCTAAAATTGTTAAACCTATTTTACTTCCCTTGCAGACAAGCAATGGAATTGAATAATCACTTTAACGGACAAGCCATTAAAAACCATCATATTATTTAACAAGCGAGTTGCACCAGTTAAGTGCAACCTCACTAAAACAGTGCACGCATCAGTATCGTTATGGCCAACGTTAACCCCTTATTCCTTGGGTTAACGCGGCAACACGGTCAGTGCAATCAATCCAAAACATTACACAGTGAGTAATAGGAATTCACGTTCCCATGAGCTGACAACACGGCGGAAGTTTTCAAGTTCAGCCTGTTTTACCGCCACAAATCCAGTGGTGAAGGATTCGCCTAAATATTGCTTACAGGCATCACTTTCTTCCATCGCCGCTAATGCTTCCTCTAATGTCAGCGGTAAACAATGGGTATTATTGCTACGGCTTTCATTGGCTTTACCTTGCACAGGCGTCGAAGGTTTTAGCGACTCAACCATGCCGATATAGCCACACAACAAGCTCGCGGCAATCGCCAAATAACAGTTAGCATCGGCGCCGGGAATGCGGTTCTCAATGCGACGGTTTTGTGGTGAAGATTCTGGAATGCGTAAACCACAGGTACGGTTTTCATCGCCCCATTCTAAGTTTACAGGTGCCGAAGTGCCGGGGAGGAAACGACGAAACGAGTTCGCATTTGGCGCCATCAGTGGCAGCAACTCAGGAATGAATTTTTGTAGGCCTGCAATATATCCCAAGAATAGCTTGCTCTTAGTACCATCTTCATTGGTGAAAATATTCTTGCCCGTCTCTTTATTGATCACGCTTTGATGAATATGCATCGCACTGCCAGGCTCATCCGTCACGGGTTTTGCCATAAAAGTGGCGCACACATCGTGCTTCAGCGCGGCTTCCCGTAAAGTGCGTTTAAAGATAAACACTTGATCAGCTAAAGATAATGCATTGCCATGACTGAAGTTAATCTCCATCTGTGCGGGACCATCTTCATGGATTAAAGTATCGATATCTAAACCTTGAAGCTCACACCAATCGTACATGTCTTCAAACATAGGATCGTATTCGTTGGCAGCATCAATAGAGAATGACTGGCGACCCGCTTCGGGGCGACCTGAACGACCAATTGGAGGCTTTAAGGGTAAATCGTGGTCGTCACTACGACGAGTCAAATAGAACTCCATTTCGGGAGCGATAACAGGTTCCCAGCCCTGTTCGTCATAGAGAGACAACACTTTTTTCAATACGTTACGTGGTGAAAGCTCAATAGGATTACCCATTCTGTCGTAGCAATCGTGGATAACCTGTGCCGTGGCTTCGATGGTCCAAGGCAACATAAAGACGGCATTTTCATCGGGTACACAAACAAAATCGATGTCGGCTGCATCGAGCAAACTGTAGTAAATCTCTTCGTCGACAAAATCACCGGTCACAGTTTGCAACAACACACTTTCGGGCAAACGCATGCCTTTTTCATCGAGAAACTTATCGACTGGAGCAATCTTGCCGCGGGCGATGCCAGTCATGTCACTGATAACACATTCGACTTCTGTGATTTTTCGTTCTTTTAAAAAAGCGATTAGCTTATTCATTATTATTTCACTCGAGTTGTAGCCCTACGTCGGCATGCATCACCGAAGGCATTGAAAATGGAGAGGTAAAACGGATTCTCGCTCACCTTCCACTCTGGATGCCATTGCACACCGAGGGCAAATTCTTTAGTACCAATTACGGAGAAAGCCTCCACTAACCCATCTGGAGCATAAGCTTCTGGCCGCAACCCAACACCCAGGCGCTCCACGCCTTGAGTATGTACAGAGTTAATCTCTGCAGAGTTACGGCCCCAGGCCTCGTAAATAAGCCCCCCGGGCTCAACAGTAATACTGTGAGAAGCCCCATACTGCACATCTAAGGATGCGGTTTTATCTTCTCGATGTTCAATAAAGCCACCCACCTCATGGAGCTTCTGATGCAAACTGCCACCAAAAGCCACATTCATTTCTTGAAAACCGCGACAAATACCTAATACAGGTACCCCAGCAGCAATAGCAGCGTGGATCAGCGGCAAGGTTGTCGCGTCACGTTTAGGATCATGGTGTGTACCAAGCTCACTCGGCTGGCCTGCATAAAGATGGGGTTCTACATTAGAAGGAGAGCCAGTAAACAAAATACCGTCAAGACGCTCTAAAATAGCGTCTATCGGTAAATCGCCACCTAAAGATGGGATCACTAACGGCCAGCCTTTCGCGCCATTAACTACGCCTAAAAGGTATTTTTCACCAACAATATTAAAGGGGTGTGATCCCAATTGTTGATTGCATGCAATAACACCTATGAGGGGTAAATCGGCTGACATATCTCACCTTTAGAATTGATTTTACTAGCATAACGAACACTTTGCCTTTAAATGTTCATTTTTTCACACAGTACACCGAAATTTAGCACTAGGCAAGAGGTTAAACACTTGTTAAAGGTTATTTAATCCACTTATTCTTAATAAGCATAAATAACATGTAGTTAAATGTATATTTACCCCATTTCTCGCTAATTCATGTATATAAACCAGCGGTTACACCAGCATAAAGCTCACTTTTTACAGGGTAAATTAAACCGTATTCGAACCAAATTTGAACCAATATTATTTACACAAAGAAGAGGATATATAACCAATATGACAGGGTTAGAAAGTAGGTAATACCAATCGTATTAAATATCTGTTCATTCAGCGGGAGTTCAACGCGCTTTAGACAAGGCGAAGGCTTGAAGGCATAGTGGTGCTCTGTCGAAAGCCTTAAACGCAGTATAAAGTGCGTTGAAACCCGCCCTTCGGGAGCCTCACAGGCATCCCACTCCCGTGTTGCATTGACTTAAAAGGGAATGACCATTTCTGCGTCAATGCGCCTTGGATTGAAATGCCTGTGAGGCTCTGAACTGATTAGATATTTAATGTGATTGGTATAAATCCGCAGGAATGTTGAATAACAGTATTAGGCCACTCACTTTTAGCGAATAAGTGGCCTAATATGTTGAATAATAGGGTAAGTTAATGACTTAATTAGAAGTTTGCAGGCGTAGTCGCACTCACTAGGCGACAAGGTTCATCGAAGGGATTGCGGAATCTATGGGGCAATTCACTGTTAAAATAATAACTGTCACCCGCTTCCAAAATATACACTTCATCCCCAACAGTGAGTTCGAATTTACCTTCTATCACCATAGCGGCCTCTTCACCTTCGTGCTTTAGCATCTCTTCACCCGTATCTGAACCGGGTGGGTAAATCTCATTCATCACTGACATTGCGCGGTTCGGGTAATCACGGCCAATCAGTTTAAATTCAAGTGGTCCAGTACCGATATTCAGTAATTCATTGGATCGATAGACGACCTTTTGCTCACTATCCGTTGAGGCTTCAATGGAGAAAAAGTCCACTAAAGACATCGGGATACCCGACAGCACTTTTTTTAAAGAGCTGACTGACGGGCTAACACTGTTTTTCTCGATCATTGAAATCGTACTGTTAGTCACACCAGCACGTTTGGCTAATTCTCGTTGAGATAAGCCTTTCATTTTTCGAACAGTTTTGAGGTTGGCTCCAATATCCAAATTTCACATCCCCCTAAAGGCTCGGGTCGATCCCGATAGATGACGAACAGGTTGTTCAGGATAAACACCATCCAGAACGCATTTTCGCCCAAAAAGCGCATGTTTTACTGCTTTCATTGTATTCTACATAAAAAGCGTGTTAAATAAAACGAACACTTTTTTGCGTCATATTAAAAGTGTGATGAGTATACTGAGACAAGTCCAATTTACAATAAAAACAATTTTTTGGAGCCATAATGGCAAGCAAACCTCCAGTGCACAGCGAACAGTATCCACACTCTTATTATGTTGATACTGCTAAAGAAATTTACGCGCATCCACAACTCGAAGGCAATATCAGTGCCGATGTCTGTATCGTGGGCGGCGGCTTTAGCGGTATCAATACCGCCATAGAACTCGCACAGCGCGGTATGAGTGTAGTGCTGTTAGAAGCGAGGCGAATTGGTTGGGGCGCATCGGGGCGTAATGGCGGCGAACTCATTCGCGGCATAGGGCATGACCCTGCACAATTTCAAAGTGAAATCGGCACTGAAGGTGTTCAAGCAATTCAACAGATGGGCTTTGAAGCCGTCGAAATTGTGCGAAATCGCATACAAGAACACAATATCGACTGCGATCTGCAAATGGGTTACTGCGACTTAGCGGTAAAACCTCGCCACATGGATGAGCTTGAAGAAGAATTTAGCGCACTCAAGGCCATGGGTTATCAGCAAGAAATCAAGCTGTTAACTAAGCCACAATTAGGTGAAATCATAGGCTCAGATTTTTATCAAGGTGCGTTGGTAGATATGGGCAGCGGCCATTTACACCCGCTGAATCTTGCTCTGGGTGAAGCTCGCGTCGCCCGTAATCTCGGCGCTAGGTTGTTTGAGTACAGCGCTGCTGAAAAAATCATTCAAGGCGCCAAACCTAAGGTCATTACCGCTAAGGGCGAAGTCACATGCCAATACTTAGTGCTGGCGGGCAATGCCTATATCGGCCACAAACTTAATAGCTTTGTAGGGGGAAAAGTATTACCTGCAGGCAGTTATTTATTGGCGACAGAGCCCCTAACTGAGGCCCAATGCGCGAGTATTATCCCGCAAAACATGGCCTTCGCGGATATGCGAATTGCCCTAGATTACTTTCACTTATCGGCAGATCGTCGTTTGCTGTTTGGCGGCCTTTGTACCTATTCGGGTAAAGATCCGAAAGATATTGAAGCGGCACTGAGACCGAATCTTGAGAAAGTTTTCCCGCAATTAAAAGGGGTACGTATCGATTATGAATGGGGCGGCATGATAGGTATCGGTGCTAACCGTATGCCACAAATTGGTCGCCTTCCTGATGCCAATAATATTTTTTACGCCCAAGCCTATGCGGGACATGGTGTGAATGCCACTCACATGGCGGCAAAACTGCTTGCCGAGGCCATTTGCCAACAGGCGGGACATTTCGATGTGTTTGCTAAAATCAAACACATCACCTTCCCCGGCGGCCCAACATTCCGCTCACCTATGCTCGCTGCAGGCATGCTGTATCACAGATTTAAGGACTTGTTTTAAGTCGCTTGTTACGCCTTGCCCACAGGATAAAAGGGATAGATCCAAGATAATGCACGACTAAAGCCACCAACACACCAAAGCCAATACCACTAGAAGTTAAAGGTATCCCTGGCTTAAAGTTGCTGATGGTTTTCTCAAGATAATCAAAGCGAACAGGGTTAAACATATAGGCAGTTTTCTCAAACAAATTGCCCGTATTAAAGATCGCCACGCCCTGTGTTAACGCTTTATAAAGCGCCAGTGTCTGTACCTTTTGCTCAGCGTCGGCACGCACACTTGGCTCCTCATTTTGCTGGTGGCGGGCAATCATGGCATCAACATCGGCGTAATGATATTCCTTAGCCGTTGCCTCGTAACCTTCTACCTGCCATCGAGTGGATTCATAAAGGCCTGATAAAAATTGCTGATAATGATCAGCCAGTTGTGGTAACTGTAAGGCAATCACTAAAATAAATCCAAATACCAACTTATCGATCAATCTCGCTATCAAAGGTTTCTCCTTGGCATTTAGCCAAACGACGTAGAAGTCACATGATGTTCAACAAAAACCACGCTAACTTAATTAATCTACAGCACTAATTTCAATGGTGATACTCAATTAACACTCTATCGGCAGATCGTTACGGCTGCCCCAATCCGCCCATGAACCGTCATAGAGGATAGGATTTTTATGCCCCGCGGCGACCGAAGCTAAGATCAAAATACACGCCGTAATCCCAGAACCACAGCTGAATATCCGTGCGGATTTATCCGCTGCTAGCCCTTGATAAATAGACTGTAGCTCACTGACCGTTTTGATTTTATTACCATCGAGCACTTGAGCGAAGGGTAAATTAACCGAGCAAGGAATATGTCCTGAGCGCACACCTGGGCGCGGCTCACTCACTTGCCCTAAAAAGCGTGGTGCACCACGGGCATCGACAATCGCCGTTCCGGCATCTTCAATTCGTGATAACACTGCCTCGGCATCCATCACAAGCTCGGGGTGGTATTGCAGCACATCCGCCAAAGTATCAATATCCGTCGGGCCATAATCGACGCCTTCGGCTTGATAGCGCGATGAGGTAATGCGGTCTTCTTCTATCCATTGAGGCAAGCCACCATCAAGCACATAGACTCGATTAAAGCCCATGACTTTAAAGGTCCACCACGCCCGTGGAGATGAATAAATGCCTTGGTTATCATAGATAACAATAACACTGTCGACCTCAATCCCAAGTTGAGCTATCCCTTGGATGAACTGCTCAAACGTCGGCAAGGCATGAATTTGGGTTGAAGTCTTATCGCAAAACACATTTTCCAAGTCGAATCGACGTGAGCGCGGAATGCAAATAGGCTCATCGTAAACCAGAGGTTCTTTACCAATAACGGTTTCCATACTGGCATCGAGCAAGACTAAATGGGGATCGGTGAGATGTGCTTCGAGCCACTGCGTACTAACAAGTGGGTATTCCATAGCGGGTCCTTTTACTGTTATCCAAATCTGCCGCTAGTCTCTCATCAAATACCGTAAAGCCCAAATATCGGCTTAACAAATTGCCTGTTTTGATATTTCTTTAAAAGCGTGGACTCGATTTTATGCACTCAATCATTAGTACATTCAATCATTAGATTGCGTCGAAGCCGTGTTTTGAAGAGAGTGCTTTCAAACTGCTCATTTTTAATGATGCTGCTTTCAAAACGATCTTTTCGAGATAGCAGTGTTCAAAATAGCCGCTATTTAATGACTTCAATTTTCACGTCAATCAAGCCAGAAGAAGTGTTGCCTATGCTACTGAACGCCGATTTAGACAGATCAATAATGCGGCCACGCACGAAAGGCCCTCTATCATTGATTTTTACAATCACACTTTTGCCATTATCGACATTGGTGACCTTAACACTCGAGCCAAAGGGTAACTTTTTATGCGCTGCTGTCTTTAATTTATGCTGGTAAAGTTCACCGCTGGCCGTCTGCTTATTCTGATGTTTATCCCCATAAAATGAAGCCTGACCAGCTTCCGTGAATCCCACCCAGTTTCCATTCTCACCCGTCTGCATTGAAGAACAGCCGGCCAAAAAGCTTAGCAATGCCAGTACAAATAGTTTGACGACATTGAACTGCCTAATTGGGTTTTGAAGTGCATTCACATGACACCCTCTCTAATGAGTGAACGCTTTGCTGACGAGTGATAGGCTCAGCAAAAATCACAGGGAAATAACGAACAACCTTAGATGGCAAAGCTCAATACCTGCATCCTAAAAGATCAAAATAAGAAACAATAAATTTCCACGAGGCTACAGCAGTTGCACGCTAAAATCACGTATTTACAGGTGAATGCTCTTACGTTGAGATAAAATATGCAGTCATAACGAGGCTTTGTTTCCTAATTTAGATCGGTAAACAAAGCCCTAACGAGTTAACACTTCATGGATAATCTCAAATTTGGGTTCTTTACCACTTGGCCATGTAGGTTTCTTTATGGGGTTTTCAAAGGTGGTCAGCCAAATATCAAGATCACTGGAACCAGACAAACAACCCATAAACGCAAAATACATTCCACTATTTATCATGTGACGGGCAAACTGAATAGCGTCTTCAAGAGTGCCCTCTTCCCAGTTATGTGTGAACGTTTCATCATCCCATACCCATTTAATGGGGACTCCACTTTCATCACAAGCGAAGAACCTTACATTTCGATAACCTTTACTTGCTGTTTTTAGAGAATTTATAAAACTTTCTCTGGTGTTATCGAATCTTTTTTTGAACTCTTCAATATCTAGATCTTTGCTAATAAAGTTCTTCATACTTGCCCTAGAGATAAATACTACCAACGATATGACATAACCACACACAAAAATTCTATCCAATGAGCCCAGTGACTGATGTCGTTTAGCTCTGTTAGAAGCTAATTATGCCAAAGATTGGTATTCATTGCTGCCATTATGAAAGAACCTAATTTCGATACATTTTATTTCTTTTTTAGAGGAATTTAATTGCTCCACCAACCAAATATAACCGATTTCATATAGCTTATTTTGTAGGGAGAACAAATCATCTTCTGGCATATTGTCTATATCAACATTCAATAATTGATACCAATTAAAGGCTTTAAATTCAGAAACATCCTCAAACTCACATACTGCGGTTAAAAGCCATGCGCCATTCATCATAGAGGCGATATCGACAAAAAAATCGCAATATGCTTCACCTTGATTCTTACAAGAAATCGCATATTCCCTAACAAGTTCCATAAAATCGGATTTGTAACTATCGAGAGCTTTATTGACGATTGCCCCAAACTCTTCTACGTTGTTCATACTTATCTTCTTATTCAATGATCTAAGCACCCTATAATATCACAAATAACTTACAACACTTTTCACACTATGCCACTACACTATGACTAAGTGCATTAATGGTAATGTTTGAAAGCCACAAATTTATAAGCGATAGCATACGATATTTATGAAGCAGATAAGAATGGAAGTAAATTGAGATATTAATGGGAGTGTTTAAAGTCAATATTCTATCGGGCATAAGTGAGCAATAATATTATGAATCAAGACGGTAACATGTTATTCACGGCAACAGATACAGATTTTACAAGTAAAATATGGCTTAGAAAAAATGGGGACGGCTTGAGCTCCAAAAAATAAAAAACCTCTTTCCATGTTATATGAAAAGAGGTTTTAGTATTGAGCGAAAGCGGCTCCTTCTCTTATATAGAAAAAAAAGAGCGGTTATAAAAATAGTCCGCTTATAGCACGATCCAAGTCGCTTTCAGTTCTGTGTATTTGTCGAAGGAGTGCAGAGATTTATCTCGGCCATTACCAGACTGTTTATAGCCACCGAATGGCGCTGTCATGTCGCCGCCATCGTAATGGTTGATCCATACCATACCAGAACGCAGGGCTTTAGCGGTTTTATGGGCCTTGCTGATATCCGATGTCCACACGCCAGCGGCTAAACCGTAGATGGTATCGTTGGCTATTGATATCGCTTCTTCCATGCCATTAAATTCAATAACAGATAACACTGGGCCAAAGATTTCTTCACTGGCAATCTTCATCTGGTTATTTACGTTAGAAAATACCGTTGGCTGCACATACACACCGCCCGTGTCGGCCATAACTTGGCTGCCACCGTGGACTAAGGTTGCACCTTCATCTTTACCCGCTTTGATGTAACTGAGTACTGTGTCTAACTGCTGTTTATCGACAACGGCGCCGCTTACAGTGGCGGGATCGAGTGGATGCCCCGGATGCCATGAGGCTAACTCCTCAGCAATAAGCGCGATAAGCTCATCTTTCACCCCGGATTCCACCAGCAAACGCGAACCTGCGGTGCAAACTTCACCTTGGTTAAAAGCAATGGCTTCAGCCGCAGCAACAGCAGCGGCTTTCAGATCTGGCGCGTCATTAAAGACGATATTAGGGCTCTTGCCTCCTGCCTCTAGCCACACGCGTTTCATGTTCGACTCACCAGCGTAAATCATTAATTGCTTGGCAATTTTGGTGGAACCTGTGAAAACCAGCGTATCCACATCCATATGCAACGCTAAGGCTTTACCCACAGTATGACCAAATCCTGGCAACACGTTGAGTACGCCTTTTGGGATCCCAGCTTCAATAGCCAGTTGCGCCATACGGATAGCCGTTAAGGGTGACTTTTCAGAGGGTTTTAATACTACACTATTACCCGTGGCCAGCGCGGGCCCGAGCTTCCAACACGCCATCAGCATTGGGAAGTTCCACGGAACAATCGCGGCGACAACCCCCACAGGCTCACGGGTGATCATGCCAATTTCATTGTGAGCCGTTGGCGCGAGTTCATCGTAAATTTTATCAATCGCTTCGCCAGACCAGCGAATCGCACGGGCAGCACCCGCCACATCCACCGCTTTGGAGAAACGAATTGGTTTACCCATGTCGAGGGTTTCTAACAGCGCGAGTTCATTGGCATTTTCCTCCAGTAACTCGGCGAAACGTATCATCACTTGTTTGCGCTTTACCGGAGACTGCTGCGACCAAACACCAGACTCGAATACGCTGCGGCCATTAGCAACCGCAAGATTAGCATCTGCAAGATCGCAACTCGCCACTTTTACCAACAAGCGACCATCAATAGGACTAATACAATCAAAGGTGTTACCCGAAACGGCATCTTGGTATTCGCCATTGATAAACGCCTTACCATTAATAGACAGGCTGGCAGCCAGACTTTCCCATTCGCTGCGTTTCTTCGGTGTGCTCATGATGACCTCTTAATAATTCGTATAGGTGTGGTTTATCGTTCATCGACAAGAAAATAGTGGTCTGTGACGACTTTAACGCAAATGCTAAACATCATCACAGTCATAATCCGAGCTTCAGGTTACGCTGTTTAAGCAATAAAATTCAATATTTTTTACAAAAATAGCTTTTTTGCCACAAATAACTGCACACGGCTCTTCCATGTTCATTATTTCTAACATAGCATAGCAAATATTAGCCACCCTAAAACAAGACCTGAACATACAGGACAAGGTAGATACTATGGCCGATTTACCGCTCAATTCCTCAAGCGCACCCTCACTTGAACATTTCTGGATGCCTTTTACCGCTAACCGCCAATTCAAAGCCAGTCCGCGGTTACTCGCCAAGGCCGAAGGCATGTATTACACGGATATTGATGGTAATAAAGTGTTAGATGCTACCGCAGGTTTATGGTGTTGTAACGCAGGCCATGGTCGCAAAGAAATCAGCGAAGCGGTCAGCAAACAAATTAAAGAGATGGACTACGCGCCCTCCTTCCAAATGGGTCATCCTATCGCCTTTGAACTTGCCGAGCGGTTAGTCGAGCTCAGTCCTGAGGGATTGAACAAAGTCTTCTTTACTAACTCAGGTTCTGAGTCCGTCGATACTGCGCTTAAGATGGCACTTTGCTATCACAGAGCCAATGGTCAAGCCTCACGCACCCGCTTTATCGGGCGCGAAATGGGTTACCACGGTGTCGGCTTTGGCGGCATCTCTGTGGGTGGATTAAGCAATAACCGCAAAGCATTTAGCGGCCAATTATTGCAAGGCGTCGATCACTTACCGCACACCTTAGATATCCAAAATGCGGCATTTACCCGTGGACTCTCGCACTTTGGCGCTGAAAAAGCCGAAGTATTAGAACAACTAGTGACCCTGCATGGCGCCGAGAATATTGCCGCCGTGATCGTTGAACCAATGTCAGGCTCAGCAGGGGTGATATTGCCGCCACAAGGTTACTTAAAACGTCTGCGTGAAATCACTAAAAAGCACGGCATCCTACTGATTTTTGACGAAGTCATCACCGCTTTTGGCCGCGTTGGCGCCGCCTTTGCGAGTCAGCGTTGGGGCGTTATTCCAGACATGATCACCACGGCTAAAGCCATCAATAACGGCGCCATCCCTATGGGCGCAGTGTTTGTGCAAGATTTTATCCACGACACTTGCATGCAAGGCCCCACAGAACTGATTGAGTTTTTCCACGGTTACACCTATTCAGGTCATCCAGTCGCAGCCGCCGCCGCACTTGCCACACTATCGATTTATGAGAATGAGCAATTATTCGAACGTAGTTTTGAGCTTGAGCGCTACTTTGAAGACGCCGTGCACAGCCTCAAAGGATTGCCGAATGTGATTGATATTCGTAACACAGGGCTCGTCGCTGGGATTCAATTCTCCCCTAACGCTCAAGGCGCGGGTAAACGGGGTTACGGCGTGTTTGAACACTGCTTCCGCCACGGCACTTTAGTGCGAGCCACGGGCGACATCATTGCCATGTCACCGCCACTGATTGTCGATAAACGCGAGATTGACCAAATGGTTAATAGCCTAAGCGATGCCATTAACGCTGTTGGATAATAGCACCAGCGGTTCGTTCCACTCTCACATTTAACACCCCGCTGCGGCGGGGAACTTCAAAGGTTAACTATGCTCAAGATCACTCATTTTATTAATGGTCAGCACACCCCTGCCAGTATAAGAACCCAAGATATTTTTGAACCCGCTACGGGTGAGCTACGTGGCCAAGTCTCACTGGCAAGCGAAACCGAAGTCGGCGAAGCCATCGCAATCGCAAAAAATGCCTTTGAAACCTGGTCGCAAGTCACGCCGCTCAACCGTGCTCGAGTGCTTTTTAAATTCAAAGCCTTAGTTGAGCAGAACCTAGATGAAATGGCGCAGCTTATCACCCGCGAGCACGGCAAAGTGATCGACGATGCTAAGGGCGAGTTGATCCGAGGTCTCGAAGTGGTCGAATTTGCCTGTGGTATTCCGCACTTGCTAAAAGGTGAACACACCCAGCAAGTCGGTGGCGGCGTCGATTCTTGGTCAGTTAATCAAGCTTTAGGTGTTGTCGCAGGCATAGCGCCCTTTAACTTCCCCGTGATGGTTCCCATGTGGATGTTCCCAATCGCGATTGCCTGCGGTAACACCTTTATTATGAAACCCTCGGAAAAAGACCCAAGTTCGGTGATGCGGATTGCCGAGCTGCTTAAAGAAGCGGGTCTTCCCGATGGCGTGTTTAACGTGATTAACGGCGACAAAGAAGCCGTCGATACCTTACTCACCCATAAAGATGTGCAAGCGGTGAGCTTTGTAGGCTCAACGCCGATTGCCGAATACATCTACAGCACAGCCTCTAAACATGGCAAACGCGTGCAAGCCTTAGGCGGCGCGAAAAACCATATGTTACTCATGCCAGATGCAGATTTAGATCAAGCCGTTAGCGCCTTAATGGGTGCCGCTTACGGCAGTGCTGGTGAGCGTTGTATGGCAATTTCAGTCGTACTCGCGGTAGGCGATGTGGGCGACGCGTTAGTGGAAAAACTGCTACCGCAAATCCAAACCTTAAAAGTCGGCAACGGCCTGACGCCAGAGATGGAAATGGGTCCGCTGATCTCAAAACAACACCTTGCCAAGGTCACCCAATATGTTGAAGCCGGTGTGCAAGAAGGTGCAGTGCTGCTGGTCGATGGCCGTAAACTGAGTGTTGAAGAAAATCCACAGGGCTATTTCCTCGGCGCCTGTTTGTTCGACCATGTCACGCCAGATATGAGCATCTACCGCGAAGAAATCTTTGGCCCAGTGCTGGCGATTGTGCGCGTGAAAGATTACCCGACGGCGCTTGAGCTGATTAACCAACACGAATTTGGCAATGGCACGGCGATTTTCACCCAAAGTGGTGAAGCGGCGCGGCATTTCTGCCACCACGTGCAAGTCGGTATGGTTGGGGTGAATGTGCCGATCCCGGTACCAATGGCGTTCCACAGTTTTGGCGGTTGGAAGCGTTCACTGTTTGGGCCGCTGCATATGCATGGCCCCGATGGCGTGCGTTTTTATACTAAGCGTAAGGCAATTACTGCCCGCTGGCCGGTGGGTAAACAGACTCAAGCCGAGTTTGTGATGCCAACGATGAAATAGCCGAATGTCAGCTCAACAAGGAAATCGCAAATGACTGTGAGTATCAACGCCATTATTCGCTTTGCTACGGCGCAAACACCCGTCGAAACCTATCAGTTACCGATGGAAAAATTGTTAGTAGGCAATCCAACTCAAGGGCTAGAGAATCATTATTCTAGCCCTTGTGATCAATTTCACAGTGGAATTTGGCAAAGTGAATCAGGCGCTTGGAAAATAAACTACACTGAATACGAGTACTGCGAAATCCTCGAAGGGATGAGTGTTATCACCGATCTTCAAGGTCAATCGCAGACGTTCACTGTGGGTGACAGGTTTATCATACCCGCGGGTTTTCAAGGCACTTGGGAAGTCGTGGAGCCCTGCCGCAAGGTTTACGTCATTTTCGAACAAAAGTGAGATCAACGAGGCTGATGTTAGCCTCAAAAAAGCTAAGTTATCTTAGCAATAACTCGCCATGAGGTCACAGCAACGGGTTTTCCTAGGCTGTTGTTTGGCAAACCAACGGATGCACTGGCGCGATTGAATAACCATGGTCGCCAGTAACACGTCCGAGTCAACAAAGAAAATGGGAGAAATACCGTGCATAACAATCTGAAAAAAAAACGGCTGGTACAGCTTGTCGGACTCGCGCTAACCACGACCCTATTCTCCGGCATTGCCGCCGCCGAAGTGACTGGGGAAATTAGTCTTACTAACGACTATCGTTTTCGCGGCGTATCACAAACCGCTGGCGATCCTGCCCTGCAAGGTGGTATCGATTGGAGCTTCGATTCGGGTTTCTCTGTCGGCGCTTGGGCAAGTAACGTGGATTTTGATGAGCCAGGTTATAACGGCCCAGCGATCGAATACGATTTCTATGTCGCCTATGGTGGCGAGATCAACGAAGATCTGACCTACGACATCACCCTTAACCGTTATAACTACTCAGGCGAGAGTGATATAGGTTATTTCGAAGTGATTACGGGTATGGAATTTAAGGGCTTTCGCCTAGCCTATTGGTTTACCAATGATTACGGTGGTACTGACTTAGATTATCACTATGGAGAACTAAACTACTCCTACGAATTTGTCGAGAATTGGAGCCTAGATTTGCACTACGGCTATAACGTGGGTGATGCCTTAGATGATGGTGAAGGTTTTGATAGCTACTCTGATTACTCTGTTGGCGTATCGACCGAATTGGCAGGCTTTGGGCTTTCTCTCGCTTGGTTAGGAACAGATCTCAGCGGTGACCAAAAGGTCTCTGATGGCGCATTCAAAAACTCAGATACCGTGCTTGCGAGCGTAAGTTACGCGTTCTAATTTCGCCTTAGGTTGGTCCAACTAATACACAAAAAAGCCCTCATCATCGAGGGATTCTCAAACAGACTTGACTACCAACTACGCATTTTATGGCCTTTCACCGCGTAGAAAAGGATGAACAAGTAGCATGGCAACATCACAATATAACCGCCCTGCATTCCCATATCTGTCGCTGAACTCATTAACCCCCAAGACACTGGACCAAAGGCGCCACCTGCAATCCCCATGATGAGAAGCGCAGAACCTGTACTGGTCAATTTACCCATACCTGACAAAGCTAGCGGCCACACCGCAGGCCAAACAATCGCATTAGCTAAACCAAGAAAAGCAATCATCAACAAAGTATCGGGCAGCGCCACACCGCCAAAAGGCACTAACAAAACATTAGCAATAGCGTAGGAATTATTGTCGCCAAACAAAATACCGCATGTCAGTAACAAACCCAGAATAGCCGACACCATCAAAGCCTTAGGTTGTGAAATAAAACGAGGAATTAACAGGATACCTAAAGAATAACCCAGCACCATACACACCATAGTATAGGAAGTCATAACACCGTATGACTCTATGCCTAAAGACAAAGCAAATGTACCAATGGTATCGCCAGCAATAACCTCTACAGCAACATAAACAAACAGCGCTAACACGCCAAAGGCTAAGTTAGGGTGAGATAATGCCGCTTTAAGTTGCCCTTTATCCGTATTTTCAGCAGCTTCATCTTCATTCAACAACTCTGGCAAAGGTGATTTTTTTACCGCGAGCGCTAAGATACCGATAAAAATGGCCATGCCTAAATAGGGGAATACTAAACCGTCAGCCATTTCTTCAATTTGTACTTGAGTTAGCTCAGTACCAATACGATCTTTAAAGCTGTCTAAAATCAACGCCGAAAACACCAAAGGCGCAATCACACCTGCACCTTTATTCAAAATCCCCATCACACTGACACGCGCGGCCGCAGATTCTTCAGGCCCCAAACGCACCACATAGGGGTTAACCGCAGTTTGTAATAGGGTTTGGCCTGCACCCATCACTAATTGGGCGAAAAGGAATAAGGCAAATATTTGTGTTTCCGCAGCAGGGATAAACAGTAAGCCCGCCAACATCATCACGCCCATGCCTATCGCCATACCATTCTTATAGCCGACTTTGCGAATAAGCCAAGCGGATGGCAAGGCAGTAAAGGTTACTGCAATGTAGAAAGAAAACAGGATCAACGATGCTTGAAAGGGATTGAGTTGCAATATTTGTTTCAAATAAGGCATCAAAGAACCATTCAACCAAGTGGCGAATCCGAGGATGAAAAAGAGAGCGGCCACTATGGCCATGGGGAGAAAGCTGCTTTTCTGCTGGCTTTTATCGAGTGTCATTTCCATAAACCTGCTTCTTATAGTAATTAATTATTTAGGTGATAACGGGGTTTAAATTAATGCCTAAGTTCCCGAATATCCGTATCGCGACTCGTCCGCAATGGCTAATGTTATCATCCAAACGCACCATTGTTTCAGTGATGTTAAAACAAATAACACAAAAAGACAACGCTGTCATTTAATAAATTCTCGCGAATATTCCCTCGTAATCATCGATTGGCCAACTGATAAGTTATAAGTAAGTGATGACTCACATCCAGAAAATAATGTAAAAAAAGCCGCAGACACTGAGTGCGTGCGGCTTATCTCAAGCGATTAAGCAAACAGACTAAATTCTGACAAAAATATTGCGGCGATACATCCAATATAACACCAGCCACTGCACCGCAAGTAAGCTGATAACCGCAGCTAACGCTTGAGCATTTTCAGGCAAGGCCATCACTAAGCCGCCAAACACGCTTTGGGCGATATATTTCCAATCCACTAAACTCGAGGCTAGGTAAATAATGATGGCGTTGGTGCCTATCACCACGAAGAAAAATGCGGCTTTTTGCCACTTAAGCACATCGACTAGTGCATAGAATACCGCCAGTAGGAGCATGCTCCAGCCCGACGTCACCAGCACAAATGAACTGGTCCACAGATCTTTATTGACCGGAATAATAAGATCCAACAGCCAACCTAAGGCTAAGCAAGCACCACCTGCTACGGCGAGTAATCCCACTTTGACCCACTCACCTTTAGGATGGGATTTAACAATAAAGTGGCCGACAAACACACCCGCTAACGCATTGACTATGGCGGGGATGGTCGACAGTAAACCTTCAGGATCGGGTGTACGTCCCTGATAGCTTATGCCGGGTAATAACATCGAATCGACATAGGCATTGATGGATTCCGTTGGCGAAAGCACGCCCGCCTGTCCACCGGGGAAAGGCAACCAAAGTTGCATTGCGCCATAACCGAGTAAAATGCCCAAGGCGACAATAACTTGCGTTCGTAGGCTCGTATGCCACACCAGTAATGCGGCAAAGAACCATGCAAAGGCGATTCGACCTAACACACTGGCATAGCGAATTTTTTCAGGATCGGCAGGCGCGCCCGTACCCCAACCGTGATTATATAAAATGCCCAGTAGCAGCAATAAAAAGAGTCGTTTAATCCCATGCCGATACACAGGTAATCGATCCTTCATCAGTAATTTATCTAAACGTTTGGGAGATAAACCTAAGGCCACACCAGAGAGGAAAATAAACAGCGGAAAAATCAAATCGTAGAAGTGAAAACCATGCCATTGGCTATGGTGCATTTGTTCATCGCCCCATTGCCAACCTGCCCAGCCCGTTAAAATAAGCAAGCCACCAAACAGAGCTTCACCGCCCAAAATCCAAAACATATCGAAGCCGCGCAGTGCATCCAGAGACATCAACCTAGGTTTATTCACCTTTGCTGGCATAATTGCGTTTATCTGTGTAGTCCCCATGCCATCATCCTTTATTATTGTTATTAAAAGTTTTTATAAAAGTTGAGCAAAACTAATACTGTATAAAATTAGTGTTGTACAATAAAAAAACTTAGCCCCTGTCATCAAAATACGACAAGGGCTATACCCAAGCTACCTGAAGATACGAGTTTCAGAGCGCCTAGGGTGCTTCAATTCAAGGCGCATCAATGAAAGAATGTCGGCCACCTTTTGAATTGATGCAAAACGGAAGTGGAGCGCCCTAGGCACTCCGTCCCGGCGGGTTTTAACGCACTTTATACTGCGTTGGTTATTTTTAACTTAGTCCACTAGGTCTGCAAATAACCGCAATCGCCATGGATGGCGTGAATGCCATTTATGCAGGAGCAATAAATGGCATTGCCTAAAGTGCGTTAAATTCCCGCTGAATCCTGCATTTTCAGGTAGTTTGGGTATAGATGTTAAAAATCACCTAAACTGCGAAAGCGATTTAAGGGTGCGCCCCTATTGCCTGGCCCGCATAAATCGGCCCTGAATAGACTGCCCGTCCCGCAATGTAGTTTGCCTGCACTTTGTTCTGCGCATCGAGCAAGACAAAGTCAGCCCTATGTCCCAGTGCTAAACGGCCAGCTTTATGCTCAATCCCGAGGAACTGTGCGGGATATAACGCCGCCATTCTCAAGGCTTCCGCCAAAGGTAAACCTAACAAGTTCACCGTATTATTGACCGCAGTCGCCATATCGAGCACACAACCCGCCAGCTCACCTGTCACGGCATTTAATCTATCGCCGACTCTTAACACTCGAGTACCAAAAAGCTCGAAGCTAGTCTCACCGTCCATACCCACAGGCGGCATAGCATCGGTGACTAACATCATTTTGCCCCTCGGTTTTGCCCGTAGTGCGACCTTTGCCGCCGCGGGATGCACATGGTGACCATCGACAATCAAACCACACCAAGCGGTTTCACTCTCAATCGCCGCGCCAACCATGCCCGGCTCGCGGGAACCCAGAGGAGACATCGCATTATAAAGATGAGTAAAGCCCGTCGCGCCTGCCGCTAATGCCGCAACCACAGTATCGTAGTCGGCATTAGAATGACCCAAACACACCTTAACGCCCGAGGCGACAAGCGTGCGGATCACCTCTGGTGACACATTCTCAGGCGCAAGCGTGACCACTTTAATCCCCAGATCTTGACGACAAAATACGGCGAGTTCCGCATCGGTGATTTCGCGAATAAAGCCCTGTGGATGCACACCTTTTTTAGGCACAGATAAATGTGGCCCTTCAAAATGCACTCCTAAAACACCAGCGCTACCTTTGACTAAAGCCTCGGCCACTGCATCGGCCGCATTTGCCATCACGCTGACATCATCGGTGATAAGCGTAGGTAAAAATCCTGTCGTGCCAAAACGCGCATGGGCACGGCCGATAGTTTCAATGCAATTAACACTCGGATCGGCATTGAATAACGCCCCGCCGCCACCGTTCACTTGTACATCGATAAAACCAGGCACCAGCGTTCCGGCTTGGCGGATTTCCTTCGCGCCAACAACCGTATCAAACGCCAGAATGTGCCCGTCTTCAACAGTCACTGGCACATCTTGATGGAAATATTCACCATCGAAAATACGCTCGGCGATCAAGGTGATTTTCATCGCAAACCTCTTTCAATAAATAACACGAGTGACTTAAGTCTTTAATTAAGTTAACTGCGCTGACTTAGCTGCAGATGTTTAATCGTGCAGCCTACCTAGACCTCTTACACTTTGCCGCTTAAAGCTAAGCAACTTAGAGCGTTTGGGTCACTTTTTTAAGGCCAGCAGGTTGATCGGGATCGATACCGCGGGCAATCGCAACCGCAGCCACATCGATATAGAAACGTTGTAATAACGCTAACGGCGCCACACGTGGGTGAATGTCAGTCGAGGTTTGATTCAGATGCACTAAATCGGCGCCGCGTTGGCTCACGTTTTCAATCTGTTCGATATGGCTAGCGTAGGATTCATCGCCAATGCACACATCAACAATAGTGAGTTTTTTCTCAACTAAAGTCACAGGACCGTGGAGGAACTCGGCACTACTGAACGCTTCGGCATGGATTGAACACACTTCTTTTAGCTTAAGCGCGATTTCCTTGGATACCGCATAACCTAAACCACGGCCGAGTACGACTAAGTTCTTCACGTCGGCAACGGATTCTGGCGTGAGCTGCGGCTCAGCGTCCACCGCCGTTTGCAGCGCTTGAGGTAAAGAAGCGACGGCGCTAGCGAGCGATTCGCTTTGAGTCCAGGCGGCGGCGAGTTGTAAAATCGCCGACAACGTTGCGAGGTAACTCTTAGTCGCAGCAACGGCTTTTTCTTCACCTGCACGTAAAGGCACAACGACATCGACGATATCTTTAATCGGTGCACTTTCATCATTCACTAAGGCAACACAGAAAGCACCGGCATTTTTTGCCATACGCGCCTGCGCCAAAATGTCAGGGCTACGGCCAGATTGTGAAATCACAATGACTAACGCGCCTTCGAGTTTCAAGGTTTTACCATACACACTCGCCACTGAAGGTGCGGCGGCGAAGGTCGGTACACCCGCTTCAATTTCAAATAAATATTTAGCGAACACTCCCGCATGATCCGATGAGCCGCGACCTACTATCATCACAAAACGAGGGGCGAAGGCGCGCAGTTTCTCACCTAACTGCTGCATGATGTCAGCGTTAGCTTCTAATTGACCCGCAATTTTTTGCGGTGCAGTGCGTGCTTCTTGTTCCATAATAGTGTTTGTCATGTCTTTTACCTTCACGTTCAAATACAGGATTTGGCTTCAGTGCCTATGTGCACTGACAACGACTTATTAAATTCTTGCTGGGCGAAATACATAGCACCGAGTTCGGGTGGTGCTAAGGTTTCTGAAATCTTAGCGACCACATCGGCACCGAGCCAAGCTTGTAAAGGCTCAGCAAGACCACCGATCATAGAAAAACGCACCGGATTTAGGCTAAATAACTTACGCGCCATTTCGCTAATATAATCAGCCCCCTCTTGTACGATAGCAGTCGCTACCGCGTCACCTTCATTGGCACAATCGAGTACGCGTCTGGCTAATGCGGCGTAGCAACTTGATGATTTACCTGCTAGATTTTCGACAATGCCTAGCGCATCGGTGACACCAAACTCATTCAACAGCATATCGGTTAATCGCGTCGGTACGGCAAAGCCATCGAGTGCTAACAACACGTGTTCGGCGGCTTTTAATCCAAGCCAAGCACCGCTGCCCTTATCGCCCAAGGCAAAACCATAACCACCAATACTCAAGCTGGTATCACCAACATGGGCATAACCGCAAGAGCCAGTACCCGTGATGATCACCGCGCCATCGGCACCGCGGTGGGCACCAATACAAGCCGTATGCAAATCGGTAGTGACATACATGGCTGCAAAAGGATGCTGCCAGTTGATAACATCTTGATATAACCTAGGTACATTTACGCCAGCAAGACCAAGACCCGCCACCAGCAAGTGACTTTCGCTCTCGTTCATGCCCGCATCCAGCAACGCCAGGCGAGTCGATGCTTCAATGGATTCAAATGTTTGTGTGAGACCATGCAGTGGATTTGCACGTCCAGCAACACCTGTCCCTAAAACGGTACCCTCTGCTGAGTAGATGGTGGCTCGGCATTTACTACCGCCTCCATCTACACCTATAAACAGTGGTTGATCTTTTGTCTGGACTAACCCCATGACACCCCTCTTCACCTATCAATGCAGCGCTACCGTTGCTTATTATTTGCCGTTAATACAGCGCTCAACTTTAGTTAACTCAATGTTACAGCAAAAATGACAGCGTTGTCATTTACTTTTTAAGGCAATTCTTCATCTAAAATAAAATATCGGAAATCACTGACATAGAAAAACAAAAAGGCTGTACTTTATCTTTAAAATACAGCCAGATATAAAAACGATTTAGTTAACGATTAAACTTCGGCCTTTACGAATACCATCGGCCGCAATGGCGCGGATCTCAATCGGTGCAGTGACCGCCAATCCCGCTTGATAAACTTGCCATTGGCCATTTAGACTTCGGTATTCAAGTTTGAGCCCGGGATAGGCAATATTAGCAAACAGTTTACCGTCACGGATCTCGGCGCCGACCGTCGGTACGCGATAATCAATCCCCGCTTTATCTAGCTTGATAAACTCTTTGTGGCCCAAGGTATTCGCAAGTTGTTGCCACTCCTTTGCCTGTGCATCACGCATGGCTAAGGTAAAAGCCCCAGAGCTTTGGTTATACACAGCGCCATGATACTGATAAGGCACTTCCCACGCAGCTTGATGCCAAGCACGCTCAGCCAGCATCAACAAACGCGGAAACACCATATATTCCAGCGTATCATCACTGCGAATCGACTCACTCCAAACCTGCCCTTGCAAGCCAGTAAAGGGTTTGCCTTTCTCCCTTGGACCAGAGACTTTTTTACCCGCCTCATCAAGTTTTATTCTGTCATCCGCTTCGAATGGCTGATTTTCAATATCGGTCCATTGCTCGGCGTTAGCGGCTAAATTATCAGGCATAAAGCTAAAGACTTTATGGCTATTGGTCGCGCGGCTCGCCCAGTAATAGCCATGCTCTTTAGGATCGGCCTCATAGGGGAAGTCAAAGTACAATACCTCAGGATTAGAGAGCACCGTTTCCCAACCGAGATTCGCCTGCTGATTGGCGCGCGAATGACCTTTGTGGGCTATCACATCCCAAATATTAGACTGCACCTTAGCAGGCATATTTTCAGGGCGAACATGGCTCATACCATCGCTCCATCCTGCTGCTTCAATGCCTTTTGCCGCTAACATAGTCGAAATTCGTTCAATAAAATAAGCGCCTAAGTCATCTATCGACTTAACGCCTTTATCGTTATTGGCGACAAATGCTAAACACTGAGGAGATTGTTTCCAAGCTCCCGCCGTTTCATCGGCACCAATGTGGTAACGCGTCAATGGTTGACCCGCGGCTTGGTGTAACTTGGCAATTTCATCAATCACTTTATCGACAAAGTGATAAGTCGACTCCATACACACGTTAAGCGTATTGTCGTCGTAATATTGCACTGAAGAATAAACCGTTTTGTCGTTTGCATCGGATAACAAATATTGCTCAGCTGCAGTGGTTTTTCCTTCTGCTTGCAATTGACGAGCGCCCGCATCTAACGCTTTTACCGCTGTGTTAGCTTGATTTGCCGTTTCCTGCACAGGGACAACCTGCACTTTGCCCGTGTTTTTAAGCTCTACGTCTTCAGCCTGTAATCGACGAAAACGCGCATCCATCGCTTTAATCGCGGCGCGGCTATGACCCGGCATATCCATCGATGGGATCACTTGAATTTGACGCGCCTCGGCATATTTCACTATGTCGATATAGTCTTGTTTAGTATAGAAACCATTAACGCTCGACTCCGCAAAAGGACCACTGCCCAGTTGCGGTAACAGACAGGTATTTTCAGCAAGATCATGACAACGTTTACTACCGATGTCGGTCAGCTCAGGTAGCCCGTCGATTTCGAGTCGCCAACCTTCATCGTCAGCCATGTGTAAATGCAGTTTATTGAGCTTATAAGCCGCCATTTGGTCGAGCAAATCCAGCAACAATTGTTTGCTGTGGAAATTACGAGCCACATCAATGTGCATGCCACGGAACGGATAACGTGGGCGGTCTTCAATGGTCATGGCATTCATTTTCAGCGAATTCACATCCACAAGGCTTGCTAGTGATGACAAACCGTAAGAGAAGCCTGCTGCATCATTGGCAGCGATCACAATTTCAGTTGGCTGAATATCTAAGCGATAACTGCCCTCATCCCCTTTTTGGCTGGCAAATTTCACCGTAATGCCACTCGCAGATTCAGCCACACCCAGGCGAGCTAAACGTGCCACCGCTGCCGCAACTTGACTCTTTTGCTCTGGGTTATCTTGCTGATATTCGAGCTTAATACCACCAGCAAGGGATACTGGTGTATCGGTTGAATGGATCTTCACCTTTTGTGGCGTTGGGATGATAGTATCCACAGCCAAGGAGGCATCTTCACTCACGCTTTGATTAGCTTTAAATAATTGCGCGGCATCGGCTGGCGCGAGTTTATCCGTTTCAGTGCGTTGATATTGGGTTTTAAAATTCGTAAACCCTTCAACATACGGACGCGTCTCTAAACCCGTTTCGGCATCTTTACCCACTTGAGTGCTGGCGATAATGACGGGTTCTAATCCTTTTGCTGCGAGGTAATAGTTTGGCATAGCGTCGGTTTCAGCCAATTGCCACGGCTCACCACGGAATGTCAGTTGCTTTTTCTCGCCCTTAACAAATCCCTTAAAAGCGGCCGTTGGCGTAATACGATGTAAATCGCCTTTAACGTGCGTTATCGTCAATTCACCGCTTTCAACCGATTGCACTGGGCGCATTTGGCTTAAATAAATTTCCCAATCTTGGCTGGCTAAATCCATACCGGGCACGAAATCAATTTGAGCGACAAAACAGCGACCATCGGCTTTATCTTTTAGGCACTTATCGTCTGGCACATTGGTCACAACACGGTAAGTTACGACTAACGAATCCCCGAGTTGTTGTAACTGCGCTTGAGTTAATGCGTCCTGAGCTTGCTGTGTTTGAGCCACAGCCTTATCGGCTGACGCTGCGGAAGGCGTCACAGGCGCCTCGGAACAGGCCGTTAATCCTAAAGCCAGTAAAATGGCGCTTGCTGAGAGTGTTTTTTTCATGATTATCCTTATCTAGCTCCAGAAATGGCTACAATCTGAAGGAAGTTACTAACGTCCGCAGTCTTTCCCCTTGGTGAAACAGTCGCTCGCTCGAGTGCGCTAAGTGCTCGCTATCGAGTGAGGCTGAACCTGAGACATTGGCAAGATCATTTAACGTACGAGAAATCGCTTCGGTGACGCAGGTTTGCTCCTGTGCCGCATGGGAAACTTCGATGTTCATATTACTGATATTTGAGACTAAATCAGTCACTTTAGTAAGCACTAACTTAATTTCTTCTGAGCGGTTAACGCCCTGAGTTGAAAGGGCTTGGCTCGCTTGCATCACAGTGACAGTTTCAGCCACGCGGCTCTGGACCTGCTGGATCATTTTCTGTATTTCACCTGTGGCCTGTTGAGTTCGGCTCGCCAAGGTGCGCACTTCGTCGGCCACCACAGCAAACCCGCGCCCTTGTTCACCCGCCCTCGCCGCTTCAATCGCAGCATTAAGCGCCAGTAAGTTGGTTTGTTCGGCAATGCTGTTGATCACCACGACCACTTCATCAATCTTTTGGGTTTCTTGCTGTAGCTGTGAAACGGACAATGCCGAGCGGGCTAATTCAGATGCCAGTTTACGAGTGATGTCTAATCCCGAATCGAACTGACGCTGACTGTCATCGACCGCTTTATCGGCCTGACTCGCCACGTCCGCGGTGCGCTTGGCATTAATGGCGACTTCGTTAGCACTGGCGCTCAGTTGAGTTACCGCCGTCACTGCGGCCTCGGTTTCTTTTAGTTGGGTTTGCACACGATCATTGTTGGTTTGCGACAATGAACCAAGCGCTTTGGCATCGCCCAGTAATTGCCCTGAGGTTTCGTGCACTCTGGAAATCGTGCAGTGAATTTGCTCAACAAAACCATTAAATGCCTTGGCAAGCTGACCAATCTCATCCTGACTCTCAACGGGTAATCTGTGGCATAAATCGCCGTCACCGCTGGCAATTTCTTCCATAGCACGGACCACATTCCCAAGTGGATTAATCACTAAACGTTTAAGAATAATGAAGATAACAAATAAACTGCCACCGAGAATTAACAACGCCTGCAAGAAATAACCTAAGAGTAAATCTGACAACTGAGCGCGAATAGGCAACATAGAAAACTGAATGACCAATTGGCCCGTTGGGTTACCTTGCTCAGCAAATTGAATTTCACGTTTCACTAGATACTCATCGGCCACTGTTTGAGCCTGTTGACTCTCGGCTAACACTTTACCGCGATGGTCACTCACGACAATATGATAAATCTGCGCAGATTTAAGCATCACAGATAGCACTGCACGGATCTGCTCATAATCGTAGGTGAAGATGGGCTGCGCCATGGTCACTTGTAAATTGGCGACGGTATTTTCTTCAAACTCAGTTTCACTGGCAGCCAATTTATCGCTCGCCAACCAGTAAGATGCACCGAACAGAACGCTAACAATCATAAAAATTGCTGCCGCTAATCCAATCTGTACTTTTAAGGCTAATGTTTTCATTATTTTGCACCTTGCATACTAAAAAGATCTAACCATAATTCTGTGCGTTCTATTGGTGTTAATGGACTTAAATCAGGTGTATCAAGACGGATAATCACCCGTTGTTCAAACTGAGCCTCACGGTACAGCTGCTCAATTTTAAGCTCGCGATTGAACATCTCATCAAAAGATCCGTCCCTTACCATACTTTCAAGCCCGGCTGAAATGGCCGCAGCAAGTTCAGGGCGCTTAGGGGAAACAAAGAAATAAGCTGGCGAACGATATTGCAGCAGGATATGGCTATCGACCTTAAGTGCAGGATCGGGGTGATTTGCGAGTTCTTCGCCAATTTCCTGGGCGCCGAGGGCAAGATAATCGAAACGCCCGCCTTCTAACATGGAGTATAAATTGGTGTACTGATAGCTAGTGACGACGGGTAATCCATTGGCTTCTAAAATCGTGGCATCGGGCCAATAACGATTTTGCCCCGCCTTTAACTGCCTAAAATCCGCCATGGTTTTCACATTAGCAAATCGTGCCTCATCCGATTTACGGATAATCAGCAGCCGATTACCGAGTAACCCTTTAAACAATGGAATGCGCACGGGAAGCACAGTTTCTTCCAATTCTTTTGAGGTCATGCTCCAAAACACGTCTACTGTCCCAGCGAGTGCTTCTTCGACCTTGCGCTTTTGATTCATTTGAGTCGACATTTCTTGCACTTGATAACCCGAATCCGAGCGCCGCAGTGCTTCTTCAAGTAACTTTAGCAACCATTCCTGCTGTATCGCGGTGGTGATTTTTTTTGAAACCTGTGCAGACGATTTAGACACATCAGAATTTGAAGCTAAATGGTTTATAGCTGTGTCAGTAGCAAATACAGCAAAAGAGGAAAATGCTGAAAAAAACGCTAATGCCATTATAAACAGGGGTATGCCAACCGTTCTTCTTGTCATGATGAGTGCGGTGATATGGGCAATGACACTCGTCATGCCAATTGCAATGACACGCATCACAGCCGTTAAATGAATCGCCATAAATTGCAGCCTCTTTTATTATCTGGTTTATACCAGTGAGTTTTATTTATCTATGCCGCTAACGTTCAAGTGCTGAGGTAGGCAGTTGAGTAATACCGTAAAAACATCCTAAAAAAATGGCTGGGCACTGCTTACAGTACCCAGCCCACGCTAGTTTCTGGGGAGAGACTATCAAAATATCAAAGACAAACGTATCGCCGCCCGACAGCAATACTCCTGCCAAACACATGATAAGGAGACCTCATCCTCTCATGCAGACCTTACAAACAACGCGTCACACAAGCAGATGACAGCGTTGTCATTATTAAAGTACACAAGAAAGAACAGGATTTCTACATTTTTTTGACAATTATTGTTATTTTTTATGAATAGACATAATTAATGCAAACTATTCAAATACTTAAAATGTTTATTTTATTTATTCAAGCTTATGTGACAACGCTGTCTTTCATTGATAACATAGCGATAACATGACAAAGATCACGGTAGCTATTGATGAATCCCATTAACACACTTGTGCCCAATAATACCCAGCCTGCTCCGCGCTTAAATCGGTATTACCTAAACCTCAGTTTGGTATTACTACTCTGTGGAGCTTGGTTATTTTGGGCTAACCATTTTCATTCGCTATTTGATCTTATCCAAGAATATGGACGCTTCGTTTTTCTAGGAATCACAGGAGCGATATTTGCTAACTCGACAGGAGCTGGCGGTGGAGTAATCTTTATTCCGGTATTTTCGAGCCTCAACTTTAGTGAGTCTCAAAGTGTCTCGACTTCATTTATGATCCAATGCTTTGGCATGACAGCAGGCGCGATTTCATGGTCACTGCATTATAAAAAGCACCACCGAGAAGATGATGCATGGTCTGGTTTTGTAAAAGCATCATTACTTGCAGCCTTCTTTTCTGTCTTAGGTTTCTGGAGTAGCCAATTACTACAACTCAATTCGCCCTCTTCGCTACACACCAGCTTTAGCATTTTCTCGATTGTACTCGGTATCGCCATCGTTATTAGTAGCAAAAGTAGCACACAAATCAATCGCTCTATAATGCCGGTCGATTTTCTTTGGCTCGCTCTCATTGGCTATTTCGGCGGTATTATCACAGCTTGGTTATCGGTAGGCGTCGGTGAATTAGTCGTCATTTATCTCATGATAAGGGGACTATGCGCCAAAATGTCGGTCGCCACTGGCGTTGTTGTTTCTGCGATTACAGTCTGGTCGGCAAGCCCTATCCATATTTTTTCAACAAATAGCCATGCCCTCTTTGAGTTAGTGTTATTCGCAGGCCCTGGCGCCATTATCGGAGGATTACTCGCTCGTAAATTAGCACTCTTTCTCCCAGTAAAAGTATTAAAACTCTTTTTCTCCATTTGGATCATTTTGACGGGTAGCGTCATGTTGGCGAGTTAGAAATTTATAAGTGATTCATATTCATTACTTAAATTTAAAGCTAGCATAAATAAATCGTATAATTTGATGCCACCAATACAGCATGACACCATTCTTTAAATGTTATTTATCCATAACTAAATCAATTAAACTAAGAGAACAAAGGTGTGCATAAATCACAGAATAAAATCCACGTTTTGCAAAATCCAGCATAACGCTTTCGTCTAGTTCATGAATTTTTTGTTCATCAACGGTATAAATACCATTAATGTTGGTCTTAGTACAGTCCAGAGCATTTACTGTTAATGTTCTAGGCTGTAATAGCTCATGCTGTATTAAAGTCTTAATAAAATGTTTTGTCATTTCCTGATAGTCAGCCTGAAGACTGGCCAACTCTAGCTGCGTATTGAGATAAGCAGTATTATCGCCATCAGCTGTAAACAAAGAATTTTCACCGCTTTCACACACAGACGAGTTATTTAGATCAATTCCAATAATGATTTTATTATCAATATAACTCGCACCAAAAGGATACAATTGAACTTGAATAGGTAAATAACGAGCAATCCATCTACCATTTATCATCAATTTGTTCGAATTTTCTTTTAAAGATGTAACTGCTACAGGTAAGAATTCACCTGTTTGAGAATTTTTGGTAAATATAATAGGAAAGCTCGTCGCTGCTGACATGAACTCTTGAACCTGAAGAGGCAACATGTGCATGTTTTCAAAAAATTTATAGTCAACAATGTTTTTCACTTTTAAGTGTCTATGAATAGAATCATTCAAAGGGACATAATGTGTTGTCATCTTTATTTTCCTTGTTAATATTTTTCTATATAACTCGTACAATTCTATATAGATTGCAATCCGTAGAGACGGATTTTATCAAGTAGTTCTCTATGATCTGGCAACTCACTTATCATTTTACTTTTTAACAACGTCATCTTAGCCAGATGTTGAACAACGCGTTGATCAACTTCTGCATTGCTATAAGTTGGTCGAGTAGAATATTTCATACCGTAAAGCACATATAAATAATTTTCTCTGTTGAACACTTCAAACTTTGAAGGAAAATCCTCTGCGATTGGAATAAAATTCTTGCCACATTTTAAGACGTTGTTTTAAGCCTTCAGGAATAGTTTCATCGGTGCGATTATCACGCCAGAAAGCAGAGTCTGACCTGTCGGATAAACAATAATGTAACTTAGCAAATTCAACGACTCTCTCCCACGCTTGAGAAACTGTTTCATTAAAGCGCTTAGCAAGATAATCAATATCATCTTTATCGGAAGGAAATCGCTCCGCAAGAAAGCGTGCAGAAAAGTCCGTCAATAGAATAGATGTCGCTTCAATCGGTTCTAAAAATCCCTGTGCTAAGCCTAATGCAACACAATTTTTACCCAAAACTGCTGACGATAACCAACCTTCATAGCAATTTTTCTATGTGAAAGATCGGCAAGTTGACCACCTAAGTACTGATCAAATGCATCTTCAGCTTCAGCATTACTCATATAATCAGTCGAGTAGACAAAACCAGTTCCACGTCTTTGCGTGAGGGCAATATCCCAAATCCACCCTGCCTGATGAGCCGTTGCAATCGTAAATGGCGGAATTTGATCTAAAGCCTGTGTGGGCACTTGAGCAACTAATGCTGTATTAATGAAGAGTTGGTGTGATTTATCAATAAATGGTACATCAAATCTTTTTGCTAACAAAATAGATTCAAAACCACTGCAATCAATATAGAAATCAAAAAATAACTCCCCTTTATCTGTCAACAATGAACAAATAGAACCATCTTTCTCTAAAGAAATATCATTTACCGTTGCATAAATATGTTCAACATTAAATCGTTCAATGGCATTTTTAGCTAATAACTTAGCAAACTTTGCGGCATTAAGATGGTAAGCATAACCCATAACGCCACCATACTCCGGAGTTGTTATAAACTTAGGTCCTTTATTTTCCTCACAAACGGCATGCTGTGGCGAGACTAAATCGGCAAAGTGCTCTCTTGGATGAGTTAACCAATATGGTGTCAAATCCTCACCCAATGGACTCTGCATATTAAAAAGGTGATGATAAAAATTATTGTTTCCGTGCTTTGCTCGATCGAGCCAATTTACAAACTTTATTGACTGTTTAAAAGTGACGTCACAAGATTTAATAAAGTCTGACTCACTTATACCAAAGCTTGATAATGATTTACGTATTGAGGGAACAGTCCCCTCACCAACACCAATAATTGGGATATCTAGAGATTCGATGAGCGTAATGGAGAGTTCTGGATTGTTCTTTAAAACCAGTCCTAAATGATTAGCAGCTAACCAACCTGATGTCCCACCACCAACTATCGCTACTTTTCTTATAGTCATAGCATGATCCTACAATTAAGCATGAACATATTGAGTCATATATTGGATAACCATTAGCCCTTTAATATTATTACTTTTAATTTAACGCAGTTTAGTGCTTAATAAAAAGCCTAGCAATTGCTAGGCTCTTATTAATCTAACTAATTAAATTAGAAGCGCAACGCAACACCGAGTTTATAACGGGCTTCACCATCAAAACTCCATACAGGGTAATTATCTTTAAATTCACTAATAACCCCCTCTGCATCCACTGGAGATACACCTTTTTGTACGCTATCTTCTTCAAGCAAGTTAACCACTTCAAAAGTTAACGACAGATAATCTGTTAGATTATAGCTAGCACTTAAATCTAAGGTGCCATACGCTTGATGTTCACGGTTACCATAGAACCCTGGTAATTCACGCATCATATATTCAGAACGCCAGTTATAAGCTACCCGAGCTGAGAAATCATCCATTTCGTAGTAACCAACTAAGTTTACAGTATGTTTGGATGAGTCAGAGAATACTCCAACACGGTCTGCATAGTTTTCAGCTGGTGATGAAGCGTCTGCAAAGGTGTAGTTAACTGAGTAACCTAAACCACTATCGAATGAATCTTGTAACTGAAGTTCGATACCATCAATTGAGCCACCATTAGCGTTATAATTTTCACTTACAGTCCAACAATCGTAAATACCCGCACCACATGTACTACCACCTGCAGTGATTAGGTTGGGATCTTCAATTCCGATTTGTTGATTCAGTTTTTCTCTTGTAGAGATAAATGAACTTACATCTTTGATAAAGTAAGTTACTGCAAATAAACCTTCTCCACTGAAGTACCATTCTAAACTTACATCTGCTTGTGAAGCTTTGAAAGGTTGTAAATTTACGCTACCGGTGACTTTCTTCTCGTTACCAGGAGTACCATCGTTGAAGCCAGGTAACTTAGAGGTTGCGAATAAATCGGCATAATTTGGACGTGAAATAACTTGAGCTGCTGAGGCTCTTAAAATTAAATCACTTGCAAGGTCGAATGCAATATTTACACTTGGTAAAACATCGTTATAGCTGGCTTTGTCAGTACTTAAACCATCAGCATATGTACCTGTTTTGCTGAACGCATAATAATCAGATTCAACATCAGTAGACACATATCTTAAACCGAAGTTACCACGAACGCCTTCACCAGCGAATGTAGCCATAGTGTAGAGCGCTAAATTCTTTTCTTGCAGTGTGCCATATCCTGATTTATCGAGAGTAAAACCATCGATAGCAGCATAGGCATCATTAATCATGTTATCAAAAATGGGCTTAGGTAAGGTGAAGCCTGCGCCAGATGACATAGTACCAGAATAATAAGCTGATGCATCTTTTGCTACTATATTAGAGGATTGAGCAGCCTCGGTAGTTTGAGTAACATCATGATCGGCATAACTAATGCCTGATTTAAATGATGTAATAGCACCTAGCTCAACAGGAATAGTAATGTCAAATGTCGCAAAGGACTCTTCATCAGTATTAGGTTGTTTTTTAAGAGCCCAACCCGCTGTTTCTAATTGTCCATTAAAATCAGAAGCATCAAATGCGTTGTTTGCAATGTTAATATCAATGACATCGCCAGTAGCATCATAGATACCCGCGAAATCTTCAGGTTTACCAATAGACTGACCATAGTTTGAAGTTAAATCGGTACCACCTTCAGCTTTGGTCTTACCAATACGACCTTCTAACTTATAAGCATCTGCCTGATATGCAAAATCCAAATCAATTGTGTCAGAAGACATACTCGCTTTACGTGCCCAAGTTTGAGCCCAAGCAAATCCACCTTTACCTGTGTGCTCAACTAATGTACACACGCCTGCAGCATTTTTCTTAAGGCAAGTATTTTCACCCTGCTGAGTAGGAAATAAGAAAATTGAAGTATTAGCATTGTTTGCATCAAGTTGAAGGCTCATCAAATTCAAACCAAACTCAAGATTATCAGTTGGTCTGTATTGGAATGCAGCATTAACAGCGGTACGCTCTCGGTCTTGCTGGAATGTGGTCGGAACTATCTCCCCCCAACCAAGTAAAGATTCGATACCATTGCGTTGATATTGAGTTTTATCTAAAGAACCTGCAACTAAGAAACCGAATTTTTCATCTTCCGTTTTCCAGCTATAAAGTCCTGAGGTTTGTGGATCTATCTCTTCGGATACAGTGCCGTAATCCCCCTTTGTACTTAAGAATACAGAATTTGCATCTAAATCTAATGGTTTACGGGTTTTAACAATTACAGTACCACCAATACCACCTTCGGCAATATCTGCCTGAGATGATTTGAAAACTTGAATACCGCCCACCATTTCTGGTGGTAATAGACTGTAATTAAAGCTACGGTCAATAGCTTGTTGGTCGAACCAACCCGTTGAAGCCACAGAATGACCATTTAGCAAAGTACTGGTTAACTGGCTTGAAGCACCACGAATTGATACTTGTTGGCCTTGACCAAATTGACGATTAACCGCGACACCAGGAATGCGTCCTAAAGACTCACCCACATCTCCATCTGGAAATTTACCAATATCTTCTGCTGTGACCGCATCCACTACAGCATCAGAAAAACGTTTGTCGTTAACTGATGCCTTCATTGATGCTCTCATACCGCGAACTTCAATTTTTTCAATATTTTCAGGTGCTGCGGTGGTTGCCACGGCGTCTGCAGCAACAGCGCTAATGGATACAGCACTGCCGAGTAGGATAGCAATATTTGTAGCTAGTACAGTTTTCTTAAAGGTTGATGGTCGCATCTCGTTTCCCTTCCATAACTTTATTATCGTTTTAGTATTCATAACCATTCCCCGCGGAATGACAACGCTGTCATGTCTAGTGCAAACATTACACAATAATTAACAGCCTTGCCACAACAAAATAACGATGGAAGCAAAAAAATGTCATAAAGCAGAATTTTGAATCAGTAGTTTTATTAAAAACCATTATAAAACATGAGCTTTAATATTATGACGTAAATTTACAACTCCCAGCATAATTGTAACAATGATAAATTAACGCCAATTTGTAACAATTCAGGATTGCTAAGCACATCAAAAGCTCGCACTATAAGATGTATAAGTCAGAAAAAAATGATAAAAAATGTAAGCTTGTAAATTGCTGGTAAAGAATTTACGTTCATAGAACAGTTAACCCCTCGCGACCTTAGACAAAGAGTTTTTACATCAATGAAAGTCACTATCAACGACGTAGCTAAATATGCTGGAGTGTCTATCAAGACAGTATCCCGTGTAACCAATAACGAACCTTCAGTGAAGCAGGCCACCGTTGACAAAGTGAACGAGGCGATAAAAGCACTTAACTACCAACCTAATTTAGCAGCAAGAAAT
Source organism: Shewanella sp. SM87 (assembly GCF_025653705.1). Classification (NCBI taxonomy): domain Bacteria; kingdom Pseudomonadati; phylum Pseudomonadota; class Gammaproteobacteria; order Alteromonadales; family Shewanellaceae; genus Shewanella; species Shewanella sp. SM87. The sequence continues at coordinate 197,327 of NZ_JAKKSC010000004.1, forward strand.
CTAGCAGGAACTAAATCCTATGCTATTGGTTTTATTTACGATAATCCAAACGCTTACTATATTATTGATATGCAAAATGGGATCTTGTCAGCCTGCAAAGACAAGGGCTATGAACTTGTCATTCACCCTTGCAATGCCAAATCAGAGACCATATGTGATGAGCTTACAGCACTAGTCAAATATTCTAGGCTCGCTGGATTAGTACTGACACCTCCCTTGTCAGAAGATCCTAAAGTACTCAAAGCACTCACTGAAATTGATGCTAACTATGTGCGCATTATTGCGGGAGAAAAGGACAACGATCAGAATGGGTTGACTATTTTAGTCAACGATAAATTTGGTGCAGTTCAAATCACCCAGCATCTGATTGATTTAGGCCACAAGCATATCGCTTTTTTAAGCGGAGATTTACACCATGAATCCACCAAAGAGCGATTACTTGGTTTTAAACAGGCATTAACAATAAATAACCTAAAGCTGAATGAAAACTACATAATTGAAGGGAAGTACTCATTTGAGTCCGGTGTTGATGGTGCTAACAAGCTCATCAAACTAAAAAATCGCCCGACGGCAATTGTTGCTTGTAACGATGAAATTGCCGCTGGTGCACTTTTTGCGGCTCGTTTAGCGGGTTTAGACATACCCGTTGATTTATCAATTGTCGGTTTCGAAGATAGCCCATTCTCACGTCAAACCTGGCCTAAACTCACCACTGTACATCAGCCAAACGCAGAAATAGCTCAGGTTGCTACTGAATTATTAATAGCAAAACGTCGCGAGCAAGATGCCATATATTCTAAAACCTTTACACCAGAACCTATCATTCGTGACTCGTCGGCAATTCCTAAACAATAAAAAAGAGAGCATATTTGCTCTCTTTCTATCTCCCAAATCACATAGAAATCAATGTAATTTGAGCTTCGGACGCTGCCACTTCAATAACTTTTGTGCCACTCGATACACAATTGCCGAAAACCAACCATAAAGGCTGGCTAAATGCCTCTGATACAAAGAGATATACATCAATCTTGCTATATGGCCTTCAACAAAGAAAGTACCAGAGCGTAGGTTCCCCATTAAATTGCCTACAGCAGAGAAGCGGCTTAAAGACACTAATGAGCCGTAATCTTTATAAATAAAGGCCTTTTCAGGCTTACCTTGTAATCGATTAACGATATTATCAAACAAGGTATCAGCCATCTGAGCTGCTGCTTGCGCCCTTGGTGGAACAGGCTGGCCAGAACTTTGGATCAATAGAGCGCAATCGCCAAGGGCGTAGATATCTTGATGACCTTTAACTCGCATACAATCATCAACTTCTACCTGATTTCGCGGAGTAATGGGCAATTTTGCAAAATGCTGAAATGCTTTTGGCCCTTTTACACCGGCAGCCCATACTTTTAAGCCTGCTTTAATCACATCGCCATCTTGGGTAATGAAACCATCACGAGTCACTTCTTTAACTTGAACACCGATATGTAAACGTATACCAATCTGATCAAGAACAGCTTGAGCTCTAGCGCTTACACGCTCTGGTAATTGAGGAAGGATTTTGGGTGACGCTTCAATCAAATGCACATCAAGATGATGCTTAGCGATATTCAGATAGCCGTACTCTTTAACAGACTCAATTACATGATGAAGCTCTGCTGCCAATTCAACACCTGTCGCACCCGCACCGACAATACCAATGCTGACTCTTTCTTGCGTTTCATTTAATTGGAGTAAAGCGTCGAGTAATTTATGATGAAATAAATTGGCATTTTCAAGGCTGTCTAAGAAAATACAATGCTCATCAGCACCTAATGTATTGAAACTATTAGAAACTCCACCCAATGCAAGCACTAAAAAATCATAATTGATTTGTCGCTGCTCTAGGAGCAACTCGCCTTCATCATTATAAACTGCAGCTAACTGAATCGATTTAGCATCCGGCTCACACTGCTCTATCTCACCACGAATATAGCGATAACCGTTTTTAAGTCCATGATCGCGATAGAGTAAACCTTCAATAGATTGATCTATCACACCAACAGCGACTTCGTGTAATTTAGGCTTCCATATATGAATAGGACTTTTATCAATTAAGCACACATCGACGACATCACTACCGCCCCATTTACGGCCCAACTTCGATGCAAGCGCTAAACCAGCAGCACCACCACCCACGATCACTATTCTTTTTGTAGCCAAAATGACAACCTCATAAAACTCATTTGCGAGGCTAAGTTATACCATGTTACAGATAAGAGATAACTACATTAGTTGAGTAAAACAGGCTATTTTCCATTAAAGATATTTCAGAAACCCAGCAGTACTATTTTGTTTCTCCATATGCTTAGGCAACAAAAAAGGGCCTCTAGGCCCTTTAGAATCGTTCGTAAGCAGTTTATACCGCTTCTTCGTTTTCTTCACCCGTTCGAATACGGATAACACGTTCAACATCAGTGACAAAAATTTTACCATCACCAATTTTGCCTGTGCGGGCCGTTTCAACAATGACATCAATTGCTTGGTCGAGCAGATCGTCTTGGATCACTAACTCTATTTTTACTTTTGGCAGAAAATCCACCATGTATTCAGCACCACGATACAACTCTGTATGCCCTTTCTGACGACCAAAACCCTTAACCTCCAGTACCGTCATCCCAGTTATACCAATTTCTGCAAGTGATTCGCGCACATCATCTAACTTAAATGGCTTAATAATGGCTTCAACTTTTTTCATTAAAAATTCCTCATCCCTTGCAATAACATAAACAAACAGAATAACACTAGCTTACACGGGGTTACGTCAATATTGAAGTGAATGTAGTGCTTTACTCATAAAACACAGTTTCTATAAAATCGCTTTTAGCACATAAAAGTCTAAAAAAAGTACTATGAATTTTGCCTCAGATTTTATACTTACATTCTAGCTAGCACTAACTCGCTCGCGGGATGCAAGCGTAAAATAACAAGGATCTGTTATGAACTTCCATCGAAAAGGCTTTAGCCTGATAGAACTTATCACTACGATATCGATTTCAACAATCTTGTTAACAGTTGGAGCTCCTTCCTTGACCGAGCTCAGCGATCAGATAAGAGCTGATACCAATATTAAAACTATCCAGCAGACACTTCAATTTGCGCGAAATACAGCTGTTAGTTATGGTTATAGGGTCACAGTATGCCCACTCGTAAATGGAAAATGCACTCAAGATTGGCAAAAGGGATTAACAATTTTCATTGATACAGGTGTAGTCGAAAGCTTCGATGCTAACGATAAAATTATTAGGGTCATTGATGAATTCGATTCGAAAGATTTTTTAACATACAATAAAAGTTCGATAAAATTTCAACCTGATGGGTTAGCTTCTGGAAGTAATGGTACTTTCAAGTATTGCCCACGAACAATTGATAGCAAAAACTCCCGTGCAATCGTTGTTAATCAGGCGGGTAGAGTTCGCCTTTCTACCGCAAAGAATATCAATTGCGATTAAATTTAAATATATACTCCCTATTTAAATTTAATTATATAAAAGCAAGAAAATCAATTTATTGGGTATATTGAAAATATAGAATAGATACTGATCATTAGAGTCTCCTCGCATATACTTAGCTAAGTTTTAACGAGGATAGCTACATGTTAATTATTTCAAGAGGATTTACCTTAGTCGAACTGATGGTCACAATTGCCGTAGCAGCAATCCTACTAGCCATAGGGGTTCCATCACTTACGTCGCTATACGAAGGGACACGCAGCGCTAATGAAATACGAAAAATTAGTGATGTGTTTGCTTTTGCAAGAAACCAAGCTGTCAACTATGGTGCAACAGTAACAGTCTGCCCATACGCGGCATCACCATGCGGCACAGACTGGAATAAGGGGTTCAGTGTATATATTGACAATGGAGGTGCCAAGAATGTATTGAAAGTGATCGATAGTTTCAATACACACGATGTAATTTCCCTATCAGGGCCCGCCGATAAAAAAATTGATTTTACACCCGATGGTTTAGTCTCAGTTGAAACATCAATTATCTATTGTTCAAATGGGCAAAGTGACAATTCTAAAAGCATCAACATTAGCACTTCAGGTTTAATAAAAGAGGGCGCAGATGGGAAAAGCTGCACATAAACTATGGGAGACTAAATCTACCGTTCACTACCCTAAAATAATATTATCCTTAAATCGTTCGTTGTTAACATTTAAAAATACATGCTGATGTTTATCTAGGTGTTAACTTATCCAAAACTTGCGCCTTAGTATTAGTAAATTCAGCGTTTAATGCGACACACTCCTCAACACTATAGATGTAATATTTCGATCCATCATTTGATTGGCGAGTAGTACCAACAAGGCTAGCCATTCTCACATTCATTTCACTACTCTTCCAATGATAGAAGGCAATCTCAGCACTTTTCTTTGATGTAATGTAGCATTTGAAGTCTTGTTCGCTGACTGTTGCTCCAGAGTCAGCCCAAACTAAGCTTGGTAAGAAAGCCACCGTTATAAAGAGGTTTATTAATTTCATTTCCAACACTCCGCACTCGGACCTTTTGCCCCAGTATCTGATATTGTTAAAGGAGAGCACGAGGCATCACGGCTAGCCTGAACCCCTTGAGCAACTGCCTTAATCGTAAAGCTTGATGCACCACTTGATGATACAGAGTAATGTTTGTGTTCAGTTATATAAGGGTTGCCCCCTACAAGTTTTGTTAAATCAGTAGCATATTTTTTATTATCGAGATAATACTGTTCCTGCAAGTTTGCTATACGCATCAAAGCAGCTAACCCTTCTGATCTTGCACTCTGAGCAATGTACTGCGTATAAGAAGGGTATGCAATCGATGCCAAAATACCAATGATCACGACGGCGATCATCACCTCTATCAGGGTAAAACCTTTAAGTTGAACCTTCATAAATTAATAACTCATTCATTTATATGATAATAAATTTTATTAACACCTAACCCAGAAGCAACGTTGATTGTACCTGTATAATCCCCATTTTCATTTTTCTCACCTTTACCAACTCCAATAATATAGATATAGGGATCTTTACCGGATTCAGGTGCAGGAATAACAATCTGCGGTGTATCCGGTACACGTTCACCCAGTTCATAATATAATTGAGAAAAGGATCTCGTTCCTTTGTGCAGATCGAACGGATATAATTTGCCAGAACCAGACACCAAACACACGTTATCGGCAACCGAGTCTGCAGGGGGAGAATAAGAAGTAAAATAAACTTTGCCTTGGACAATCAAGGCAGCTGTTAAACTCTTTTCACCTAGACCACTAAAATCATAGAACCAGCCGAGTTTTTTACCGAAACTTATGTTGTCGACTTCAGACGCAGGTGCATTAGAAGTCACATCATAGAGATCATTGATTGTGATCGCCTCGGGAACATCACCGCCAGTAAAACTCTTAGTCACCACATTACGATCTTGCAATGTAAAAAACATATCATTGACATTAGTAGATGATGGGTGAGGTCGCGTTCCACTTCCAATCACCACCGCATCATAGGGAACATTTTGATAAGTTTTAGTCGTAGTAGTACCACTCTCTGTTGTCACCTTAACTTCGGATAAATTAGTAAACATCGTTTGTGCTACAACAGGTTCTGCATAAAAACGACGATTATTACTATCAGTACCACCTAAAGAAGCAAATTTAAATGCACTCCAACTCGACTTACTTGCACTTGGAAGATCAATGCGCCAGACATTTGCACCGACATCGGAGGCATAAATCCTATCTGTATACCCATCATTATTACTATCAAGTACGGCGACTGAGTTTGGAATGCTATCCTGAATACCCGAAAGTACTGTTGCACCCGATGCAGAGCCACCAAATGAATGAATCAAAGTTCCCTTCTCTGCATCGACAATATAAACCGCACGACCTACCGGAGAAGATGAAGGAGTTGCATCAAAACTAACATCGTAGCCACCACCAAAAATGAGTACAGGCTTTTCATAACCAACGATTTTCGTCACTATAGGCTCAGACCATGTTTGTCCAAGATCAGAAAAACCATCCGTTGATGGATTAATAGTCCACATTAGAGAAGGGCTATCAGGGTTTGTCACATTGAGGGCATAATAAGACGAGCCACCTCGACGCATCCCCATATAGACCCATGCTTTAATCACTTTACCCTCAGCATCAGTTTCTGTGTAAGCAACTGGAGATGAATCCATTCCGTATACTGTGTGTACACCTGAAGGATCATTACTTCTCAGTTCTGTTAAATTAGGCAATAACTCATAGGGAATAAAGCCCCAAGTCTCTGATACAGATTCGCCCGCATCTTTAAACATATGCACAACACCTTGATTAGTGCCAAGCATGATACGAATATCAGTCGCGCTTTTTGTGCCGAAATTGAGTGCAAGTGGCTTAGAATGAAGAGGATCACCCATAACATCATTACGTTTATCTGTCGTACTACCATCTTTATTATCGTCGTCGACATCTATCCCATTAAGCCAATTTAACGTATTAGCAAGCTCATCTACGCTAGTTCTCATATAGCTAGCTAGCGCAGCATCACCGCCTGCTGCAGTTTGTGCATTAGCAAGTGTTAAAGGCGTTAAACTGGAGGACCCATTTAAGTTACTTACAATATTCCTAACTTCTTGCTTTCTGATTTGTGCCGCGACTCCGCCGACTTCAACTTTATTCCCATCCTTTTGCGCAACACAATCCGACCATATAGTACAGGCACCATCTTTAATATTGCCGTTATCTGCTATAGCTGCATTCCCTTTACTATCAACCAATGTACCATCTGCGGTTACTTTTAATTTTTTTAAATTACCGCTCCAACGAGGTCCTTTGCCTGGAAGAAACATAGCGTAATAAGCGGCATCAAATGTCTGAGTCCTATCAAAATTATTACTAGCAATACTTGGAGATGTAAAACTTGAATCAATATTCAAAATATTTGATAACGCATCATTAAGTGCATTCTGTAGTTCAAGACTGTTCTGAGCAGCAAAATATAAACCACCACCTCTTTTAGCCGTCTCAGCAAGTAAAGGTGCGGCATCTTCTGCACCTTTACTAAAACCAATAGTATAAGTACGAACATTCTGCATTTGTTCAGTATTTGAACTGTCCAATTTGTTAATTAAGTCGTTATTAAACATATAACTAGCTAATGCGGGCAAATAGCTTGCTGTATCTAGATTTTTAGAAAATGAAGAGTAATCCCCTTCTTTACTTCCTGTGGCAGTTAAACTAATAACGTCATTATTCGCATTTTTATCAACTGTTGGAGAGCCATCAGTGACATAGATAACATAAGCAATATCCGTACATACTTTAAATGGACTTGCGTAGTTACCACTCTTCTCCACTAAGCTGTCATACGGTGGTTTATTTCCAACATAAGAGCCATAATCTGTATCACTATGACCATATTTAACGCCCTTACCGGCAAAATAACGGTAAGCTTCATACATAGTCTCACATAGTGGTGTATTTGTTTTTGCCAGCAAATTATCAATAGTAGTTAATAAACTCGCACGCGTACTATCCGTCATCTGAGTAATGCCAGATACAATTCGACCACCGTCTCGATTACCTTCATTTGGATAATTATAATTAAATACAGCAAGTCCAAAATCCACTGTTGGAGTTGAACTAATAATATTAGAAATCGCTTTCTTCGCAATTTCTAGTCTTGAAACTTTTACCGTTGGTAATTTTCCCGCTTTAGATAATCCGTACCATCTTAGGTAATTATCAGTGTACAAGGTAATAGGTTGTCCAACACCAAAGTCAGTATTATTTGCTGCGGCTAAAGCATTGGTCCAAGTTGTTCCTGGTAGTGAGGAAGTAAAATATGGATACGCTTTCTTTTTACTACCTGACCCCGTTGTTACCCCGTTAGCAGGAAATCCATTAGGATATGATGATGAATTACTCGGATTTATTTGAGAAATATCTTCCCAACAATCAATTACTTTTATTGCTGTACCGTTTGTTTCAGGTAGTTCTTTCCAAACACCAGTAGTACCACTTGATGTGAACTCTCTTATATACCCAGTAAAACGACCAAACTCTGCTAATGCAGCTTTGCTTTGACTACATCCATTTAAACTAGCTTTAAAATTACGCTTATCAGAGCTAGTATCAGGGGTGGGTAATCCTCCACCGCCAACAGCATAATAAATAAGAGTATCACTATACCCAGAACCACTTACGGCTGGGTAGTCATAGTTAGGGTCATAATCTACAACCTGAGTAATTTCTTCAGTCGACATACTTCCTGAGTTATCAAATATAACGAGCACTTTAGGTCTTGCGCCCGTTCGAGTTGTTGATTCTTTTATATATAACTCAGTATCGTCACCGAAGGAGAAAGCCGACACAAAAGTCAGCGCAAGTAGTATAGAACAAGCCAGCTTTTTAATAATCATATCTAACTCCCAGTTAAAACTTCTTGCTCCACACCTGCGACAACAGTGAGTTGGCCCAATTTATCTCTACCAAATTCTGCTGTACTACTAATCTCAACACGCCGACAGCTAATTAAATTACCACTATTTGGCCTTGTACTTCGCTGGCATCCAACATCTTTTGCACTAATGACAACATTACCTGCAGCATCAACTTCATAAGGAATTGGCGTTAACGTTTGGTTAGAACCAAATTCAACCACAGATGAAATCTCAGATAGTTTGGCTAAGCTAGCACCTTTATTGGCTTCGATTGCCGCCTCTAAGCCACCATCTGCAACAGACTTAGCCTCTATACGTTCTGATCCTGCTCCAGACATCCGCATAGATTGGGTCGAATTAACAGCCAAAGCGACACCAATAATAGTCATAAGCAACAATATGATAAGTGCAAAAAATAATACAATTCCTTTTTGCTTTTTCATCTTACCAACCTTCTAATTTCTAATTAACACTGGATTAGCAAGCACCATAGTCGTCGAAACTATCTTGCGTCGATAATGATCATTCAAATTTTTAATTTCCTTATCGCCCAGAGTATAAGTAGTTTCATTGGTGTAACTTTTATCTTCATCAATAGCACGAACCAACAAGAAAACCCTTAAGGCAACAAGTCTTTGAAATAATTCGTTGTCCCACATTAATGTGGTTACATTTTCTGCAGGCATAAAACTATCGGCGGTATCATCTCCATTACTATCAAAACCATAAAGAATACGCATATTCTCAATGCCTTCAACTAACTGCTCTTCGTTATTCATGCCATTATTCTTGGTTAATGTTTTTCGGCGTAGAACAGGTACAGAACCATCATTTTTAATAAAATAAATATGATGCTGATATTCCCAAAAACGAGCATTTTCGAGTACTGGATTGGGAGGATTACCGCCTTTAAACATCACAGCTTCACTCGAAGTTGCAGCCATATAAAAACGCTCGCCATTGGGATTAGTCACTGGTGGGCCAACTAATCTTTTAATTTGAATGACATCCGTATTCTGATTCACACCTGATAAGCAACTTAATGTATCCCCACTCTCGCCCTCTTCATATCCCCATAGACGCCTAAAGTGTGCAGGTTCAGCATTAGGTAAAGTACCGTTATTTACGCCTGCACCAATACAATCATTTGCAACACCATCCCTCAAGGTCATATTGGTTCCAAGTACAAAATCAGTTCCCGTTATGTCCCCCATAAAACCCAATTGGCTGATATCTCTTTCCATTAGTGACAAAGCAATTCGTCCATTTTCTTGCAATTGGTTAAACTGGCTCGTTGTGATCACATTGGAAGAAGACATACTAAACATGCCAAAAAGCCCAAGAGTGAGAAATAAGCCAATGACCATAGAGACCATTAGCTCAACCAGCGACATCCCTTTCTCACAGTTTTTTAAATTATCCATACATAGTTAACCTAAATAATCATTGTCGAAAGAATAAAAAGCCGCCTACGCGTACCAATATCTTCTCCACATTCACTCCCAGAATAACTTGTACCCGCGCCCTCTCGGATCCCTCTCCACGCAATTGCGACCGTTACAGTTGAACCATCTACATTAATGCAAGCTGTTGGAGAGTCTAACCCACCAACATTCTGGCTATCCATAACTTCGGCTGCCCCCATAAAACTCTGTTCCCACTGGTAAAGATCCCAAGCTTCAGTCTCTTCTGGAGTACATATACTCACTGCGCCAACAGCAACGTCACAAACATTACCAGGTTTATTAAGAGAGCCTGTATACTCACCAGCGTAATTACCCAGCTGCGCTCTATTCAGCTTCATTCGATTAATTATATCGTTTGCATAATAGGAGGCTTGAGTTTGCTGAAAGGATTCAAAGCTGCCACGCTTTGCAACAATATGCAGATTAAAAATACCAATTAAGCCAATGACTAAGATCACTAATGCAACAAGCACTTCAATTAATGAGAAGCCCCGTTGAAATCCCCTTTGTGTCAACCTTTCGATTTTAGCCATATTTTTGACAAGCTTTTCAGCTATTTACCTTTTAAATCTTAGTATTACGATAAAAATTACTAACAGTTAATAATAGATGAGTAAAATGTAAGTAGCCAGTAACATTAGCACATAAGCATTGACATCATTATGCTTTGAATGAATTTGAGACAATAAAAAAGAGGCTTATAGCCTCTTTTTTATTGTCGATTAAACAGTACACAGATTTAACGTAATTCGGCTGGCACAGCAAAAACAGTGTCTTCTTTACGCCCTTCAACTTCAGTCACAACACTAGGGGCAAGTTTAGCGATTGCTTGAACCACTTGTTGGACTAAGACCTCGGGGGCTGAAGCTCCTGCGGTGACGGCTACACGTGTAACATTATCAAACCAACTAGACTCAACGTCATCTGCAGTATCCACCAGATAAGACTGGGTTCCTGTTTTCAATGCTAGCTCGCGTAAACGATTAGAGTTAGAGCTGTTCTTTGAGCCAACAACAATCAACAAATCAACGTCTGCAGATAAATTGCGTACCGCATCTTGACGATTCTGCGTTGCATAACAAATATCGTCTTTTCGCGGACCTTCTATAGAGGGAAACCTTTTCTGTAACGCAACAATAATGTCCAAAGTATCATCTACAGACAAAGTAGTTTGTGTCACGAAGCAAAGATTATTGGGATCGCGCACTTCCAAAGCTTCAACATCTGCAGGCGATTCAATCAGATAAACGCCACCATTAGGATTATCGTATTGACCCATAGTACCCTCGACTTCAGGGTGCCCTTCATGGCCAATCAGGATGCACTCAATACCTTTGCGGCTGGCACGCGTCACCTGAAGATGTACTTTAGTCACTAAGGGACACGTCGCATCAAAGACTCTCAGCCCTCTAGCCTTTGCTTCTTGTCTCACCGCTTGAGATACACCATGGGCACTGAAGATAACAATGTTGTTATCCGGCACTTGATCTAACTCTTCGACAAAAACCGCACCGCGATCCTTCAGATTCTGCACGACATAGCGGTTATGCACGACTTCATGGCGAACATAGATAGGCGGCGAAAATAATTCCAACGCCCGTTCAACAATACTGATAGCACGATCAACACCCGCACAAAAACCGCGCGGGTTAGCGAGCATAATATTTAAACTTGGGCTAGTAGGATCGAGTTTCATCTTAAAATACCTTTACTACGTCCAGTTCAAAAGTGATCTTGTGTCCTGCCAGAGGATGATTAAGATCGACTGTGATGGAATCACCCGCAACATCACGGACAATACCAGGGATCTCACTACCACCAGGGCCAGCAAAACTCACAATCACGCCAGCCTCTAAACTCATGTCAGCCGGAAAACGGCTTCGATCTAGATAATGGATAGCATCAGGATTGGACTCGCCAAAGGCATCAATCGCTTCAAGCGTGAAACTGTGCTTATCACCTTCAGCAAGCGTCGCCAGCTGCGCCTCAAATGCAGGACTTAAAGTACCATCACCCACATTTAATCGAGCTGGTTTACCCGAGGCTTTAGTGCTATCAGCAGTTGAGCCATCAGCAAGCACAATGTTCATGTGGCATAATAATGAACGTGTCACAGTCACTTTTTAACCCCTTCAGCGCTATCAGCTTCAGACTTATCGCTTACAAATGCATCCCAAATAATCAGCACTGCACCGATACAAATAGCAGCGTCGGCAATATTGAATGCTGGATAATGGCTCTTATTCCAGAAGAAATCGATAAAATCAACCACGAAACCATGCATCAATCGATCGACTAAATTACCTAAAGCACCACCAATCACTAAGGTGTAAGCTAGATTCAGTTTCCACAAAGAAGACGATTGCTTACGCAACCACACAGTTAATAACGTACTGAATCCAATCGCAACAATCGTAAACAGCCAGCGCTGCCAACCTCCAGCTTCACTTAAAAAACTAAAAGCTGCACCATAGTTACGTACATAAGTGAAATTAAAGAAAGGCAATAATTTCACTGATTCATACAAATCAAAATTGGCTAAGACCCATTGCTTAGATAGCTGATCGGCTAAAAACACCAATACAGCTACCCAATACCAACGTAAGCCACTGTCTTTCCAAGTTAATGGCATACAGATCCTTTACGCAAACTGACGAACTTCGCCGTCACCTTCAATATTGGTTACGCAGCGAGTACAAAGTGTCGGGTGAGCCTCAATAGTGCCAACCTCTTCTCTGTGGTGCCAACAACGCTCACATTTCTGTGCAGTACTTGAAGCGACCACTAATTTCAGTGATGCCAACTCAGTCTCAACCGCTTCCAATGTCGCATCAGCTAAAGGCAATACTTTGGCTTCAGAGGTCAACAACACAAATCTTAGCTCATCGCCGATATGGGTTAATTGCTCAGTCAAGGTAGCATCCGCAAACAAGGTCACTTCAGCTTCTAATGAGCCACCGATACGTTTGTCACGACGAGCTTGTTCAATCACTTTATTGACTTCATTACGCACGGTTAGCAACTGCTGCCAATAGTCATCGCTCAAATCAGTCGCTAAGGTGACTGATTTCAAGCCTTGATACCATTCTTGGGTAAAGACATAAGCATCACGCTCGCCAGGCAGTAATTGCCATACTTCGTCAGCAGTGAAGCTTAGAATTGGCGCAATCCAACGCACCATGGCCTCAGAGATCAGATACAGCGCCGATTGACAACTACGGCGCGCATGGCCTTCTTGCTTAGCCGTATATTGGCGGTCTTTAATGATATCCAAATAGAAACTGCCTAACTCAACCGAGCAGAACTGCATCAGTTTTTGAGTCACTATATGGAAGTTATATTGATCATAGGCTTCGATGATTTCCTGTTGCAGCGCAGCGGCACGGCGAACAACCCAACGATCTAACGCCACCATATCTTCAACGGCCACTAAATCCTTAGCGGGCACGAAACCGTTTAAGTTGGCTAATAAGAAACGCGCAGTGTTGCGAATACGACGATAGGCATCGGCACTGCGATTTAAGATTTCGTCTGAAACCGTCATCTCACCGCTGTAATCTGTTGCCGCAACCCATAAACGCAGAATATCGGCGCCTAATTTGTTGGTTACCGTTTGTGGTGCAATCACGTTACCAATAGATTTTGACATCTTACGGCCTTTACCATCGACGGTAAAACCGTGGGTAAGCACTTGCTTATACGGTGCTTTGCCATTCATTGCGGTTGAAATCATCAAAGAAGACATAAACCAACCGCGATGTTGATCGCTACCTTCAAGATACAAGTCAACACCGTGTCCGTGGAATTCAGGACGTGCGGCTACCACTGATGAGAAGGTTGAGCCAGAGTCATACCAAACGTCCAAAGTATCAGTGACTTTACGGTATTGTTCCGCTTCATCACCCAGCAATTCTGCGGCATCAAGATCCCACCAAGCTTGAATACCCTGCTGTTCGATACGATTCGCCACGCGTTCCATTAACGACACGCTATCAGGGTGCAACTCTTCGGTTTCTCGGTTCACAAACAGCGTGATAGGCACACCCCAAGTACGTTGGCGTGAGATACACCAGTCAGGGCGGTTTTCAACCATTTTTTCGATACGACTTTGGCCCCAATCAGGGATCCATTGGGTTTGTTCGATTTCTTTCAATGCTTGCGTGCGTAGACCGTGGTTATCCATAGAGATGAACCACTGCGGTGTCGCGCGGAATATAATTGGTGTTTTGTGGCGCCAGCAATGTGGGTAGCTGTGACGGTAAGCCACGTGATTCAGCAAGGCACCTTTTTCTCTCAGCAAAGCTACGACGTTATCGTTAGCTTTAAAAACATGTTGCCCAGCAAAATACTCGGTATCAGGCTTGTATACACCGTTGTCGCCAACAGGGTTTGCGACTTCTAAACCGTACTTTTGACCAACAACAAAGTCGTCTTGACCATGACCCGGTGCAGTATGAACGATACCGGTACCCGCATCAGTAGTGACGTGATCGCCTAAAATTGCAGGCACATCAAAATCCAAGAAGGGGTGATTAAAGCGGACAAGCTCAAGCGCGGCGCCTTTGGTTGTACCAAGCACAGTATGGCTTTCGATGTTATAGCGAGTAAGGCAAGATTCAACCAAGACTTCAGCTAAAATAAGCGCTTGCGTCACACCGTCTTTTTCGAATTCAACTAAGCTGTAATCCAGCTCAGGACTCAAAGACAAGGCGCGGTTCGCTGGTAGCGTCCATGGCGTGGTCGTCCAAATTACCATAGAGACAGGATGTAAGTAATCGCTTACCCCAAACTTAGCCGCAACAGCTTTACTGTCAGCGGCGACAAACGCCACATCAATAGCGGGTGATGTCTTATCTTCATATTCAACTTCGGCTTCAGCTAAGGCTGAACCACAGTCGGTACACCAATGCACAGGTTTGACGCCTTTATGCAAGTGACCACTCTCAATCACTTTCGATAAAGAACGAACGATATTAGCTTCAGTTGAAAAATCCATCGTTAGGTACGGATTTTGCCAATCACCCAGCACACCTAAACGGATAAAGTCTTCACGTTGACCGTTAACTTGCTCTGCAGCGTATTTACGGCATTCTTCACGGAATTCTGCTGCAGTGATTTTTTGACCTGGCTTACCCACTTTTTGCTCAACTTTCAGCTCAATAGGCAAACCATGGCAATCCCAACCTGGTACATAAGGCGCGTCAAAACCAGACATGGTTTTTGACTTAACAATAATGTCCTTGAGGATTTTATTAACTGAGTGACCAATATGAATACTGCCATTCGCATACGGTGGGCCGTCATGCAAAATGAAGGGAGTACGGCCAATTCGGCTATCACGGATCTGTTGATACAAACCGTCTTTTGTCCAGCGCTCTAACATCTCTGGCTCGCGATTTGCCAAATTACCACGCATCGGAAACTCTGTTTCCGGCAAATTCAAAGTAAATTTATAGTCGCTCATTGATCCTATACCGTTAATTAAACTGATAAATTTCAGCCTGCATCATTACCAAATAAAGCTCTGGCTTCATTTGCATCATTTAAAATCTGTTTTTTTAGCGCATCCAATGAGTCAAAAGGTTGCTCATCTCGGAGTTTAGCTACCAACTCGACTTCAACATGTTTGCCGTAAATGTCACCTTCAAAATCAAAAAGATGCACCTCAAGCTGACACACTTGACCGTTCACTGTCGGGCGAAACCCAATATTGGCGACGCCCTCATAAATATCGCTGTTATCCCAATAACATTTAACCGCAAACACACCGCGTACCGGCACAACATTGCGCTTTAAGGCGATATTCGCGGTGGGAAAACCAATTGTGCGGCCAATTTTTTGCCCATGCGCTACACGGCCACTCAAGGTAAAAGGATGTCCTAATAGGCGTCTCGCCTGTTCAAGATTGCCCTTCGCCAATTGTTCACGCACAGCAGTCGAGCTCACTCTTTGCGAGCCCAGCATAAAACTTTGAGTGCTGACCACAGTAAAGCCATATTGGATACCCGCCTGCACTAGCATTTCAAAATTGCCTTTACGGCCTTGACCAAAACAAAAATCATCACCGACGACGAGGTATTTGACACCCAGTTTGCGGACCAACAATTCTTCAATAAAATGCTCTGCAGGTTGATTAGCAAAAGTGCGATTAAAGTTAACACACACTAACCGCTCAACCCCAAGTTCATCGAGCAAAATGACTTTATCACGTAATAAACTTAAACGAGCCGGCGCGTTGTCGCCGCTAAACAATTCTTGCGGCTGAGGTTCAAACGTCATTAATGTCGATGGCAGCGATAACTGCTTCGCCTTCTGCACTAAGTTAGTAATCACCTGTGCATGACCACGATGGACGCCGTCAAAATTACCTATAGTCAATACACACCCGTGGTGGGATGACAAAATGTTATGTATACCGCGGATTAATTCCATAACGTTAGACAACTGCCAAGCGCAAATCGGCTGATTATATAACAGCTAGCGATGAGAATCAGCAATCAAGCTCCCCGTTTAATTGACCAAGGACGAATTCCGAGCAAAAGCAGACACAATAAGTAACTGACTGCCCCAACTAAAATTAAGCCTATCAAGGCTTTCGCACGATCGAACAAATGCCAATCTAACCAAATTTGTTGTGAAGGCAAAAAGTAATACAAGACTACCACCATCAAGGCTGTAGAGACCACGGCTTTAGCAAAAAACACCATAGTCGGCCTAGAAACACGATAAACGCCAGCTAAATGCAAGCCTCGGTATAGTAATGTGGCGTTTAGCAATGCTGACATCGAAGTCGCAATCGCCAGTCCAACATACCCAAAAGGAATAGCAAACAGCAAGTTAAAGCCCATGTTTGTGATCATGGCAATAATGCCATAACGCACAGGTGTTTTGGTATCTTGACGAGAGTAATAGCCAGGAGCAAGCACCTTAATCAGCATAAAGCTAAGCAAACCACTGCCATAAGCCATCAAACTATAGGAAGCCATTTCAACATCATGCAATGAAAAAGCGCCGCGCATAAATAATACCATCAGCATGGGCTTTGCGAGCACGATCAACCCCATCATAGCCGGTAGACCTAGCAGTAGAATCGCTTTAATCCCCCAATCCATCGTCTTGCCAAAGCCCGCACCTTCGTCATTCACATGGTTTCGTGACAGCGCAGGTAAAATCACAGTAGCAATCGCGATCCCAAACAATCCTAAGGGAAATTCGAGTAAACGGTCGGCATAATAGAGCCAACTTATTGAACCCGTCATCAAAAAACTGGCGATAAATGTATCAAATAGCAGGTTAATCTGTGAGACAGACACGCCAAACAATGCTGGGATCATCAAAGTTCTGATTTTCACCACGCCTGGGTGATGCCAGCCCCAAGAAGGCTTGACGAGCGCATTTTCACGCAATAAAAAGGGAATTTGAAATAGGAACTGAATCAAACCACCACAAAAAACGCCCCAAGCCAAGGTAATCTCAGGCTGGGTCGATGTAGGCGCATAGAAAATAGCCGCCGCAATAATTGCCACATTGAGAAATACGGGTGTAAAAGCCGATACCGCAAAACGGCCTCGGGTATTTAAAATTGAGCCAGCTAATGCCGTAAATGTGATAAACCACAGATAAGGAAAAGTAATTTTAAGCACAACGGTAGCGAGTTCAAATTTAGCACCATCTGGCTCGTTGTTAAGCCAAGCGATAAACCAACCACCACCGAATAAAGCTGACAACACAGGTGATGCAACCACCCCCAAAAGGGTCACTATTGTCACTAACAAACCTAATGTGCCCGCAACTTTACTCAATAAATCACGAGTCTCTTCTGCGGTATGTTTCTCTTGGTACTCAGTTAAAACAGGTACAAACGCCTGTGCAAAAGCCCCTTCAGCAAACAAACGACGTAAAAAATTAGGAATTTTATTTGCAAAGAAAAACACATCAGCACTTGTCCCAGCGCCCATCAAATTAGCAACAACCACATCCCTAACTAGACCTAAAACTCGGGATATCAATGTCATAGCACTAACAATCAGGCCAGATTTTAATAATTTTCTACTCAAACGTCCCCCAGACCCATATCGAATTGATTAGGTGATACATCTCAAAAAATCGATTCAGGCTCTGTCACACTGCGGTAATAGCTGCTAGAATTGCGCCACATATTACACGAGTTGGGTCGAAGATAGCCAAGGCAGGTTGGATTAATTTATCTTTATGATGAATATTCAATCATAGTCATTGACAAAGTGACTAAATGCAGGCATATTCCTCGGCCTTTAAAAGTATCAAATCCAGTTTTTAGGAGTTGCACCTTGGCTAATAGCAAGTCTGCAAAGAAGCGCGCGCTTCAATCTGAAAAGCGTCGTCAGCATAACGCCAGCCGTCGCTCAATGTTACGTACATACGTTAAAAAAGTAATCGCTGCAATTAAAGCAGGCGATCACAAAACAGCAACAGAAGCTTTTGCTGTTGCACAACCAATCGTTGACCGTATGGCGACTAAAGGTCTTATTCACAAGAATAAAGCCGCTCGTCAAAAGGCACGTTTGAACGCTAAGATCAAAGCAATCGCTGCTTAATCTATAACATAGCAAATGAAAAAAACCGGCAATTGCCGGTTTTTTTATATCTGAAAAACACTATTAATGACAATAAATGTTGTTCAATAAGTGAATCATCTCCCGTACTTCATCACTCTTGAGTGAATAAAATACCGTTTGCGCTTCTTTGCGTGTGGTTACTAAATTATCTTTGCGTAACCAAGCAAGATGTTGTGATAGTGCCGATTGACTTAAGCCTAATTTTTTATTCATTTCGCCAACGCACATTTCTCCTTCATTCAATAAATAACAAAGAATAAATAAACGGCGTTCGTTCGCGAGTGCCTTTAATAGCACTACGGCATGATCGGCTCGCTCCTGCATTAATTCAATATTCATTACGCACTTTCTCTCCTAAAACTAACCCCTGCGCTAATATAGCGTCGCCTTACGGATATAGTCGGGACATAAAGCACACTTTTTGCTAGATTGTTTTTAAAAATGGGACATGCTTAATAAAAATAAAGGAAATCTAATGAAGCCCTATCAAACTACACTTCTCTCGAGTCTTTTAATCGGGAGTTTAAGTGCGTGCCAAACTCAAGTAGAAACTGCCCCTAGTGAAGTCATTCAATTACAACAGGCAGCATTATCTTCGCAATTAAGCTATGACTTAGTCGAGTCACTCACGGTTGAAGTGGGTCCAAGACTTGCTGGAAGCCCAAAAGATATCCTCGCCGTTAACTGGGCGATAAATAAACTGACCAGCCTTGGTTTTGACCGTGTTTATAAAGAAGCCGTACAAGTGCCAATTTGGGAGCGCGGTGAAGCCAAAGCCAAAATCACCGTCCCTGTAGAACAGCCGTTGGTCATTACTGCGCTTGGTGGCAGTATTGCGACTCCTGCTGGAGGTATACAAGCTAAAATCGCGCGCTTTGATAGCCTAGAGGCATTACAACAAGCCAAGCCTGAAGAGGTGCAAGGTAAGATTGTTTTTATTGACCAAAAAACAGAGCGCCATATCACTGGTGAAGGTTATGGTAAAAGCGTTGGTGGCCGCTCGAAAGGGGCAGTCGCTGCAGCACAAAAAGGCGCAGTTGCTATCGTGATCCGCTCTATTGGCACAGATCATGACCGCATGGCCCATACTGGCATCATGCGCTACCAAGATGGCGTGCCTAAGATCCCCGCGGCTGCCATGTCAAATCCCGATGCTGATTTGGTTGGTGCATTGCTAAAACGCGATCCTAATGCCCTGCTCGAATTGCATATGTCGCCAAAAAACTTAGGTTTTAATACTTCTTACAATGTCATTGCCGAAGTAACGGGCAGTAGTAAGCCCAATGAAATAGTGCTCATTGGTGCTCATTTAGATTCCTGGGATGAAGGTACTGGCGCGATTGATGATGGCGCTGGTGTCGCCATTGTGACGGCTGCAGCCAAGCATATTCAAGATCTCGTGATAAAACCCGCTCGCACTGTTAGAGTCGTGCTATATGCCGCTGAAGAAGTTGGGCTCGTTGGCGGTAAAGCGTATGCAGAGGCTCATAAAGCGGAATTACCGCTGCACTACATAGCTGCAGAGTCTGATTTTGGGGCCGGTAGAATTTATCAAATCGACACTAAAGTGAATGAGAACATATTCACAGAAGTACAGCAAGCGCTCAGCCCTATGTCATTCAATGGCGTTGCACTGGGCAATAACCAAGCTTCAGGCGGGCCAGACGTGTCTATGCTCCCCGCCTTAGGTGTTCCAGTTGCATCTTTGAGGCAAGATGGCCACGATTATTTTGATTACCATCACACACCGAATGATACCTTAGATAAAATCGACCCTGCCGCATTGGCTCAAAACGTCGCCGCCTACGCACAATTTGCTTATATCATGGCAAATTCAACGGTGACATTAACGCCTTTAGTCACCCAATCTGAAAAATAGGCCATCAATGATATAGAGAACAGCATTAGCTGTTCTCTATCAATTAACATCTTATCGATATTTCGCTATTGCTCTTCACGTAAAAACGTTGGATTTGTTAGGGAACTCTGCTCTTCACTATAATAATAACCAGCAACATTAAATGCTTTTAATTCATCTAAAGTGTTAATTTGATGCGTAATGAGATATCTCGCCATCATGCCTCTAGCACGCTTAGCAAAAAAACTGATCACTTTATATTGACCATTTTTACAATCTTTAAATATGGGTGAAATTAATTGCCCTTGAAGTTTTTTAGGCTTTATTGCTTTGAAATATTCATTAGATGCAAGATTGACAATAATATCACTACTCGTTTCAGCAAGCGTTTCATTTACCGCTTGAGTTAACGTCTCTCCCCAAAACTCATATAGGTTTTTACCTTTAGGATTAGAAAGTGCCGTGCCCATTTCTAAACGATAAGGCATAATTAAATCCAGCGGTCTGAGCAAACCGTAAAGTCCAGATAAAATACGTAGTTGTGACTGAGTTCGAGCAATTTCATCTTCAGACAATGTATCAGCATCAAAGCCAGTATACACATCGCCTCTAAAAGCAAAAATGGCCTGTTTTGCATTATCTAAACTAAAATCTGGCCGCCACTCCCCAAAACGTGCCGCATTTAAACCCGCAATTTTATCGCTCACTTTCATTAAAGTGGCGATGTCTGTAGGGGTCAATTGCCGACACACTTGGATCAACTCCTGACTATAAGTTAAAAAATCAGGTTGTGAATACACCTGCGTCAGTGGCGGCTGTTCAAAATCTAAGGTCTTCGCCGGCGAAACCAATATCAACATCAAAAACTCCCAACAGAAACAAAAATATATGCCTATGATACTGAACGAGCATAAAAAAACCACGCTTTAACAGCGTGGTCTTTTCGATTACAACAATCAGTAATGCCTATTGTCGATGCGCTAGGCTAATTAAAGCTTTTTAGCCGGCACAAGACTGGTATCTTGCCAAATATCATCATCAAGCTGATCCATCAACTCAGGAAATTTACTACGATCGAATTCTGGAGTCTTACCCGCGTTGATCTGTTCGCGATAATCATTAATAACGCGAATTGCCAGACCCGATAATAATAATAGAGCAACAATGTTTACCGTCGCCATCAACCCCATCGAAACGTCAGCCAAGTTCCACACTAAACTTATCTTAGCGACGGCACCAAACATGACCATGCCAAGCACACACAAACGGAATAAAGGCAGTGCTTTGGTACTATTTCCCATTAAATACATCACATTTGTTTCAGCGTATGAGTAATTGGCTATGATGGATGTAAAGCAGAATAAGAAAATAGCCACCGCAATAAATGCGCCACCCCAGTCGCCAACATGTGCAGACATGGCATTAATGGTTAATCGAATCCCATCATCACTCGAGCCAATATCCCCTGATAGCAGGATTATCGCAGCCGTTGCAGTACAGATAACGATAGTATCCGCAAACACACCCATCATCTGCACAAAACCTTGGGATGCTGGATGATTAGGGTTAGGCGATGCACTTGCCGCGACATTCGCCGCACTGCCCATACCCGCTTCGTTCGAGAAAAGTCCACGAGCAATACCCGCTTGCATTGCCTGCGCGACAGTATAAGCCACGCCGCCAGCGGCAGCTTCTTGCCAACCAAAAGCACTTTTCACAATTAAGCTAATAATCGCAGGTAATTGTTCTAGGTTGAAAATAACGATAATGAAGGCTACAAGAATGTAGGCTAAGGCCATAATGGGGACAAGAAATTCAGATACTCGCGCGACTTTACGTAGACCACCGACAATCACAAATCCACTGGCAATAACTAGCCCAATCCCTACATAGGTTGGATTAAAACCAAATACTCGCTCCATGGCACCTGTAATAGTGTTAGCTTGTACTGCATTGAATACTAAACCAAAAGCAATGATCAAAAAGACAGCAAATAAAATGCCCATCCATTTCTGACCCAATCCTTTTTCCATGTAGTAGGAAGGACCACCGCGGAACTGGCCATTATGATCTCGGACTTTATAAACCTGCGCTAAGGTTGATTCAACCATAGCAGTCGCCATACCTAAAATAGCGATAAGCCACATCCAAAATACTGCACCTGGACCCGCAGCACCAATAGCAACAGCAACACCGGCCATATTACCAGCACCGACGCGTGCAGCCATACTTGTACAAAAGACTTGAAATGAAGAAAGACCGCTATCGCAACCTTGCCGACTCATGGTCATAACTTTGATGGAATGTTTAAAGTGGGTTAACTGAATAAAGGCAAGTCTAATGGTGAAATAGAGACCAGCTCCTACTAGTCCATATACTAACAACTTACCCCAAAGTAGCGCATTCAAAAAATTAACTATGGTTTCTAACATATTATTTTACTTCTTCCCGTAGCAAATGCTCCTCTAATTGTAATTAAAGGTACAACATCTGTGGTGAATGAATCCTTCCAAGTTAAAGGTAAGAATTTCGGTAGATTTATTTTTTCAAATTATCCTTCCGTGAATTTACAACATCACGGCTACCGAATTCAACGCAGCAAAATAGCACAGTATTCGAAATTGCTCATGTGATCAAGCTCGCGTTTGCACAGTTAAACGTCATTGATATCACATCTTACAACACTAGCTAAGCTACTGTTAAAGCTAGATTAACAAAAGGGCGAAGTTACGCTATTATTTTTAACAGCAAAAACAACTTTTAAAATTTGGATGCAGGGCACATTTTTGTAATAAAACTACAAATATAGTAACCCCATAGAAACTTCAATCATCTCTTGTTTGTTTTAGTGAGGCTTAACATGACACAAATACATGAAATCAATGCTCTGAAAAAGTATGTCAGAGCGACAAACTTTCTTGCGACCTCGCAAATTTACCTCAAACAAAACGTCTTACATAAACGTCCACTTGCCCATACTGATATCAAGCCACGTTTACTTGGCCATTGGGGTACCTGCCCAGGTATTAACTTTGTCTATGCCAACATTAACCGCTTGATAGTGAAACATAACCGCTCTTTTATCTATTTAGTCGGTCCAGGCCATGGTTTTCCCGCTGTACAAGCAAACTTATTCATTGAAGGCTCTTTAAGTCATTTCTACCCAGAAACTATTCCCTACAATGAAACTGGCATCGAAGATATTTGTAAGAAGTTTTCTGCTGCTTATGGTTATCCTTCACATGCAAACCCTGAAGCACCTGGACAAATTCTTGAAGGTGGCGAATTAGGCTACTCACTCTCAGTAGGCTGGGGAGCAGTATTAGATAATCCAGATCTGATCGCAACCGTCTTAATTGGTGACGGCGAAGCAGAAACGGGACCATTAGCCGCATCTTGGTATGCAAACCGCTTAGTTTCACCAGCGACCAGCGGTGCAGTATTGCCAATTGTGCATATTAACGGCTATAAGATTTCCGGTCCTACCCGCATGGGACGTATGAGCCATGAAGAACTGGATCTTGAATTCCGTGGTCTTGGCTATTTCCCCATCATAGTTGATAACGAATTAGAAGAAGATATCTATGTGCAGATGACAAATGCCATGGATACCGCTTATACCATGATCAATGACATTCAACGTCGAGCACGCAGTGGCGAAGACGTAGTTAAACCAAAATGGCCAGTCATTTTAATGCGCACAGCCAAAGGTTGGACTGGTGTCAGTGAATATAAAGGTAAGAAATTAGAAGGTAACTGCGAATCGCATCAAGTAATCGTCAATAAATGTGCTACTGATAAGGGCCATTTAGATGCACTGGATAATTGGCTTGCCAGTTACGACTTCCAAGAACTCTATCAAATGAATGAAAAAGGCGAACTGATTTTTGATGCCGACATTTGTTCATTAATCCCACCCAAGCAACTTGCCTGTGGCCGTCAACATTTAACCTATGGTGGAGAAGTTGTTAGAGCATTAACCAATCCAGATCTTGAAAAACTCAGCTATGGCCCAGAAGTACCGCGTGGTCAACGTGGCTATTCAATGTTAAAAATGGGCGAATGGATGCGTGATGCATTCAAGTTAAACCGCGACCAACGTAATCTACGTATCTTTAGCCCTGACGAAACCTATTCAAATCAACTACAAGCTGTATTTGAAGAAACCGATCGTGCATGGCAGTGGCCAATTGAGAGTTGGGATGAAGATATGTCCCGTGAAGGTCGAGTCATTGAACTGCTTTCTGAAAACTTACTTTTTGGCATGCTACATGGTTACACAGTAACAGGCCGCCACGGCATGCTACCCACCTACGAAGCATTCTCACAAGTTATCTCATCGATGGCCGATCAGTACTGTAAATATGTCTATGCCAGCCAAGGCGTACATTTCCGTAAGCCACTGCCAGCCTGTAATGTCGTATTATCTTCATTACTTGAGCGCCAAGATCATAATGGCTATTCACATCAAAACCCATCTTTCCTTGGGGCTATGCTGGAGAAACATCCAAAAATAATCTCGGCTTACTTACCCGCAGATGCCAACAGCACATTAGTTTATACAGAGCGAGCCTTCGCTGACCGTGACAAACTCAATATTCTGGTTGCAGGTAAAAAAGAGTTACCACAATGGCTAAGCTTGGAAGAAGCGCGTAAACAAACAAAAGACGGCGTAATGGTGTGGGATTTTGCCTCAGATGAGAATCCCGATATTGTGCTGGCAGGTTGTGGAGATTATGTCACTCAAGAATGTATGGCTTCTCTAGTATTAATCAGAGAACTCCTTCCAAGAGTGAAAATCCGCTTCGTTAGTGTCACTGAATTAAGCAGTGATGGCTTAGGTAGCCGTAAATTTAAAGAAAAACCTTGGTTAATGGACGAAATATTTACTCAAGATAAAGGCGTGGTATTCAACTACCATGGTTACCCAAATACAATCAAAAAGTTAATTTTTGATTACAAAGGCAGCCGTCGCTTCAGAATTAAAGGCTACGAAGAAGAAGGTTCAACAACAACGCCATTTGATATGGGTGTTCGTAACGGTACATCACGCTATCACCTTGTAATTGATATGGCTTACAAGCTGTTCCAACAGGGCGTTATTGATGAAACTATGCACGTCTCTATCACCACTGATATGCTGCAAAGATTAGTTGACCACCGCAACTATATTAAAGCGAATGGTGTAGACCCAGTGGAAATCGAAAATTGGGTATGGACACGCTAATAGAAACATCTAATTAACATTAGATTGTAATTTAAAGGCATTCTTCGGAGTGCCTTTTTTGCATTAAAAATACCAGTTACAGAATGACAACCATTAAAAGGTTGATCTTAATACTGGAAAAAGTTAACAAACCAAGTCATAATTAACCGCTGGCTAAAATATCAAAGGATCCCCACACTAAGTGCTAGCAATGTTTTGCACAAAACCAGCAAAGCATATTGGTGGAGAATCATAATCAATGGACGTAAATAAAATGATGAAGAACACATTAAAAGTAGTATTACTGACATCTCTGCTTCCACTCGCAGCCAGCGCATCTCAGGAACTTACACCTTGGTATGTTGGTGCTGGTTTAGGCGTTAATAACTACGAGCACGTTGCCACTCAGAACGGTGAAGACAGTCCATACGCTTGGGATGTTTTCGCAGGCTACATGTTCAACGATTACTTCGGTGCTGAAATCGGCTTCCGTGATTTAGGTAATGCAGATTGGACTGAAGCAGGTATCAGTAATGATGTCAGCGTTAAAGGTTCAACATTAGGCTTAGTGGGTATTTGGCCTTTGGCTAACCGTTGGAGCTTATCAGCTGAAGCCGGTGTGATGTACTATAGCCTTGAAAACAGCCAAAACTTCAATAACCAATCCACTTCTTACAGTGATTCCGACTTTGCTCCATACTTCGGTGCAGGTGTTGGCTACAACTTCACTGACAACTTGAAGTTACAAGCTAAATATCGCCGTTATGAAGGCTTAGATGACAACGCTGGTGGCAGTGCCGTAGTTCCAGTCAATGCAGATAGCAACTATTGGGGCTTAGAATTAAGCTACCGCTTCGGTTCTGCTGCTGTTGTAGCTCCAGTTGCCGCAGCAGTAGTTGCAGCAGCACCTGTTGATTCGGACAACGATGGCGTTTACGATGACAAAGATCAATGTCCAGCAACACCAGCAACTCACAAAGTTGACTCTGTTGGCTGTACTATCTATGAAAACGTGAAGAACAAAGAAGACGTAGGTTCAATCCAGTTTGCTAACGATTCTGCTGTAGTTAAAAATGTTTACTACAAAGACATCGAAAGATTAGCTAACTATTTGAACAAAAACCCAGCTTTCACTGTTGAAATCGCAGGTCACGCCTCAAATGTAGGTAAACCAGAATACAACATGGAATTGTCTGACAAACGTGCTGACGCCGTTGCCAAGATTCTTATAGAGAAATATGGTATCAGCGGAAGCCGCGTAACTTCTAACGGTTACGGTGTTACTCAGCCATTGGTTGCTGGTGATTCAAAAGAAGCTCACGCTGCGAACCGTCGCATCGAAGCTATCGTGACTACCACAACAAAACAACCTGTTCTGAAGTAATAGTACTTACTGAAGTAAAAAAGTCGCTGCTTGCAGCGACTTTTTGTTTTTGTGGGGTATACACTAGGACAAGCGACGCCCTCTACTGCAGCCAAGATGATAGCCCGTAGCTCGAGCCATACCTTAATAGACATAAAATTGTCATTTTTGTAATTTTTTTACATTCAAGGTTGGAAAAGTTGGCAAAATCGCTTCTAATAGTCATCAGTGAATTCCGAGTTAAAACTGCTACCTGAGAAGGATGTTTTTCATGGCCAATACATTAGAGCAACTCAAGTTATATACCACTATCGTCGCTGACACAGGCGACATCGAAGCGATTAAACGCTACCAACCTGAAGATGCGACCACTAATCCATCACTCATCTTGAAAGCGGCTCAAATTCCTGAATATGAATCCCTTATAGATAACGCTATCGACTGGGCAAAATCACAAAGTACCGATCTCGTGCAGCAACTTGATGATGCCAGCGACAAACTAGCGGTCAATATCGGCGTAGAAATACTGAAACTCGTTCCTGGCCGTATTTCAACTGAAGTTGATGCCCGTTTATCATTCGATAAAGAAAAATCAATCGCTAAAGCCCATAAATTGGTTCGCCTATATAAAGAAGCGGGTGTAGATAAATCACGCATTCTGATCAAACTTGCTTCAACTTGGGAAGGCATTTGTGCCGCTAAAGAACTAGAGCAAGAAGGCATCAACTGCAACTTAACCCTACTATTTAGCTTTGCTCAAGCGCGTGCGTGTGCCGAAGCGGGTGCTTATCTCATTTCTCCTTTTGTAGGCCGCATACTTGATTGGTACAAAAAAGATACAGGTAAAGATTACAATGCCGTAAATGACCCTGGTGTCATTTCAGTTACTGAAATTTATAACTACTACAAACAACACGGTTTTGACACTGTTGTTATGGGTGCAAGTTTCCGTAATATCGGTGAAATTATTGAGCTAGCAGGTTGCGATCGTCTGACCATTGGCCCTTCTCTATTAGAAGAACTGGCTAATTCGCAAGTTGACATCACACCTAAACTGGTTGCAGCAACGACCACTGTCGCTGCAGAACCCCCATTGACTGAAGCACAATTCCGTTGGGACTTTAACCAAGATCCAATGGCGGTTGATAAGCTTGCCGAAGGCATTCGAAACTTTGCGATAGACCAAGGTAAGCTCGAAGTGATGCTCACGGCTAAGCTCGCGAACTAAGTACTCTGGAGACGGTGAAATGACACTCTTGACCCAAAGCTCAACATGGCAAGCTTTATCAGCACACAGTAAAAATGTTCCGCATATGCGGGAATTGTTTGCAACTGACGCGGCACGTTTCAATAAAATGTCGCTATCAGCCTGTGGTTTATTACTGGATTACTCTAAAAACAGAGCAACAGCGGAAACGCTGGATCTGTTATTTGCGTTGGCAAGCAATAGCCAACTTGAAGCAAAAATCAAAGCGATGTTTGCAGGTGAAATCATTAACACCACAGAGAAGCGCGCCGTACTGCACACAGCGCTTCGCAGTACTGCAGAACAATCGATTATTGCTGAGGGTCAAGACATAGTTCCTGAAGTTCAACAAACTCTAGATAAGATGCAAGGGTTTGTGAACTCAGTGACGTCAGGTCAATGGAAAGGTTACACAGGTAAAGCGATAACCGATATTGTAAGTATTGGTATTGGCGGCTCTTTCCTAGGCCCCAAAATCGTCTCTCAAGCGTTGCGCCCTTATTGGAACCCCGAATTAAATTGTCACTTTGTGGCAAACGTCGACGGGACTTCTATTAGTGAGAAGCTGAAGTTACTGGATCCTGAAACGACCTTGTTCATCATGTCATCCAAATCTTTCGGGACACAGGAAACCTTAACGAATACCCTCACCGCAAGAGACTGGTTCCTAGCGAAAGGCGGTTTGCAGTCTGATGTGGCAAAACACTTTGTCGCAGTCACTTCAAACGTGGCAAAAGCGACAGATTTTGGTATCGATGCAAACAATATTTTCCCTCTGTGGGATTGGGTTGGTGGCCGTTACTCTCTCTGGTCAGCGATTGGCTTGCCGATTGCACTTTTGATCGGTATGGATAACTTCAGAGCTCTACTCACGGGTGCGCATCAAATGGATGAGCACTTTGCTACAGCGCCACTGACTGAGAATATGCCAGTTATCATGGGATTACTCTCCCTATGGTACGGAAACTTCTTTAATGCTCAGTCCCATGTAGTATTAACCTACGATCATTATCTGCGAGGCCTACCCGCTTACTTCCAGCAGCTCGACATGGAAAGTAACGGTAAGTCAGTCACCTTAAATGGTACTGATGTTGACTACAGCACAGGTCCCGTCATTTGGGGGGGCGAAGGCACTAATGGCCAACATGCCTACCACCAGCTATTACATCAAGGTACCGCACTGATCCCTGCCGATTTCATTATGCCGCTGCAAAGCCATAATCCTATCGGTGAGCACCATGACCAATTAGCGTCAAACTGCTTCGGTCAAACCCAGGCCTTAATGCAAGGTCGTACTTTTGATGAAGCTTTAGCCGAACTTGCTAATAGCGCATTATCCGCCACAGAGAAGCAGCTGATCGCTCAACATAAAGTCATGCCTGGTAACAAGCCGAGCAATACCTTACTTATGGATAAGCTCACACCAAGTACCCTAGGCGCTTTAATTGCCTTGTATGAACATAGAACATTCGTTCAAGGTGCTATTTGGGATATCAACTCCTTCGATCAATGGGGTGTAGAACTCGGTAAGAATCTCGGTAACGATGTGTTAGCACGCATTGGCGCAGAGCAAGATTCCGATGCTTTAGATGCCTCAAGCAACGCATTGATTAACCTTTATCGACAAGGCAAAATCTAATCGAACAAAAAGCCAGCAATTGCTGGCTTTTTAATTCTACCCCGTTCTTTTTATTAAATTTTCCTACTTAACTCCGCTCTACTTCTGCATATAACATCAATGACATATCACTCAAAGTTCATTTCAACTTAACACAAATGAAACATAATTCTTGCACCCTGTTTTAAAAATATGTTATTTAATCGCTGACAAAACATACAACAACAGGAGGTTGCCATGGATAGTTTAGATTATGGTTGTGCGCTAGATGAAGTCGTTGAAAGACCCGATCGTTCGCGAGGCTCCAATAAAAAGCGTAAATGGCGTGAGATCGAAGCGTTAAAAGATAAGCATCGTTTGCTCAAAGAACTCCAAGAAATCGATAATAACTTTAACTACGACATTGATGCTATCCAGTTGTAATTACATGTTTATATGAGCTAGTTATCATTTCAAACATGAATAGAAAAGCGCCCTTCGGCGCTTTTTTTATTTACAACTATTGGAGCAAACAGAATATAAGCTGGATATGGTCTTACGGGCAGGAATTTTAAAAAATAAATCAACAACAGTAGCTTACGATGGCACCGAACATCATCGACTCCGATAATACTTTACAAATCCCAACCAACTTTGGCTCACGAGACATCGCCGTCAGAATCAAAAATGTGCTCCTCAGCCGTATAAAAACACCAGCTTAAGCCCACAACATGGGCCCAATAAACTAAAGAGTATTAGTCAGACGCTGTGAGATAAACCCGTAAATCTTCAAATTCTTTCTGCTCTCGATCCAGAAACAAAGGATCATCGATCAGCGATTTCTGACACTCTAACTCAATAACTTGCCAATCTTGCTCAGTTAAACTTTTGGCTAACAAAGGAAATATTTCCCGTTCCTCCATCTGCATATGTCGCTCTTGCAATGCGACATACTCTGCAAAATCAACAATCAGTTTCTCGCGGGCAACCACAATATCACTGAGGATCAAGTTTAAAGTCGCCATCAAGGTGGCCGAGGATTGGATCACCGACTCATGTTCGGCACTCAATTTATCGATAGTATCGTTCGTTTTATGGGCTAGGTAGTAGGCATAAATAATGTCTTCAATGGGATGATGGCAACGTTCAGCATATCCTTGCATATATTCAACAATATCGCGCACGACGCTGAAGTTGATTGACTCACCTTCGGATAGTTTCATTTGCTTGTTTTTTAAAACATTTAGCAATACAGCTATATGTTTATGATCATGCATGAGTCTTTTAAGCATAATGCCTCCTGAATATGGGTCTGACTATTGATACTAGCCAAGTCGTGAACTAACACCAATATAACAGGCTAAAACCTGTTCACTTTATGACGTTGATCAAGTAAATCACATACCAAACAGTAAACAGACCACAAACATTAGCACGTCTCGGCATATTTCAGGGAAATTTAGCTGTTTAT
This sequence comes from Shewanella sp. SM87, assembly GCF_025653705.1. Classification (NCBI taxonomy): domain Bacteria; kingdom Pseudomonadati; phylum Pseudomonadota; class Gammaproteobacteria; order Alteromonadales; family Shewanellaceae; genus Shewanella; species Shewanella sp. SM87. The sequence goes on from NZ_JAKKSC010000004.1 coordinate 228,576, forward strand.
CTCACCACTTTGCGATTTCTAATCACTTTTTTATTCGTAAATACCACAACCACATAGTCATTTGGCAAGCTGATGTAATTGCTGTTGTAGCTTTTTAAACTCAAGTCTTAATACTTGCTGCGATTCGATTAACTGTGATTCATCGACATCCTTAACTGCAAGATACGGGTAATCCTTGAGAAGTTTTTGTTCAAGCACTAATGCTTGCTCAGTCTCCTTCGCTTCGATGAGGACTTGTAACCGATGTAAATACTCAGTCAATGACACTTGGTTGATTTCAGCAGGCTCAGATAATTTTGGTGCATTCATAGACCTTGCAGCGATAGCGGGGCTAATTGCATCCTGCTGCTCAGTTGCTCCCAATGCGGCTTTAGCTTGCTGCATTTCCGTCTGTCTTTTATGTTCAGCCACGGCTTCTGTTTGCATGTTTAAAGATTGCATCGCTTCAGTATCAGCCATTCTTGCCATCGTTTGTGGCGCAGGGGCACTCATCACCATAGGACTTGGAGCAAGTGCATCTTCGACTTGAGGTCGATTCAGCACCAGCAGACCAACAACAAGCACTAACGATGCCGCGCTCGATAACGCCCAAGGATGGCGTCGCCAGACGGAACTTGACGCTTCAACGGCGGTTATTTTGCTTTGATGCATTTCAGCTAAGTGAGTTTGCGCCAGCTGTAAGATATCTTGATCAAGTTGCTGCGGTGCAACCTCTAAGGCCTGTTGGCGATACCAAGCCAGCACTTCCTGTTGTAATGCGCGCTCATCAGCACTTGAAGAAGAATTACTCATGACCCGCCTCCTGCCATTTCGCGCTGACACAATCTTTTAGGCTTTGGTAAGCATAACGAATACGGCTTTTAGTCGCTTCTAAGGTCACGCCCGCAATGTCGCTAATGATGGCAGCCGTAAAACCCATTTCAATATTCAGGATAAATGCCTCTTTCTGAACTTGGGGTAACAGTGCGATACAGGTCTTTAGCAATAAGCTCTTTTGCGCTTCTTGCCACTGCACATCGGGTTTATCTTGCTCACCCGCCACAAAAGTATCGAGCCCTACATCATCTTCATCAGTAGCGACAAAATCCACGGGCTTAACCGCCCGCACATGATCAATCAATAAGTTATGAGCGATACGATACAACCAGGTAGTAAACTTAGCACTGGCTTCGTAGTTAGCCGCAGCGCGGATCACCCGCCCCCAGGTTTCTTGATACAAATCTTCAGCTAACTGCTTATCACCTAACTGGCGTACAAAGTAGCGATAGAGTGCACCTTTGTGCTTCAGGTATAACTGTTCAAATGCTTTTGAATCGCCCTTGGCATAGCACAACATCAATTGCTCATCTGAGTGCTCATGGTTTGATAATTGCGCTATTGCTAATGCCACGGGAAATTCCTCATCATTGGGGTTAGCCCCACGAATTTACTTTTACTATTGTAATCTCTCATTGCGCGTATTGCTCTTGTCTCTCACTGGCTCGCCATGAAGCTTATCTTGGGGAGGAAAAGGTTTATCCGTACCATCGAATACCTTCTTAATCGGCACATGATTAGATTGCTCTATGGCCGCGGCGGTTTCCATTAATTGCACAAACTCATGGCGATATCCAAAGGGATCGTCCCCTAATGCCGAACGTGCTAACTGGCTTAACTTAGTATAATCAAATTGATGTAGATAATGGCTGCCATTCAGTAATTGCCCTAATCCTGCAACCGCTGCTGCAAATCTAAAATCATCACTCGCTTGTTCTAACAGCTTAACATTTTGGTCTAACCTGATGGGATAACTCAGTAACTGACTCTGTGTTTGCTCTGGCAGCTTATATCTCAGTTTAAGGAAAGCGATTTCTTCACGGCTGTATTTTTCTTGCCCCGTTTGAGCATCAACGCCATATCTGAGTTTATCATTCGCCATCTGCCCTGCTTCAACATATCTTAATTCATATAAGGCAGTCACTGTATGACCCGCGCCAATTTCGCCCGCATCCACCTTATCGTTGTTGAAATCCTCCCGTGCTAAAGCACGATTCTCATAACCGATTAGACGATACTCAGACACTAAGGCCGGATTAAACTCCACTTGCACTTTGACGTCTTTAGCAATAGTGAACAAGCTTGAACTTAACTCGTCCACCAGCACTTTTCGCGCTTCATTCAGGGTATCGATATAGGCATAGTTACCATTGCCCTTATCCGCTAATTGCTCCATGAGTTGATCGTTGTAATTCCCCAAACCGAACCCTAAGGTTGTCAGGCCAATACCATGATCTTTTTCCTTCTCAATCAAGGCAATCAAATCATCAAAATCTGTCATACCAACGTTGAAATCACCATCCGTCGCGAGGATGACTCGATTAATACCATGGGGGATAAAATGCTTTTTCGCCAATTGATAGGCTTGTGTGATTCCTTGCCCACCATTGGTTGAACCACCTGCGCTCAATTGCTCTAACGCATAGGTTAAAGTTTGAGTGTCATTACCCGACGCGCCATCGAGCACCACACCAGCAGCCCCAGCATAAACCACAATAGAAACTTTATCCTGCGCGCTTAATTGCGCCGTCAGCAACTTGAGTGCTGTTTGCAGTAAAGGCAATTTATCTGCAGATGCCATAGAACCTGACACATCGAGCAAAAAGACTAAGTTACTGGCACCTAACTGAGATTTAGGTAAGTCATACCCTTTAAGACCAATCCGTAACAGCATCATGTCATCGTTATAAGGGGATGGCGCAAGCTCTGTCGTCACACTAAACGGCGCGGTATTTTTAGCAGGTAAAGGATAATCGTAGGCAAAATAATTAAGCATTTCCTCGACTCTGACTGTACCTTTCTCGGGCAAGCGCCCTTCCCTCAGCATCCGCCTTAAGGTGGCATAACTGCCAGTATCAACATCGATGGAAAAAGTCGATACTGGGATTTCTCCTGCCACCATGATGCCATTTTGCACCAGCGGCTCGAATTTATTTTGTGCTAACGGAATCGCGGCATAGTCTGACGGCGTTGGGGTAATGTTCATTCCCATCACTGCACCATGGGTAGACATTTGCATCGGCGCCGCGACTCTGGCCATCTCAATCTGAGTGGCATCACGCATTTCAGCACGGCGTAGTGACACTTCTTTATGACTCTGTTCGGCTTGCAGCTCCGCTTGTCGTTGTTGAGCCTCAGAGCCTTTACTGCCACAGGCCGTTAAACTCAGCATGACTAAGAATAAAGCTGCGCTATTGCTCGCCGATATGCTGACGCTTCCCCAAGATAATAAGGAATGTGCAATGGTTTTCTGGGAGTATATTGTTTTCATGTTGAATGCCTTTGATGTTGACCTAAGGCTGTAAACGGTACAAATGACTAAAAGGGTTAAAGTATCAAAATATTTTACAAACCACTCTTAAATGAGAATCAAACAGCCTCCAAGCACACTATTTATACAAAACAAAGTATTTTCAATCGTTTTTGCAATCAAGCTCACACTGCGTCTTGTATCAGGTCACTAAAATAGAAGCTTGTTACTCGCCTCGCTATGGGACCCACTCGTGTCACACTCAGCTCATTTGTTTTCCCTAAGAATCGCCCACGCACTCACAGAAGCTTGCGTGAAGGATAAGTATTCGTTTAAACGTTTTGGGCAAGATCTTCTTGCAGGCCTCACTGTCGGCATTATTGCCATTCCGTTAGCAATGGCATTAGCCATTGCCAGTGGAGTTGCACCTCAATACGGTTTATACACTGCGATTGTCGGCGGTTTTATTATCGCCATATCTGGCGGCTCACGTTATAGCGTGTCAGGCCCGACAGCGGCATTCGTAGTATTGCTCTATCCGATAGCCCAACAGTTTGGTTTAGCAGGATTATTAATCGCGACTGTGATGTCCGGAATGATACTCGTCGGCATGGCAATGCTGCGACTTGGCCGATTAATTTTGTATATCCCTGAATCCGTTACCTTAGGCTTTACCGCGGGGATAGGTGTCGTCATCGCTACCTTGCAGCTCAAAGATTTTTTCGGACTCGATATAGCCCAGATGCCAGAGCAATATCTGGCTAAGTTGATGACATTAGCTCAAGCGCTACCCTCGGTGCATTTACCTAGCCTACTGGTAGCATCCGCGACCTTAGCGACTATGCTACTTTGGCCAAAACTCAAAACACCTGTGCCAGCGCACCTTCCAGCTATTATACTCGGCACTATGTTCGCCTTGGTTCTCAATGCCATGGGTGCAGATATAGAAACCATAGGAACCCGTTTTCACTATCAACTGAGTGATGGCACCACAGGCATGGGAATTCCTGCCGTATTACCCAGTTTCGAATGGCCTTGGCTGCAAGCTGGCGCGAATGGCCAAGCGTTTCAGTTTAATCTCGCGACCTTTCAAGCCTTATTACCTGCAGCCTTTGCCATTGCCATGTTAGGCGCAATTGAATCGCTACTGTGTGCAGTGGTGCTCGATGGCATGACAGGTAAACGTCACAGTGCCAACAGTGAATTACTAGGGCAAGGTATAGGTAATATCATCACGCCGTTTTTTGGCGGTATTCCGGCAACTGCAGCAATTGCCCGTAGCGCGGCAAACGTCAAAGCGGGCGCTCAGAGCCCGATAGCGGCCATGATCCACGCCATAGTAGTCTTAATTGGTTTAGTCGCCTTAGCGGGCGTATTAGCTTATTTGCCCATGTCAGCCATGGCAGCCCTGCTACTTGTTGTGGCTTGGAACATGAGTGAAGCCCACAAAGCACTACATTTAATTAAAACTGCGCCCACCAGCGATATCATGGTTTTTGTCAGTTGCTTTTCATTAACGGTTATTTTCGACATGGTGATAGCCATCAGTGTGGGAATTATCCTTGCTGCCTTGCTGTTTATGAAAGAAATTGCCGAGATGACAAAGCTTTACGATATCAGCACCAACAAGCGTTATGTGGATCAAGAGTTACCTGCCGATTGGGCTGTCCTCAAAATTAACGGGCCGCTATTTTTCGCTGCTGCTGACCGCATTTTCTCCGAAATCGCGAGTCTCACCGAAGATAAACAAGTGATAGTGCTTTATCTCGATGGAGTATCTATTCTGGATGCGGGAGGATTAGCCGCACTGACGAAGCTGATTGAAAAATGCAAAGCGAATAAGACTAAGCTCATTATCGCCGATCTGCAGTTCCAGCCCATCCGAACGCTGGCGAGAGCGAAGATCCAGCCAATTGAAGGTGTATTGAAGTTTTACTCGACCCTACGTGAAGCCATGACAGAAGCGCCAGTCATCACTCAGCAAACAGAAATCACTGCGGATAAGCAGACACAGTAAACCAGTAGCACGATCTCAGGGCTTAATGCTGCTGACTTATCTCAAAGGCCAATCTCAGGATTGGTCTTTTTTATAGCTCAATTCCCCAAGCCATTCATCACAGCAAAAGACGTTTTTTCGCTCGCAAAAACGGGCAGAAATGACGAGGATCATGGTATTATTCAGCGCCATGATGCTTGCCACCAGTGACGGCTAGACAAGCATCAACTGTACCTAGACCTGAAACAAGGTCAAAATATAATTAAAATTAGTGAGTTAAGGAGTTATCATGCAAGCCCTTGTTGCTGTTGTTATGGGTTCTAAAAGTGATTGGCCCACGATGGAAGCCGCCGCTGAGATAATGGATAAACTGCAAGTGCCTTATCATGTTGAAGTGGTTTCCGCCCATAGAACGCCAGATAAACTCATGGAGTTTGCAGCCTCTGCCGCCGAACGTGGTTTTAAAATCATCATTGGTGGCGCCGGTGGTGCAGCGCACTTACCCGGTATGATCGCCTCTAAAACTCGCTTACCCGTATTAGGTGTACCAGTCCAAAGTAAAGCCCTGTCAGGTATGGATAGCTTATTGTCTATCGTTCAAATGCCAAAAGGCATCGCCGTCGGCACCTTAGCCATAGGTACAGCGGGCGCATTCAATGCGGGATTATTGGCCTGCCAAATCCTTGCGAATAACGATGCAGAATTAGCGGCTCGTGTTGACGCTTTCAGAGAAGAACAGACCCGTGCGGTACTGGACAATCCAGACCCGAGGGAAGTCTAATGACCCAGACAAACACTAAACCTAAGGTTTGGGTATTAGGTAATGGTCAGCTGGGCGCCATGTTGACCCACGCTGGTGAGCCATTAGCAATTGAAGTTAACGCCGTCGATATCATGACGCCTACGGATGAAATCCTGCCACTCGCGCCCCACGACATTATCACCGCCGAGCGCGAACAGTGGCCAGAGTCCGCCCTGAGTTTACAACTCAGCTCACACCCCCATTTTGTTAATGGTCCGGTATTTAGCCGTTTAGCCGACCGTTTTAGCCAAAAGAGTCTACTCGACCAGCTCAGCGTTCCCACGGCGCCTTGGACCTTAGTCGACGATAACACCCAAGTCGATACCCTGTATCAACATTATGGTCCTAGAGTCTTGATGAAACGCCGTACCGGTGGTTATGACGGTAAAGGTCAACATTGGCTTAAACAAGCCGAAGTGGGCGATATTCCAAATGATTGGCGTAACCTTGCGATTGCTGAGCAAGCGATTAATTTTGATGAAGAAGTATCATTGGTTGGCGTGCGTACTCGCGAAGGCGAATGCGTGTTTTATCCGCTGACGCTGAACTTGCATCAGGACGGCATTTTAATGGCGTCGATTTCGCCACTGGCACGCTTAACCCCCTTGCAAACCCAAGCCGAAACTATGCTCAGCGCCATTATGCACGAGCTTGAATACGTCGGCGTGATGGCGATGGAATGCTTCCGTGTTGGCGATGAGCTACTGGTGAATGAGCTGGCGCCGCGAGTGCACAACTCTGGGCATTGGACCCAAGCCGGAACCCATATGGATCAATTCCAGCTGCATCTTAGAGCACTTTGCGGAATTGCGATCCCACAGCCACAAGTGAATTTTCAGTGTGTTATGGTCAACCTTATCGGTATCGATAATGACCCTCGCTGGTTAAGTTTGCCCAATGCAGAGTTGTACTGGTACAACAAAGAAGTTCGCCCGGGTCGTAAAGTCGGACATTTAAACCTATCAGTGCCAAATCAAACTGTGCTCAACCAGAGCATAGCCGCACTGCAAACTTGGATGCCAATCCAATACCAAGCACCATTAGCTTGGATATTGGCCGAATACGCAGAAAATTCGCGTTAATTCAGTATTTAGTACCAAAATCACTGATATGAAATTGTTCACAGTTTCATATCAGTTTATATTTCAATTTTCGTTATATACTTAACTGAACTCAGTGTGAATACGTTAGTGATGTATAGCATTCAATGATTACTAGCAATGACACAGATAAAGGAATAGTCGAGTGAAATTAAGGGATAATTTCAAACGCAAGACCATAGATCGCTTAGATTATCGCTATCATCTGCTACTGCTTATAGTGCCGATATGTCTATTCATCCTGCTGTTTATCTTTAATGCACCCACAGAAAATTGGACTATCCTGCCCTTACTGTTTGTTTGCATCATTTATATTTTTGCCTACAGCCTAATTTACTATTTGCATCAGGGTCGTTTAACTCGACTATGGCAGCATTTAGAGCAAGTCGTCACCATCAACGATGCCATCTATGAACTCGCCCATCTCTCGAGCCATTATAAAAATGAGCATGCCTTTCTGGACGCCTTACTCAATAAAGCCGTGTACGTGATTAATGGTGCCGAAATGGGCAGCATCATTAAAATCAACGAGGTGAATAATAAACTGTATTTTGAATCTGTCGTGGGGCTCGATTTAGCAAAACTCAGACAACTGGATTTTACCTTAGAGCAAACTTTTGAATATCGACTCACTGAAGGGAGATGCGACCAAGTGGTGGTCATCAATGATATGAAGAATATCAATGCGGCTAGCACCTTAACGGAAGATGATCAAAAAGTGTTACTCTCAGTGTCGAAGCAGCCGATACGCTCAACCCTGTCTAGCCCAATTCGTATTGATGGCAAACTGTATGCCATGCTCAATCTCGATAGCAGTAGCCTTGGCGCCTTTAGCGATTACGACCGCAATCTTGTCTCTATCCTAACTCACGAAGCTAGCAATGCCATTGCGCTCTATCAGAAGTCACTGCAGATCACTAAACTCGCCAATTTTGATCCATTAACAGGACTTTATAATCGAAAGAATTTTGAAGATGAACTGCACCACTGGCAACACAAGCCTCACTTAGGCAGTTTTTTAATTATTATCGATATGGACAATCTCAAGTCCATTAATGATGCCTATGGGCACCAGATGGGTGATGTTGCCATCAAGCGAACAGCCACCGCCATTCTCGCCTATTGGCAAAATAAAGGCATTATTTCCCGTTTTGGTGGCGATGAGTTTGTCGCTTTATGCCATGGGCCGTTAGCTCAAATTGAACAGGACTTAGATGATATGCGCAAAACCTTGAATCAAGGTTCAGAGCTTAGCCTAGGTTTTAGTTTTGGTATTGCCCCCTTCGAAGCCGATTGGTATCAATCCTTTAAGACTGCAGATCATGCTATGTATGAGCAAAAACGTGCGAAGAAAAAAGCCATTCAGGCATTAGAAACCTTCGCAGTGAAAGCGCAATAAATCAATTGAAGTATGGTGCTGCAGCCGATGTCAAAAGGCTAATATCAACAATCAGTAAGTGTCGGAGTTGAATATTTGAGTTTACTATCTCAATTAGCTATCTCGATTAGCTATCTCGATTAAATATCTAAATTGAACACCGACAGTCAGCCATTCTCACTTAAGTCGCTGACAATGATATAAAAACGTAACCCTAACCAAAAAATAAACGCCACAGCCAAGATGAATCTAAATCTTCTTGGCAGGTTTTATATTGAGCCGCGTAGCGTTTCGACCTTTCATCCACCTTATTCGCCACTTTCACTAACCACGCCTTAGATTTATAACTGCCACGGCGATAACCGCCCCAGCCTTCGTGATAATTAAGATACTGCGCCCGCGCATCCCATTTAGATACGCCATTTATCTTATGGGTTTTGCTGATAAACCAGCCCATAAAATCCAAGGCATCATCGAAATCACTGCGGCTCGACCAACTGTTTCCCGTCTCACGCACATAATCATCCCACGTCATGGTCTTAGCCTGCGCATACCCATAGGCATCACTGGCACGGCCAATAGGGATAAAACCTAAAAAGTATTCCATCGGTGGCGCGGCATTGTGCTTGAATGAGCTCTCTTGATACATCATAGCTAACGGCACATGCACTGGCACACCCCATTTATCACGGACATCTTTAGCGGCATCGTACCAATCTCGGTGTTCTTGAAATATCTCACACAAATTTTCGGGAGACTTAGGCGGAGATGTCGCGCAACCTGACAAGATGCCGAGACTTGCGCAGAGTAAGATAGCGGAGGATTTATTCATTAATATCATGTTCTTTGGAGAGTTAGCTCGCGCCATGATGTCATAGACTCAGGCTGAGGCAAGCATAAAAAGCCTTTTTTGCGCTTAGAAGATCTCAACGCTAGGGGCTAAATCAATATGACTTAAATCGTATGTTGCTGGCTTACCACTTGAACTTAACACTTTGGCTATTTCGTTTCGGGACTCAGCTCAAACTGACACTCATGATCTTCTTGCTGCCACACGCCGGGTTCCCAATACGCAGTGTCTTTACCCATATAGCGCTTATCAGTGTGAAATAACGCACCGATATGATAACGCTGATGACTTTCGACATTGAGCTTGAATACTTTGGGTGTCCGCGCGGCAAGCGTGACTGACAAACTTGGATCATCGATCAGCTCCGCAACGGTAAATTCATATTCGCCAGGCGCTAACTGATAATTAGGCTTTGAAACGACTGCCTGCCCGTTTAAATGGGTCACCACAACTCGATACCAGTGAGTACTGGCATCGGGCTGCAAATAACCAGACACAGTACCACAGCCCAGAGGATCTTCAGGTGACGCGGCGCAGCCAGATAACAAGGCACTGAACACAATCAAAGCTGCGCGGGCACGTAGGCCAGTGAAAGAGAATAACCCCTCTTTCACGGCTTCACTCCAAAGTAATCTTCCAGATAATCATCGAATGAAACTGCACTCTGCGCCGTCTCTAGTTCAGCTTGCTTGTTAAGCGAACTGGATGCTTCAGCTTGATACTGCGCTATGGTCTCGCTCGACAAGGGATAATCGATAAAGTATTGGTAGTATTGCTGCGCTAACGTCATTACCCACTGACCATGATCTTGGCCCTTGTTGATCACGTTTTGCAGTACTTGTCCCGACAGGGTTAAATTCGGATCTTCAGCCGCTTTACGCCAATGGGCCAAAGCCACTTGATAATCCGTCCCCTCACCATCGAGCAATACTGCCAAAGGTTGCAAGGCATCAAACAACTCTTCTAACCAAGATTTAAGCGAACGTGAACCGTCTGCGGTTAATAACTCAAGCCCAGGTTTACGGCCTTCAAGCACCACAGCTTTAAGATTCGCGCTTAATCTCGCCTCTTCGCTCGCCTCAGACTTAGGCGACTGCGTTAATAAACAATAGAGTAGGAATAAATCAAGGAAACGCACTTGTGTCGCCTCAATGCCAACTGGGCTAAATGGATTAACATCCAGCGCTCTCACTTCAATGTATTCCACCCCAGCACGGGCCAGAGCTTCAGACGGTTTCTCGCCACTACGTGTGACCCGTTTCGCACGGATTGGCGAGTAGAACTCGTTTTCAATCTGCAATACATTGGCATTAAGTTGACGATACTCACCATCGACTTTAACGCCGATATTAGCAAAGTTTGCTGAAGGCATTTTAGTGGCAGCATTCACGCCAGCCAGATACTCAGGCAAAGAGTTATAGCTGATATTTAGATCTTCTTGCTCTTTGTTGGTGTAGCCTAAATCACTCATACGCAACGAAGTGGCATAGGGCAGATACAGAGTTCCATGGCCCGTTTTTTCAAACTTGAGGTCGGTTTTTTGATCTTTAATAAAGGAGCTACATAACGCTGGCGAGGCACCAAATAAATAAGGAAGTACCCACACTAAACGGCGATAGTTACGGATCAAGCCGAAATAGGATTCTGAAATAAAATCATCGTAAGTTAACTGTTTATCACTTAACTCATACAGGCTTTGCCATAATTCTTGCGATACCGAAAAGTTAAAATGCACCCCAGAGATGATCTGCATCAGGGCGCCATAACGATAGGTTAACCCCTTACGATACAAGGTTTTCATCATGCCAGTATTCGATGAGCCATAGCGGGCAACGGGGATCTGTTGCTCATCTTTCACATAGCAAGGCATGCTCACGGGCCACAAACGCTGACCATTTAAGTGGCGCACGCTGAAGGCATGAGTCTCAGTTAACCCAGTGAGAAGTTGCTCAACATTGTGATTTACTGGCGTAATAAACTCGAGCAAGGCTTCACTGTAATCCGTCGTAATACGTGAATGCATTAACGCCGAGCCTAATGCTTCGGGATGCGAGTCTGTCGCGAGATAACCAAACTCATCAATCCGCAACGCCTCACGTTCTATGCCACGTAACATACCCAAGAGTGCTGTGCGCCCATTGGCGTCCGAGAGATGTTGTACTAATTCATTGAATGACTTCAATTTGCGCTTCTCTAATTGGTGATTCGCTATCGCGACAAGGTTAACAGTCAGACCTTTATTTTGAGGCTTATCTTGCAAAATATGCCTCAAAATAAATCTAAACCTGTCTGTGGGGCAAGCCAAATTCACACCTTGTATGATTAAAAGCAGACGGTGACAGCTAATGCTGTCACCGTCTTTCGATGTAAATCCGGTAAATATGGGGCAAATAGTCGTTAACTAATGCACCCGTCTATCCTACCTATATAAGGGCGAAATACTAATTTACAATACTAAAGTTTCAATTGGATAGCCCAATACCGCTAAATCCGCTTCAATTGTCGCTTTATCTCCCACCACCAGAATCACCATTTTATTGATATCTAGCTCGGAAGCCGCGAGGGCATTGAGTTCATCTTTTGTTACAGTATTAATGATCTTGTCCTGTTGAGTCGTAAAATCTTGACTCAATTGGTAACGTTGGATCATCCGCATAAAGCCCGCTTTTTGATACGGTGTTTCATAATCAAGAGCTTGCCCTTGAGAGACTGAATTACGCATAAAGGCAAGTTCAGTATCCGTCATGCCCTGCTGCTGATAAGCACTGATTTCTTTTACAAACTCAATGAGTGCTTTCGCCGTCACGTCACTGCGAACGTTACTTGATGCGACAAAATCGCCCACTTCAGCACCGCCTGTAAAACGAGTGCGAGCACCATAGGTATAACCTTTATCCTCACGTAAATTTAGGTTGATACGGCTATTGAATGCGCCGCCTAACGGATAATTCATCAGATAAGATTTAAAATAATCGCCTGTGGCATCGTAGGGTAATGCGCGCTTGGCAATATTGATTACCGATTGCGCCGCACCAGGTTTATCAATCACATAAATTGTGCCGCCTTTTAATGCAGGGAGTGGCTTAAGTGGCGGTACCACAGCTGCTTCTCCTTTCCACTGGTTTAATCCCGCTAATTTAGGCAGCAATGCAGATTCAGATAAATTAGCAACAGTGACAATTTTAGCGTTGCCGCCTTGATACTGCTGGGCATAAAACGCTTTTACATCGGCTAACGTAAGCGCCGCGACTGAATCGAGCGTGCCGAGATCATTCACACCTAACGCATTGTCTTTACCGTATAACAAAGACGACAACGCCGTATCAGCCAGATAGCTAGGATCGGACTGCATATGCTGGATCTGTTGTAATTGCTGCTGTTTCACTCGCGCAAAGTCAGCTTCGCTGAACGCTGGTTGAAACAGCTTTTCTTCCATAATCGCCAGCGTCTCATCTAAATGTGCTGTCAGAGCCGATAATTTGATCGAACTTTGATATTCAGACGCACTAAAATCGACACTACTACCTAGCATTTCTAAGGCTTGTGATAGTCCTTCACTGCTGCGCTTCTGACTCGATTCATTAAGCATTTCCGCAGTCAGCGTTGCTAAGCCTGCTTTTTCGACGGGTATGAGTCTGTGGCCACCATTGAGATAAACAATTAACTCAACTGTTGGTGTTTCAGTACTTTGAGTGCCCATGACTTCGATGCCATTGGCTAAGGTTTTTGTCCAAATTTTAGGTACTTTGAGCATAGGTGCAACGCCAGATGCAGGCATCTTAGTCCGATCAAAACTTGAAACAAGTTCAGGCTTGGGCAAATCCCCCTCTACCGCAGAGTGTGCAATCGGCAACGTTGCAGGCGTAAAGTTATCCGCATGGGCAATAAGTGACGTCATTCCCTGCGGCACCACACTCATAACCACCATAGGTTTATCTTTAATGTATTGCTTAAACACGCGCATCACATCGTCTTTGGTCACATTGGCATAACGATTCAGATCTGAGGCAATCATGTTCGGATTGCCCGACAGCGTTTGGTTCATCGCTAAAGTCGACACTTTGCCAGAAACACTCTGCAGGCTATAAATGGTATCAGCCTCAAACTGCACTTTGACTTTTTGCAGATCGTCATCGGTAACGCCACGTTGCTCAAACTCCTTAATCGAGTCGAGAATACGTTGCTCCAGATCCGCCAGTTTGCCGCCCTTTTCAGGATTGGCTAAAGCATAAATCGACATCTGACACGCAAGCTCTTGACAAGGATGACTCACATTAGCCTGCACGGCATAACCGTCCTTAACCAAGTTTTTATATAATAAGGATGTTTTACCACCACCTAAAATATTGGCCAACAGATCGAGCGCGGCCTCATCTGAATGTCTAGCGTATACAGTTGGAAAACCAATACGGATCAAAGGCAAGTGCACTTGATCTTCCATGGAGATGTAACGTGTCTTATCTAAGTTAACCAGCGCCTTTTGCTCTAACGAGACTTCAGGGCCGCGGGGGATTTCACCAAAATATTTATTTACCCAGGCTAAGGTTTGCATTTCATCGAAATCGCCACCTATGGTCAAGGTCGCATTGTTAGGGCCATACCAACGTTGGAAAAAGTGTTTAACATCGTCAACCGTGGCGCGATTAAGATCGTCCGGCCAGCCAATTACAGGCCAAGAATAAGGATGACCGACAGGGTACATAGCTTGGCTAAAACGCTCACTCATGCGGCCATAGGGCTGATTATCGATACGTTGTGCACGCTCGTTTTTGACGGTTTCGCGCTGCACTTCGAATTTTTCACTAGTGAGTGCGGGCAACAAAAAGCCCATACGGTCCGACTCAAGCCACAACATTTTTTCTAATTGATTGTTGGGTACTGTCTCAAAGTAATTGGTTCTGTCGGTATTAGTCGTGCCATTTAGGGTACCACCGGCTTCGGTAACCACTTCAAAATGCTGTTCATCGGCAACATGCTGCGAGCCTTGGAACATCATGTGTTCAAATAAATGCGCAAATCCCGAACGCCCAGCTAATTCACGGGCAGAGCCCACATGATAAGTGACGTCGACATGCACTAAGGGATCTGAATCATCTTGATGTAAAATAACCGTTAACCCATTGGCTAATTGGTACTTTTTGTAGGGGATCCCTACTTGCGAATCGGCCAATTGCACATTTTCGATAAGTTTAACGCCTGCGGGCAAGTTCGCCGTAGTCGTTTCAGATGCACAACCCGCAAGTGCGGCAGAAATTGCGACCGCTAATATCCATTTCTTCAAAACATTCCCCTCATACATCAATGGGCCAAAAATACAGCTTCATAATCATAGTGCTGCGTTTAGTCATAGTGCGCTTAAATGATTAAGCATTGGGATTTATGACTCGCGAAATTGACACTAAGTTCCTATCTATACAGTAAATTCAGTCTAAACGGAAAAACACTCCCCGCCCTTGACCATTAAATGCATCCTAGCGCCATCATGCCATCCATTGCAGCACGGCAGCGGCAACAATTAAGTAACGAATTGTTTTACCGATTAAAATCATCACCAAAGAGGGAATTAGCGGTAGCCTCAACCAACCCGCCAATAAACAGAGAATATCGCCGACAACCGGTGCCCATGAGAGTAACAACGCCCACACGCCGTAGCGTTCAATCAAGGCGAGCCCCTTTGCGTGTTTACCTGTCGCTAACGCTTCTGGTGATTTTGCTAGACGGCCTAAGCGGCCTAAATAGAAACTGGTCATCGCGCCCAACGTGTTACCAATACTGGCCACCACGACCAGCGCAACCCAAGCCTCTGGAGTTTTGTTTAATAGCGCCACGAGTAAGACTTCAGATCCCCCCGGTAACAAAGTCGCCGCTAAAAAAGCGCCGGAGAACATAATGCCTAACTCAGTCATAATGGCTTACTCAATGATAAATCTCTCTTTTTGTATTCAATGCGATAAGGTTTGTCATGGGTTAATTGAATGTTTCACTTAATCTTTTTACAACAAACTCACTTATCACAATAAGTTATAAGAAAAACGGTTTGTTATAACCCTAGCTCTGTCGATACAATGGTTAACTATGGCAGGCAATAACCATGCGCATGACTGAGAGCGCGTTAACATCACGCTCAACTCGTTAAATACGAATCCTATCATCGCAGGCCTATTGGCTCACTCTTAATTTATTTTTCTGGAATATGCATGATCCTTCAAACCATTAGCCGCATTCCGTTTTGGCAAAAAGTCTTAGCAGGCTTTATCTTAGGTGCGCTCGTTGGCGTTATTTTAGGTGAAAGCGCCACAGTGCTAAAACCATTAGGTGATCTGTTCATTGGGGCCATTAAGATGTTGGTCGCGCCTTTGGTATTTTGTGCCATTGTCGTGAGTATCACATCGCTCAACTCGCAAACCAGTCTGAAACGCCTGAGCTTGAAAACTTTGGGTATGTTCATGCTGACAGGCACAATCGCCTCTCTGATCGGCTTAGCTGTGGGCTCAATGATCGACATGGGTGGCACCATGCAACTCACAACGACTGAAGTGCGCGAGCGTAATATTCCCGGTTTCGCACAAGTGTTGCTCGACATGATCCCTGTCAATCCTTTTGCTTCACTCGCTGAAGGCAAGGTACTGCAAATTATCGTGTTTGCAGCTTTGGTGGGTATAGCTATCAATAAAGTCGGCGAGAAAGCAGAGCCATTAAAACGCACTATTGAAGCAGGCGCAGAAGTCATGTTCCAACTGACTCGCATGGTCTTAAAACTCACTCCTATCGGTGTGTTTGGTTTAATGGCATGGGTTGTGGGTGAATATGGTTTATCGACTCTACTGCCTTTAGGTAAGTTTATCGGGGCTATCTACATTGCCGCTTTTATCCACATCATCTTTGTTTACGGTGGCTTAGTGAAATTTGTCGGTGGTTTAAGCCCACTGCAATTTTTCCGCAAAGCTATGCCAGCGCAGTTAGTCGCCTTTAGTACTTCTTCAAGTTTCGGTACTTTACCTGCGAGCACTCGCGCAGTCGAAACCATGGGCGTATCAAAGCGTTATAGTGCCTTTGTGATGCCATTAGGTGCGACCATGAATATGGACGGCTGTGGGGGGATTTACCCTGCGATAGCCGCTATCTTCATCGCTCAAATTTACAATATTCCGCTCGACACACTGGACTATGTGATGATCGCCGTGACTGCGACAGTGGCTTCTGTTGGTACCGCTGGCGTACCAGGAAGTGCGATGGTGATGTTAACTGTCACCTTAGGTGTGATTGGTCTGCCACTTGAAGGCATTGCCTTTATCGCCGCAATTGACCGTATTATCGATATGATCCGCACAGCAACTAACGTGACGGGCGATATGATGACTGCTGTTGTGATTGGTAAATCCGAAAATGAACTCGATGAAGTACAGTTCTATTCGAATGACAATCAAGACATTACACCTGTGAGTTCGTAGCAATAACAATACTGTATAAACAGTATTAAGCTAAATCATCAGTACCATTGACCACAGTAAGAGACCGCTTCGGCGGTCTCTTTTATTATCCTGCAAACAGTCTTTAATCTATTGGCTTTAGAGACCACAATCGACTTCGACAGTCTCTATTAACTGCAAAATAGGTTACTCAAATAAGATCAAGCTGTTAGACTCTAAAACCACTCTAACTCACACTTTAGCAGAACAGACAATGACGAGACTCTTCCTTATCCCGCTGATCCTATGTTTGTTTTGGGCGTTATTTTTAAAAGCCAACAAACTCACACTAAAACAAGGCCGACGAGGTTTTATCTACATTATCGGTATAGGTGGCGGGCTGATTTTAATCCTTATGGCATTACTCTGGTTAACGGCTTAGGTTAATACCAAGGATTCATTTTCTAAATTAGTGACTTAACAAAAAGCCAACTCAATACTGAGTTGGCCTTAGTAATAAAACAGCGTTAACGACTAGAATAAATTCGAAGATAAACCCGCTAAATTTACCCACTCAGTCAAGCCCAATCAGTTAACCCAATCTGTCATCACCCCAGCACGGCAAGTAAAATCCCCGCAGCCACAGCAGAACCTAGCACTCCCGCCACATTGGGTCCCATAGCGTGCATCAACAAGAAGTTATGTTGATTGGCCTCTAATCCAACTTTGTTCACGACTCGCGCTGCCATAGGCACAGCCGACACCCCTGCCGCACCAATCAACGGATTAATCTTACCACCCGACAACTTACACATCAGTTTTGCCATCAATACACCTGCAGCAGTACCAATGCCAAATGCTAAAGCTCCCAATACCAAAATCCCTAAGGTTTCAAGTCGCAGGAATTGGTCGGCTGATAACTTAGAACCGACAGCTAACCCTAAGAAAATCGTAACGATATTGATAAGCTCGTTCTGCGCCGTTTTCGATAATCTATCCACCACGCCCGATTCACGCATCAAGTTACCAAGACAAAACATGCCCACTAGAGGTGTGGCAGCAGGTAAGAAGAGAATCGTTAATCCCAGTACCATCAAAGGGAAAATGATCTTTTCCTTCTTACTGACTTCGCGCAGCTGCTCCATTTTTATTTCGCGCTCGGCTTGAGTTGTCAGTAAACGCATGATCGGCGGTTGAATAATAGGGACTAACGCCATGTAGGAATAGGCCGCGACCGCAATCGCACCTAATAACTCAGGCGCCAGTTTTGAGGCAAGGAAAATCGCCGTTGGTCCATCGGCACCGCCAATAATCGCAATGGCCGCTGCATCCTTCATGGTGAACTCAAATCCCGGCACTAAGTTCAGCGCTATTGCGCCAATCAGTGTCGCAAAAATCCCAAACTGCGCAGCCGCCCCTAATAACAGAGTTTTAGGATTCGCTATCAAGGCACCAAAGTCGGTCAGCGCGCCGACGCCCATAAAGATCAACAGTGGGAACACCCCAGTTTCAATCCCCACATGATAGGCGTAATACAGGATGCCACCTTCTTCGGTAAATCCCGCATGGGGAATGTTCGCCAGCACTGCACCAAAACCAATGGGCAACAATAGCAAAGGCTCAAATCCACGCACTATGGCGAGATACAAGAGCAAAGCGCCCACTGCCATCATCAACACTTGCCCGCCAGTAAAGTGAGCGATACCTGTCTCGGCCCAAAAAGCCATTAAACCTTCCATAATGACTCCTACGCCAAGGCCAGTAATTGGGAACCCACAGACACTGAGTCACCTTCTTTCACCCAGATCTTAGCGATAATACCATCGCCCTGAGCACGAATTTCGGTTTCCATCTTCATCGCCTCAAGGATGATCACGACATCGCCTTCACACACTCTATCGCCAGGAGAAACATGCACTTTGAAGATATTGCCCGACAAAGGCGCGCTCATTTCAAGCCTGATTTCACCATGGCTTGTTGCTGGTGTTGTACTCTCAGTCACAGCTTGCACAGCATGAACACTTTGGCCCTGTGGCTGGATTTGCGAGATCTCACCGCCTGCGGCGACTTCAACTACGTACTCTTGCCCTTCGACAGTTACCGTGTAGGTTTCAGGGCCACGATCCGCAGCATTAGAAGCAGCAAGTACCGAAGTCAGCTCAGGCTTAGGCTCAAAGGCGCTCGGATCGTCACGATTCTTTAAGAACTGCAATCCTATTTGTGGGAAGAGTGCATATGTCAGCACATCATCGTCATGCTCTGAAGATAGGCGAATGCCTTGTTCCTGTGCTTTATCAGCTAACTCAAGCCGTAATTTAGCTAGCTCTGGCGTTAATAAATCAGCAGGGCGACATGTAATGGCTTCGGCTCCTTGTAAGACTCTCGCTTGCAATGCGGCATTGACTGGCGCAGGCGTCGCGCCATATTCGCCCTTAAGCACGCCTTCAGTCTCTTTAGTCAGTGACTTATAACGCTCCCCCATTAGCACATTGATTACCGCCTGCGAGCCGACAATCTGCGATGTCGGTGTCACTAAGGGCAAAAAACCTAAGTCAGCACGCACGCGAGGAATTTCTTCCAAGACCAAGTCCATCTTATCGGCCGCGCCTTGTTCCTTTAGTTGGCTCTCCATATTGGTCAGCATGCCACCAGGCACTTGTGCACGTAAGATCCGCGAATCAATGCCTTTCAGCGCGCCTTCAAACTTAGCGTACTTCTTGCGTACTTCACGGAAATAAGCGGCAATCTCCTCAAGCAATACCATATCGTAACCAGTCGCACGCTCAGTATCTTCCACCATAGCGATAACGGTTTCAGTAGCAGTATGTCCATAGGTTTGACTCATCGACGAAATTGCCGTATCGAGCACATCGATACCCGCTTCAATGGCTTTCTGGTAAGTGGGGGTACTTAATCCTGTCGTCGCATGACAATGCATAGATAACACGAGTTGCGTTTGGGATTTTAGTCGACTGATAAGCTCAAACGCTTCCATAGGCTTAAGTAAGCCCGCCATATCTTTGATACACAAAGAATCACATCCCATATCTTCGAGACGTTTTGCCATATCAACCCAAGTCTCTATGGTATGCACAGGGCTAGTCGTGTATGAGATAGTCCCCTGCGCATGGCCGCCAACTTGGCGCACCGCTTTCACCGCAGTTTCGAGATTACGAACATCATTCATTGCATCGAAAATACGAAATACATCGACGCCATTAGTATGAGCACGCTCAACAAAACGCGTGACTAAATCATCGGCATAATGGCGATAACCTAATAAGTTTTGGCCACGCAGCAGCATTTGTTGCGGCGTATTCGGCATCGCCTTTTTCAACTCACGAATTCTGTCCCAGGGATCTTCACCAAGATAACGAATACAGGCATCAAAAGTCGCCCCACCCCAAGATTCCAACGACCAGAAACCAATCTTATCGAGTAACGGCGCTATAGGTAACATGTCATCAATGCGTAAGCGCGTCGCTAAAATGGATTGATGTGCGTCCCGCAATACGACATCAGTTAAAAATAATGGCTTAGCCACTGCTGTCGTAGAATTAGATACAAAAGTCATACTGCTCCCCATTACTTAATCTGTGAACGATACTGCTTTACCGCTAGTGAAATCGCAGCGACCAAGCTTGGATCTAAAGGTTTAGCATCAGATTCCGCTACCCTCTGCTGACTCTTAGCATGATTTTTAGCAAAACGTGCAGATGCAGCATCGACTGCACACCAACGCGCAACCAAATGAATCCCAAGGATTAGTACACTTAAAAATAAATAAACTAAGCCCATCCCCAAAAACATAATGCCAACGGCATCCAATAAAGATTGTGTTACATCCTCCATAGCTCCCCTACCCCTTCCTCTCTAGATCCCTATCAACAGCGCGATTGCCCCAAAATCATCGCTATCGCATTACAAGTTCAAAATTCATCAAATGAACTGCTCACAAACTATGGTTCTTCCGTAAACAGACACATAGCGACCACCAATCAGAAAAATTGAATAAAAAATCACATTTCAAAGCTAACCAATCACACAACAAGAAAACCAGCTGAACTCAACCTGCTACGAACATAACCAATTGATAACAAAAAAACCATATCAGTGTAAATTGGTCTTACCAATATTAAGTAAATCCACAGACAGCAAGTTATTAATCCTCATAAATCGAGCGATTAATTCAATATTCCATAATGAAACAAGCATAATGTTGGATTTAAGCTGAAGTGATCTCTTAAGCTAAAAAATGATTCCTAAATTGAAAACAACGAGCATAGGAATAAACCAAGTGAAAAAATATGCAAATTTAACAATCCAAGCTACTACCATCTGACTAAGTGGCAAAATAAAAAGGAATATTGTTCTGAAGACATTGTTTGAAGAAGAGGAATGGGTTCAATTCAGCAAATTAAATCATCGGTTTTGACAACTTAAATGCCCCCTAGATACCAACACAGAGCAGTGCCTAACAATACGGTTGGTGTGTGAAACCGCTATCTTAAAAGATAAGCAACAGTGCCACCTGAGCTAGAGCTCAGGCGTTTAGTTATGCGCAGGATTAAGCAATAGGACGAGAACGAAATAGGAAATCCTAGGACCGACAAAGAACTCAGTAATTGAAATGGTTAGTGAGTTGGTGAGTTAGTGAGTTGGTGAGTTAGTGAGTTGGTGAGTTGGTGAGTTGGTGAGTTGGTGAGTTGGTGAGTTGGTGAGTTGGTGAGTTGGTGAGTTGGTGAGTAAAAATAGCGGAGAAACATGCAAGCTGAAAGAAAAACGGACTAATTTCTACAAATTGCAGACGCAAAAAAGCCAGCTTATTTAGCTGGCTTGGTTACATCTCAATGAGATAATTAGGCGCTTGGCGATGACCTACTCTCACATGGGGAGACCCCACACTACCATCGGCGCGTTTGCGTTTCACTTCTGAGTTCGGGATGGGATCAGGTGGTTCCACAAGGCTATTGTCACCAAGCAAATTCTGTTTATTACCGTGTCCATCACTGGCTCACGCTAATAATAATTCGGAAAGCTGATTTTCTTTGTTTGAGT